>DATKCI010000200.1:0-63269 GCA_035513255.1 Piscinibacter sp. | reverse complement strand
GGCTGCGGTCCAGCCAGGGCTTGAGCCAGAAAATGACGAGACCCGGCAGCCAGCCGCCGATCCCGAGGGTCGCGAGCGCCAGCGCGACGATGGCGAGGTGAACCGGCACGACACTCGCCCACACCGACCGGGCGCTCGCTTGCACCAGGCGCACGCCGAGATCGGCCGCCTCCAGCATCGGGCGGGGTCTCAGCGTGATGGCGAGCGCATCAACCTGCACGCGACCGCTCCCTCGTGGCAGCGGGGCGGCCCTGCCATGCAAAGTAGGCGAGCACGACGACCCAGCACAGCCCGCCGACGGCGTACTTCACTTCGGGCGGCACCACGCGCGACGATGACCAGAACGCCTCGATCGCGGCCGCGACGATCAGCATCGCGATGACGCCGTAGATCAGCGGCACCGCCGCGGTGGCGGCCCGCGCCAGCGCCTGCACGCGCGTCATGCGCCCGGGAGCCAGCAGCGCGCGGCCGAGCGACAGGCCGGCCGCGCCGGCCACGACGATGGCGGTCAGCTCGAAGGCGCCGTGCGTGACGACGAAGGAATAGAAGTTCTCGCCGAAGCCGCGTGCCGTCAGGTAGCCGGCGACCGAGCCGGCGAGCACGCCGTTGTGGGCGATGAAGAACACGCTGCCCAGGCCGAGGAACACGCCGCCGGCGAAGCATCGGAAGGCCACCGAGATGTTGTTCATGATGTAGAAGCCGAACATCGCCCAGTCGGCGTCGGCGCCGCGGTCGCGACCGAGCGGCTCGCTGCCGTCGTCGTACATGCGGTCGTAGCGCTGCACGGCTTCGACGTCGTGCACCGACAGCACGAAGCCGGGATCCAGGTAGGTCAGGATGCCGAGCGCGACGAGCGGCACCGTGAACAGCAGCGCGGCGACCCACAGGCAGGCGCCGTGCGCGCGGACCGCCTGCGGGAAGTCCACGAGAAACAGCCGTGCGAGCCCCGCCGCGCCGCGCCGCGGGGGCCGGTAGACGATCTGGTGCGCGCGGGCGGTGAGGTCGTCGAGACGCTCGGTGAGATGGACCGGGTAGTTGCGCGAGCGGGCGAGCGCGAGGTGTTCGCAGGTGGCGCGGTACAGCGCGGCAACCTGCGCCGGGTCGAGCCGATGATCCACAGCGTCGGCGGCATCCGCCGGCGGTGCCTTGCCTTCGATCTCGGCGATGGCGCGTGCCAGCGCGTCCCACTTCGCGTGATAGGTCGACTCGAACTGCAGCGGCGTCATCGTCGGCCCAGCAGCCATTGCGCCACGCCCAACAGGCGCGGCCGCGCATCGTGGCTCGCGCTGTCCGCCGCGGCGATGGCCGGTGCCGCGAGCTGCGCCAGCTCGGCGTGGCGCGCTTCGGTCAGACGCGTGCTGCGGCCGGCCCAGGCGATGACGGCGGCCTGCTCCCGCGGCGCCAGCGGCCGCGCCGGCGCCGCGGGTTCGGCGCTCGGCAGCGGCCCGTGCAGGCTGATCGCCCGTGCGTGCACGACCAGCGTGCCGGCCGCCATGTCGCCCAGGCGCTTGAAGTCGCTTCGCATCAGCATCGCGGCCAGCCCGAAGCCGTAGGCGACGGGCATGAAATCGGCGGCGCGCAGCAGGTTGCGCGCGAGCGACGCGGCGGGAGTGACCGGCAGCCCGGTGTCCATCACCACTTTCAGGCCGAGTGCTCGCTTGCCCGGCGTGGCGCCCGCCAGCGTGAGCTCGAAGACCACCGGGTAGAACCATTCGAGCAGAAAGTAGACGATCAGGAAGAGGCCCAGCCCGAGCCGGCCGAGCGCGCTGAGCACGGCCATCGCGATGAACACCAGCGCCGCGCGGATCAACGTGTCGATCGCAAAAGCGTAGAAGCGCGCGACCACCCCGGCGGGCCGCAGCGCCAGCGCGATGCCTTCCGGCGTTTCTGCCGTGAACAGCGTGTCCAGCGACACGCGCATGGTCACGACCGCGGCCGCAAGGCTGGGTTCAGCCTTTGACGACGATGGTGTCGGCGATGTTGTCGTGCAGGCACTTGCGCGACTCGCGGAAGATCAGCAGCACGTCGACCAGGCTGTAGAGCTGGCCGATCCACGGGAACATCGAGACCAGCGCGCCGACCCCGTAGCGCAGCCCGACCAGCCTCCCGAAGGAGGCGCGTGTGCCGTCGCTGCGCACGATGCGGATGTCCAGCAGCATCTTGCCGACGGTCTGGCTCCGGGTGGCGAGGAAGTAGCCCTGAATGGCGATGAACAGCACATAGCCGAAGGCAGCGTGCGCGGCGGTGGTCGCGAAGAGCGTGTCCGATTCGTCCCACGGCGACCAGGGCGTGACCAGCGTGACGATCCAGACGGCGAGCATGGCGATCGCGACGTCGATCAACGCAGCGCCGAGTCGTGTGCCTCGCCCGGCCAACTCCAGGGCGCCTTCATTCCCCACGTCTTCGACATGCGCAGCCGGCGGCGCGTAGCGGTTGTCCTGTGGAACGCTGCTCATTCCTTCCCCCGTCAGTTCGTTTTTCCCGACGGGGATGGTAGCCGAACGGGCTGTGCGGCCGACCGCTTCAGTGGCTCACTCGTCGGAGTCCGGGACCATCACGTCGATCGTCTTCTCGACCACCTTGCCGGTGACCTTGACGCCGGTGCTGACCACCGCACCGGTCACCGACACCGCCGCGCCGGCGGCGGCACCCGCCACGGTGATGACGGCGCAGCCGGACAGCAGCGTCGCCACCGCGGCGCTGGCGGCAAGAACGAAGCGGCGGAAAGTGGGATTCATCGGGGCCTCGCGACGCCTTCAGCGGAAGAAGGCCAGTGCGGATGGTAGCGTTCCACGCCTCACACGCCCACCGTGTCGAACTCGCGGTACACCTCGCGCAGCCACATTTTCACGCGCTGGCGGTCCATCAGCCCGAGTCCGGCGTTTTCCAGGCCGGCAGTGTTCTTCGCGGCCCAGAAGCTGCTGTTGGTGGCGTCGATCTTGTTGATCACGCCGTCGTGCAGGTGGCGCACCGCGACCACCTGCGCGCCGAGCTCCATCGCGCGCGCCTGCTCGCCGGACTGCTCGAGCACGCTGAAGTTGTTGCCGCGCACCTGGTTGCGCACCAGCACGTAACGCAGTTCCTTGCCGAAGCGGTCGAGCAGCTTCTTCAAGAGGTCGACCGAGTCCTTGCCGGAGTCCATCACGTGCCAGTAGGTGATGCCCACGCTCATCTCGTCGGCCAGATTCAGCACGCCCGACTCGTCCATCCACTTGACCAGCGGGTCGTTGGTCTGCGCCGCCAGGTCGACGAGAATGCGCCGCTCGGGCTGGTCGACGGCCGCCTCGACGATCGCGTCCAGCGACTCGTAGCGGTCGACCAGCACCGGTGAGGCGTAGCCCGAATAGAAGCGCATCAGCGCGCCGTGCGAGCGGTCGGTGTCGAAACCCAGGAACGGCATGTTCCGGTCGATCATGTACTGCGCCAGCGTGCGCGCCACCAGCGACTTGCCGACGCCGCCTTTCTCTCCGCCGATGAAGTGGATGTTTGCCATGGGGTCTCCGTTGTTCGCTGCGCATTGTCGCCGTGCGGCCACCGCCCGGTCACGCGGGCGTCACGATCCCGTCACGCAACTTTCGCGCACGCTTCCTAAGCTCGTCCGGTTCTTTGGCACCCAACCGAGCGAGATACCACGTGGACAAGACAGGCAAGCATTCTCTCCAACGCGACGACATCGACAACGCCGATCACAACAGTTCCGGCAATCCCACCTTCGATGCGGTCCTGCAGGCGCGCCTGAGCCGCCGCAACATCCTGCGCGGCACGGTCGGCGGCGCGGCCACCGCGCTGCTGGGCAGCCTGTCGCTGACCGCCTGCGGCGGCAGCGACGATCCGGCGCCGACCCCGCCGCCGGTCGCGCCGACCGAAACGCTGCTCGGCTTCACCGCCGTCGGCAAGAGCCTGGCCGACAGCGTCGTCTTGCCCGCCGGCTACACCGCCAGCGTGATCTACGCGCTCGGCGACCCGCTGACCGCGGCGACCGGCGCCTATAACAACGACGGCAACGACACCGACTTCGAGAACCGCGCTGGCGACCACCACGACGGCATGGAGTGGTTCGGGCTCGATGCGGACGGTGCGCCGTCGGCGAGCGCGACCGAGCGCGGCCTGCTGGCGGTCAACCACGAGGCGACGACCGACGAACAGAAGTCCTCGTTCTTCCTGCATGCCGACGGCGGCACCGCCACGCTGCCGCGTCCGGCAGCGGAAGTCGACAAGGAACTCGCGATCCATGGCATCGCCGTCGTCGAAGTGAGCAAGGCTTCGGGCGACTGGGCGTATGTCCAGGACTCGACGTTCAACCAGCGGCTCACCGCCATCAGCGAGATCGAGATCGCCGGCCCCGCCCGCGGCCATGCGCTGCTCGTCACGAAGTACTCCACCGACGGCACGCTCACGCGCGGCACGCTGAACAACTGCGGCACCGGCAAGACGCCGTGGGGCACCTTTCTCACCGGCGAGGAGAACTGGTTCGGCTACTTCACGCGCCCGGTCGGCGACGATGCCGCGCGCGGCAACGACAAGAGCGTGACCGCGCTCAAGCGCTACGGCCGCAGCGAAGGCGCTGCGTCGCGCCACGGCTGGGAGACCGCCGGCGCCGACGACAAGTACGCCCGATGGATCAACGCCCTGACCGGTGCGTCGGCGAGCGAGGACTACCGCAACGAGCTGAACGGCATGGGCTACATCGTCGAGGTCGATGCCTACGACAAGACGGTCGCCGCGAAGAAGCGCACCGGCCTCGGCCGCTTCGCGCACGAGAGCGCCGCCTTCGGCGCGGTGACGGAGGGCGAACCGCTGAGCGTCTACATGGGCGATGACTCGCGCGGCGAGTACATCTACAAGTACGTCTCCAACGCCGCCTGGGACGCCGCCGATGCCGAGGCCGCCGACCGCATGGCAGTGGGCGACAAGTACCTCGACGACGGCAAGCTTTACGTCGCGAAGTTCAACGCCGACGGCAGCGGCGAATGGGTCGAACTCGCCGTCGCGAATGCCGACATTGCCGGCTACTCGACCTACGACTTCGCCGACCAGGCCGACGTGGTGGTGCACGCCCGTCTCGCCGCCGACGCCGTGGGCGCGACGAAGATGGACCGCCCCGAGTGGTGCTCCACCAACCCGGCCAACGGCGAGGTCTATTTCGCGCTGACGAACAACACCCGGCGCCGCGTCGAGCCGGCCGCCGGCGAGTTCGCCCCCGACAGCGCCAACCCGCGCGTCTACACGGACGTGAAGGGTGGGTCGAGCACCTCCGAAGGCAACCCGAACGGCCACATCATGCGCATGAAGGAAGGCGCCACCGTCACCGCGTTCGCGTGGGACGTGTACCTGTTCGGCGCCGAGGCAAGCGCGGCGCCCGGTGCCGTCAACCTGTCCAAGCTCACCGCCGACCAGGACTTCTCCAGCCCCGACGGCCTGGTGTTCAGCCGGTCCACCGGCATCTGCTGGTTCCAGACCGACGACGGCGCCTACACCGACGTCACGAACTGCATGATGCTGGCGGGACTGCCCGGCGAGCAGGGCGACGGCGAGAAGGTCATGCTGAGCTATGACACGGCGGCAGGCGGCACGCTGGAGGTCGATACCTACGTCGGCAAGGCGCCGACGGCCGATACGCTGAAGCGATTCCTGGTCGGCCCGGTCGGCTGCGAAATCACCGGTCTCGCCGAGACGCCGGACGGCAAGGCGATGTTCGTGAACATCCAGCACCCGGGCGAGAACACCGCGATGGCGGACATCGGCGATGCGAGCAAGTACACGAGCCAGTGGCCGAGCAACGCCGGCTACGGTTCGGGGTTGCGGCCGCGTTCCGCGACGATCGTCATCACGAAGGACGACGGCGGGCGCATCGGGACTTGACGCTGGTGTCACCCCGGCGAAAGCCGGGGTCCACCTACCCTCGCCCCACGAACGGCATCTTCGTCGCCATGATCGTCATGAACTGCACATTGACGTCCAACGGCAGACCGGCCATCTGCACCACCGCATCGGCCACGTGCCGCACATCCATGCGCGGCTCCACCATCATGTCGCCGCGCGGCTGGATCACGCCATTCGCCATGCGCGCGGTCATTTCCGTGGCGGCGTTGCCGATGTCGATCTGCCCGCAGGCGATGTCGTAGGCGCGCCCGTCCAGCGAGGTCGCTTTCGTGAGGCCGGTGATCGCGTGCTTGGTCGCCGTGTACGGCGCCGAGAACGGCCTCGGTGCATGGGCCGAGATCGAGCCGTTGTTGATGATGCGCCCGCCGCGCGGAGACTGGTCCTTCATGATGCGGAAGGCCTCCTGCGTACACAGGAAGGCGCCGGTCAGGTTGATGTCGACGACGCACTTCCACTGCTCGACCGTCAGGTCTTCCAGCGGCATCGCCGGCGTGCCGGTGCCGGCGTTGTTGAACAGCAGGTCCAGCCGGCCGAAGGCCTCGCGGGTGCGTGCGAACAAGGCCTTCACCGAGGCGGCGTCGCGCACGTCGGTGGGCACTGCGAGCGCGCGCGCGCCGGCGTCGCCGGCCTCGGCCACCGTCTGCGCCAGCACGTCGGCACGGCGGCCGGCGAGCACGACCTGGTAGCCGGCATGCAGCAGTGCAATCGCGCAGGCGCGGCCGATGCCGCTGCCGGCGCCGGTGACGAGGGCAACCTTGTTCATGGCGACTCCAGTTGGGGGGGCGGTGTCTCCGCGGACGGCTCGAAGCAGTCGGCGAAGGTGAAGTACAGCGAGGCGTAGAACGCGGCGGAGATCATCAGCATCGCCGGCGTGAGCAGCAGCACCATCAGCTGCGGCGTGCCGAGCAGCGCCATCAGCAGGCTCGCGGCCATGCCGAACAGCATCGTCGCGCCGAACCAGGTCAGCGCATAGACGGCCAATGCGCCCTTGTTGCGCCACCAGGCCATCGTGCTGAAGAACAACGCCTTGCCCCAGGGCTGGCCGCCCCAGTGCACGAGCGCCGGCGCATGCCAGAACGGCAGCGACAACGCGGCGATACCGGCCAGCGTCAGCAGCATGCCCCAGCGCAGGCGCGGATCGGTCAGAAGCGGTTCGAGCTCTTCGGGGGAAGTCTTGCCGTCGGCGACGGCCTGCTGGACCGCCTGGAAAGCGTCGCCGCCGACCACGTCGCCGATCCAGAAGACGATCGTGAGCGCGACGGCGTAGGCGAGGCCGAGCTTCAGGTGGGCGCGCCGCTGCACGGGACCGGCGCGCAGCGCTTCGATGAAGGCGCTGGGCCCCGGAAAGCGGTTCTGAAGCGCCTGCTGCGTCGCGACCATGAAACCGAGCGAGACCAGCGGCATCAGTGCGAAGGCGATCAACGCCCCGACGGTGCCCAGCAGCATCAGCAGCTGGGCCGTCAGCATGAACAGGATGAACAAACCCGTGAAGCCGAGCGCGCGGCTCAGGAAGATGCGAAAGCCCTGGCGCACCCACAGCGCGCCCTGGCGCGCAGCCACCAACTGCAGCCTCATGGCGTGCCCGCGCGTTGCGGCGTGAAGTGCCACGGCGTCTCGACGCGGCCGCGCAGCACACGCTCGAAGTGGCCGGGGTCGTGCGGCTGCAGCATGCTGGCCTCCCGCGGCAGGTGGAAATCCCACAGCCGCGAGATCCAGAAACGCAGCGCGGCGGCGCGCAGCATCGCCGGCATCAGCCGCAGCTCGCCGCCGGTGAGCGGACGCACCGCGTCGTAGGCCGCGACGAACGCGGCCGCACGCTCTTCGACGAGCCGGCCCGACTCGAGGTCGATGCACCAGTCGTTCAGGCACACGGCGATGTCGAACAGCAGCGTGTCGACGCCGGCGAAGTAGAAGTCGAAGAAGCCGGTCAGCTCGTCGCCCTCGAACATCACGTTGTCGCGGAACAGGTCGGCATGGATGGGACCGCGCGGCAGTCCGGCGTACTGCGCCGAGGCCGCCGCATGCTGCTGGAACGCGAGTTCAGATTCGACGAGCCCGCGCTGCTCGGCGGCCATGAAGGGCGCGATCACCGGCACCGTCTCGGCCCACCAGGCCAGGCCGCGCAGGTTGGGCTGGTGCATGGTGAAGTCCAGGCCGGCCAGGTGCATGCGCGCCAGCATGGCGCCCACGCTCGCGCAATGGGCGGTGTCGGGCGCGAGATGATGCCGCCCGCGAAGCCGGTTCACCAGGGCCGCCGGCTTGGCCTTGAGGGTGTGCAGCAACCGGCCCGTCTCGTCGGCCTGCGGGTCGGGCACCGGGATGCCGCGCTGGGCCAGGTGTTTCATCAAATGCAGGTAGAACGGCAGCTGCTCGAAGCTCAGGCGCTCGAACAGCGTCAGGACGTAGCGGCCCTCGGTCGTGTCGGCGAAGTAGTTGGTGTTCTCGATGCCGGAGGTGATGCCGTCGAGCGCGGTCAGCTCGCCGATGTGCAGGCGAGACACGAGGGCGGCAGCCTCGTCGAACGAGACTTCGGTGAAAACGGCCATCGACGCGGGGTTCAGAAGCTGAGCAGGCGCCAGACGCGCTTGCCGGCGGCGCCGCGCGAGGAGCCCGCGCCTTCGGACATGTCGCGAAAACCTTCCGCCGGGATGATCTCGTAGTCGGGCTGGCTGCCCTTGGGGCTGACGCTGATACGCACCGTCTGGCCGCGCACGCGCAATTCTTCGATGCGCGCCGAGTCGTCTTCGATGACGGTGTGCTTCACATCGGGTTCGCCGCCCCGGGTGCCGGCGGGCGCGGCGCTGGCTTCCTGGGCATGTCCGCCGGCAGACAGCACGCACAACAACGCGAAACAGGCGAGAGCGGATGTGGGGTTCATGCAGCCGATTTTAGGCTGGCCCCCAAGGCATGCGAAGGCAGTGGTAGGGGGTGCCCAAAGACGCCCTGCCTATAACCGGTGGACACGGGACCAGCAGGATGCGGCGGGCGAGGGGAGTCCGAGGGGTAAACCTGCCGCAGCGCGTCTTTGAGCAAGCGAAAAATAGCAGCGCCACCCGGCGTCAGCAAGCTGTCAGGCTTTACAGGTTGACGCGCGCGAGCCAGCCGTTACCGTTGCCCGTGCGAGCCGTTACACACGCCGCCTGGCATCGACCATGCTGCGGTAGTGCGTCCGGGTGCGGCGAACTCATGCTCTGAAAGGCAACATGCTACGGATACTGGTCGTCGAGGATTCCCCGGTCAACATGGCCCTGACCGTCGCCATTCTCGAAAACGCGGGCCACACCATCTTGCAGGCGGAGCGTGCCGCCGAGGGCATCGCGATCGCCCGGCGCGAGCCGATCGACCTGGTGCTGATGGACATTCAGCTGCCCGACATCGACGGGTTGGCCGCGACGCGTACGCTGAAGACCGATCCACGCACCTCGCATCTGCCGGTGATCGCCCTGACCGCTTTCGCGATGAAAGGCGACGAGGACGACACCCGCGCGGCGGGTTGCGACGGCTATGTCACCAAGCCGATCCGCTACAAGGAGTTCCTGGCCGAGGTCGACACCGTGCTCAAGCGCAGCCGTGCCGCACGGGCCGTCTGATCGAAAGTGAAAGGCAAACGCCTTCCGTGACAATGCGCGGATGAGCGACATCCCCGAAACCGATCCCAGCACCCTGCTGCTGGTGGACGGCTCCAGCTACCTGTACCGCGCCTTCCACGCGCTGCCCGACCTGCGCAGCCCCGACGGGTTTCCGACCGGTGCCATCCACGGCGTCGTCGGCATGATGAATTGGCTGCGCGAGAAGATCCCGTGCGAGCACGCGGCCTGCGTCTTCGACGCGAAGGGCAAGACCTTCCGCGACGACTGGTATGCCGACTACAAGGCCACCCGCAAGGCGATGCCCGAAGACCTCGCGCTGCAGATCGACCCCATCCACGAAGTCGTCAAGCTGCTCGGCTGGCCGGTGCTCGAGATCCCCGGCATCGAAGCCGACGATGCGATCGGCACGCTCGCCTGCATGGCGGCCAAGGCCGGGCACAAGGTCGTCATCTCCACCGGTGACAAGGACCTGGCGCAGCTCGTCACGCCGCACGTCACGCTGATCAACACGATGAGCAAGCCGCCCGAGGTGCTCGACGTCGACGGCGTGGTCGCCAAGTTCGGCGTGCCGCCGGAGCGAATCGTCGACTACCTCACGCTGATCGGCGACTCGGTGGACAACGTGCCGGGCGTCGACAAGGTGGGGCCGAAGACCGCGGCGAAGTGGATCGCCGAACATGGCTCGCTCGACGGCGTGATCGCCGCCGCCGGCGGCTTCAAGGGCGCCAGCGGCGACAACCTGCGCCGCGCGCTGGACTGGCTGCCGCAGGGGCGCCGACTCGTGACCGTGCTGACCGACTGCGACCTGAGCGCGCATGTGCTGGACTGGCCGGAGTTCCAGTCGCTCGCGCTGCGCGACGTCGACCGGGAGGGGCTGCTCGCGTTCTACAACCGCTACGGTTTCAAGGCCTTGAAGAAGGACCTGGAGGCCGGGCTGCGCAGCGATGCCGCGATCGCCGGCGCCGAGCACGTCGAGCCGCCCGCGGTCGGGCCGGAGATCGAGCGTCACTATGAAGCGGTGCTGACGCACGAGGCGCTGGACGCCTGGGTCGCGAAGGTCGAAGCCGCGCCGCTGACGGCGATCGACACCGAGACCGACTCGCTGGATGCGATGGTGGCGCGCATCGTCGGCATCTCGCTCGCGGTGGCGCCCGGCGAGGCGGCCTACATCCCGCTGGCCCACAACTACGCCGGCGCCCCGGACCAGTTGCCTTTCGACGAGGTGCTTGCGCGCTTGAAGCCTTGGCTCGAGAACGCCGAGGCCGCCAAGGTCGGACAGAACGTCAAGTACGACGCCCACGTGTTCGCCAACGCCGGCATCTCCGTGCGCGGCTACTGCCACGACACGATGCTGCAAAGCTACGTGCTGGAGGCGCACCGGCCGCACGGCTTGGAGAGCCTCGCCGAGCGCCACCTCGGCCGCAAGGGCCTGAGCTACGAAGACGTTTGCGGCAAGGGCGCGAACCAGATCCCTTTCGCCCAGGTTGAGGTCGGTCGCGCCACGGAGTACTCCGGCGAAGACAGCGAGATGACGCTGCAGGTGCACCAGGCGCTGTGGCCGAAGATCGAGGCCGAGCCGGGCCTGCTGGACGTGTACCGGCGCATCGAGATGCCGGTCACGCTGCTGCTGCAGCGCATCGAGCGCAACGGCGTGCTGATCGACCCGGCGGTACTGAACGCGCAAAGCCAGCAACTGGGCGAACGCATGATGGCGCTGGAGCGCGAGGCGCACGAGCTCGCCGGGCAGCCGTTCAACATCGGCTCGCCGAAGCAGATCTGCGACGTGCTTTTCACCAAGCTGCAGATGCCGGTGCTCAAGCGCACCGCGAGCGGTGTGCCGAGCACCGACGAGGAGGTGCTGGAGAAGCTGGCCGAGAACTACCCGCTGCCGGCGAAGATCCTCGAGCACCGAAGCCTCGCCAAGCTCAAGGGCACCTACACCGACAAGCTGCCGCTGATGGTGAACCCGGCCACCGGCCGGGTACACACGAACTACGCGCAGGCGGTGGCGGTGACCGGGCGCCTGTCGAGCAACGAGCCGAACCTGCAGAACATTCCGATCCGCACGGCCGAAGGGCGCCGTGTGCGCGAGGCCTTCATCGCCCCGCCCGGGCATGTGGTGCTGAGCGCCGACTACTCGCAGATCGAGTTGCGGCTGATGGCGCACATCAGCGAAGACCCGAACCTGTTGAAGGCCTTCGTCGAGAACATGGACGTGCACCGAGCGACGGCCAGCGAGGTGTTCGGCGTCGATCCGCTGCAGGTCACGAGCGAGCAGCGCCGCTACGCGAAGACCATCAACTTCGGCCTGATCTACGGCATGAGCGCGTTCGGGCTCGCCGCCAACCTCGGCATCGAGCGCAGTGCGGCGATCGCCTACATCGAGCGCTACTTCGCGCGCTATCCCGGCGTGAAGCGCTACATGGACGAGACCAAGGCCTTCGCCAAGTCGAAGGGCTATGTCGAGACGGTGTTCGGCCGGCGCCTGTGGCTGCCGGAGATCAACAGCCCCAACGGCCCGCGCAAGTCCGGCGCCGAGCGGCAGGCGATCAACGCCCCGATGCAGGGCACGGCCGCCGATCTCATCAAGCTCGCGATGATCGCGGTGCAGCGCTCGCTGGACGAACAGCGTCGCGCCACGAAGATGGTGATGCAGGTGCACGACGAGCTCGTCTTCGAGGTGCCCGAGGCGGAACTCGACTGGGTCCGCGCCGAGGTGCCGAAGATCATGGCGTCGGTGGCTCAGCTGAAGGTGCCGCTGGTGGCGGAGGTGGGTGTCGGCAACAACTGGGACGAGGCGCATTGAACGTAGCCCGGATGAAATCCGGGACGCGGCCCCCGTTCCAAGGCACAACCCCGGATTTCATCCGGGCTACGGTAGCATCCACACCCCATGAACTGGCCCTATGAACTGCAGATCGGTTGGCGCTACACCCGCGCCGGCCGCGCCGGCCGGCGCAATCGCTTCATCTCCTTCATCTCCGGCGTGTCGATGCTCGGCATCGCGCTCGGCGTGGCGGCGCTGATCATCGTGCTGTCGGTGATGAACGGTTTCCAGAAGGAGGTGCGCGACCGCATGCTGTCGGTGATCGCGCACATCGAGATCTACGAATCGCAAGGCGTGGCGCTGGCCGACTGGAAAGCCACCGCCGCCAAGGCGCGCGAGAACCCGCAGGTGATGGGCGCGGCGCCCTTTGTCGCCGCTCAGGCCCTGATCGCCCGCGGCGACGACATGCGCGGCGCGATCGTGCGCGGCATCTCGCCGAACGAGGAGGCCACCGTCACCGACATCGCCGCCGCGCTGAAGGACACGACGCTCGCGCGCCTCGTCCCCGGCGAGTGGGGCATCGTGCTCGGCGGCGAACTCGCCCGCGCGATGGGCGTGCGCGAGGGCGACAAGATCACCATCGTCGCGCCGGGTGGACAGGTCACGCCGGCCGGCGTGGTGCCGCGGCTGAAGCAGTTCAACGTGGTCGGCACCTTCGAGGCCGGCCACTACGAATACGACAGCGGCCTGGCGCTGATCCATGTCGACGATGCAGCGCGGCTTTTCCGCGTCGAAGGGCCGACCGGCGTGCAGCTGCGCCTGACCGACGTGCACGCCGCGCGCGAGGTGGCCGACGAGCTCGCGCAGTCGCTGGGGCCGGAGGTCGTCGTGCGCGACTGGACCCGGACCAACCGCAACTGGTTCGACGCGGTACAGATCGAGAAGCGGTTGATGTTCATCATCCTCACGCTGATCATTGCGGTGGCGGCGTTCAACCTCGTGTCCACGCTCGTGATGACGGTGACCGACAAGCAGGCCGACATCGCGATCCTGCGCACCCTGGGCGCCACGCCGCGCTCGATCATGGGCATCTTCATGGTGCAGGGCGCCGCCTCGGGCATCATCGGCACGCTCGCCGGCGTGGCGCTGGGGCTGCTGGTGGCGCTGAACATCGACGTCATCGTGCCGGCGATCGAGCGTGCGCTGCAGGTGAGCTTCCTGCCCGGCAGCATCTACCTGATCAGCCGCATGCCCAGCGACCCGCAAAGCTCCGACATCGTCCCTATCGTGCTGATCTCGCTGGTGCTGGCTTTCGTCGCCACGCTGTACCCGAGCTGGCGCGCAAGCCGCGTGCAGCCGGCGGAGGCGCTGCGCTATGAGTGAGGTCGTGATCGATGCGCGCGGCCTGCACAAGCGCTTCAAGGAGGGCGGGCTGGACGTGCGCGTGCTGCAAGGGGTGGACCTGACGGTCGAACGCGGCCAGACGATCGCGGTCGTCGGCGCCTCCGGTTCCGGCAAGAGCACGCTGCTGCACCTGCTGGGGGGCCTCGAATCGCCGAGCGAAGGCGTGGTCCGCCTGCAGGGTCGCGATTTTGTGCAGATGGACGCTGCCGCCCAGGGCGCCTGGCGCAACGCCCACCTGGGCTTCGTCTACCAGTTCCATCACCTGCTGCCGGAATTCACCGCGCTGGACAACGTGGCGATGCCGCTGCGCGTGCGCCGCTTGACGCTGCACGATGCACGCGAGCAGGCGCAGGCCGTGCTCGCCCGGGTGGGTCTGGCCGAGCGGGTGCGCCACCGCCCGTCGCAGCTGTCAGGCGGCGAACGCCAGCGTGTGGCGATCGCCCGGGCCCTGGCCGGGCAGCCGGCCTGCGTGCTGGCCGATGAACCCACCGGCAACCTCGACCGTGAAACCGCCGACGGCGTGTTCGAGCTGATGCTGGGCCTCGCGCGCGACCAAGGCATGGCCTACGTGATGGTCACGCACGACGAGGCGCTCGCGAAGAAGTGCGACCGCGTGCTGCGGCTGAAACACGGGCGTCTGGTGGACTGACCGACGGGGATCTCGGGCCCGCCGCAGCGGGCCGGCGCAGCGCAATCGCCGGCTACGCGATGCGGCCGAACCAGGCGACCGACAGGCCGGCCGCCAGCACCACGAGCAGCGCCGCCGCGGCCGCGAACAAGCCGCTGATCTCGGTTTCCTTCTTCTCGACCACGAGCCGCGTGCTCAGCGACTGGTAGACCTTCTTCAGGTCGGCGGCCGTCCCGGCGTAGAAGTACTCGGCGCGCGTGAGGTTGGCGATGCTCTTGAGCGTGTCCTCGTCCAGTCGCACGCGCATGCTCCAACCTTCGAAGGCAATGACCTCGCCCTCGCGCGTGCCGATGCCCACCGTGTAGACGCGCACGCCGCGGTCCGCCGCCATCTTCGCGGCGTCGATCGGGTCCGGGCCCGTCGTGCGCTGGCCGTCGGTGAGCAGGATGATGGCGCCCGAGTCGTAGGAGCCGGGCGGCACCGGGATGACCTCTTTCTGCGACTGTTCGCCGGGGGCCAGCGGCATGCTTCGCGCGCCGGTGACCTGCGACAGGTCGATGCCGGCGTCGGGGAACAGCGTGGCGAGCGACAGTACGAGGCCGCTGCCGATGGCGGTGGCGCGCTGCAGCTGGAAGCGGTCGATGGCGGCGAAGATGTCCTCGCGGCTTTGCGTCGGCGGCTGCACGACGGCGGCGGTGCCGGCGAAGGACACGATGCCCACGCGCACCGAGCGCGGCAGATCGCTGATGAAGGCCTTGGCAGCTTCCTGCGACGCGACCAGCCGGTTCGGCTCGACGTCGGCCGCGCGCATGCTGCCCGACACGTCCATCGCGAGAATGATGGTTTCCTGCTGCGACGGCAGCGTCACCACGGCCATCGGCCGCGCGGTCGCCAGCAGCAGCGTGGCGACGGCGAGCAGCAGCAGCACAGGCGGCACGTGCCGGCGCCAGGCGGGCCCTTTGCCAACGGCCTGCTTCACGAGCGCGAGGCTGGTGTAGCGCAGCGTGTTCTTTTTGCGGCGGTGCAGCAGCCAGACGTACAACAGCACCAGCACCGGCAGCAGCACGAGCATCCACAGCAGGTCGGGCCAGAGGAAATTCATGCGCCGCCTCCACCTCCGGAGTGGGAGCGCGTGAGGGTGGCCGACCGCCCGAGCAAATGCCCCGGCAATCCGCCACCGACCGCCAACCGGCTGCGCTGCGCTCTCATCTCGGCGAACCTCAGTACTGCATCGACCAGATCATCATCCGTCGACAGCTCCAGCGTGTCTACCCCTGCGCGGTTGAGGGCTTCGCGCAGGTCGTCCTCGCGCTGCTCGGCGGCCCGCACGAAGCGCTCGCGGAACGCCGGGTCGTGGGTGTCGACGAACAGCTGTTCGCCGGTCTCGGCGTCCTGGATCGTCACGAGGCCCATGTCGGGCAGCTCCGTCTCGGCGGCGTCGTAAAGGCGGACCGCCATGACCTCGTGGCGCAGCGTGAGCCGCGCGAGCGACTCGTGCCATCCGGGCGCGCTGAAGAAATCGGACACCACGAACACCATCGTGCGGCGCGGAATGATGCGCAGCGCAGCGTCCAGCAGATCGCGCAGCCGCGTCTCGGAGGTGGACGGCGTCGGGGTGTGGTTGCGCAGGCGCTGCAGCAGCTCCAGCACGTGCAGGCGGCCGCCGCGCGCCGGCAGCACCGCGTCGACCTGCGAGCCGTACAGCACCGCGCCGACGCGGTTGCCGTGCCGCGTCAGCACCCGGGCGAGCACGGCGACGAATTCGGCGGAGACGATGCGCTTGGTGCGTTCGTTCGAGCCGAAATCGACGCTGCCGCTCAAGTCCAGCAGGAACCAGGCGTTGAGCTCGCGGTCTTCGGTGAACTGCCGCACGTAGGGGCTTTGCAGGCGCGCGGTCACGTTCCAGTCGATGTGGCGCACGTCGTCGTGGTGCTGGTACTCGCGCAGGTCCGACAAGTCCAGCCCGGCACCGCGAAACAATGTGCGGTAGTCGCCCTGCAGCAACCCGTCCAGACGGCGGATCACCGTCCATTCCAGGCGCCGCAGGATGGCTTCAGTGGTCGGGGTGGTCATCGGCGTGGTGGGCCATCGGCTTGTCGGGCTTGGGCACCTTCTGCACGATCTGCGCGACGATCTGGTCGGCGCTCAGTGCGTCGGCCAGCGCCTCGTAGCTCAGCACGAGGCGGTGGCGCAGCACGTCGGGCACCAGGTCGACGACGTCGTCGGGCAGTGCGTAGGCCCGGCCGCGCAGCATCGCCATCGCCTTCGCGCCCTCGACCAGGCCGATGGTCGCGCGCGGGCTGGCGCCGAAGGTGAGGTACTTGGCCAGATCGGGCAGGCCGTGGCGGGCCGGCTCGCGGGTGGCCGCGACAAGCTTCACCGCGTACTGCATCAGCGACGGGTCCACGTAAACCCTTCTGCATTCCTGCTGGAGTTCGGCCAGCTGGCCGGTGCTGGCCACCGGGCTGACCTGCGCCGGATCGCCGGTCACGCGCTGAACGATGACGAACTCCTCTTCCTCGCTCGGGTAGCCCACCAGCACCTTCATCATGAACCGGTCGACCTGCGCCTCCGGCAGCGGATAAGTGCCCTCGGTCTCGATCGGGTTCTGCGTCGCCATCACCAGGAAGGGGGCAGGCACCTTGTGGGATTCGCCGGCGATCGTGACCTGGCGCTCCTGCATCACTTCCAGCAGCGCGCTTTGCACCTTGGCCGGCGCGCGGTTGATTTCGTCGGCCAGCAGCAGGTTGGCGAACACCGGCCCGAGCGAGGTGCTGAAGTCGCCGGTCTTCTGGTTGTAGATGCGCGTGCCGACCAGGTCGGCCGGCACGAGGTCGGGCGTGAACTGGATGCGCTTGAACGAGCCGCGCAGCGTCGTGGCGAGGGTCTTGATCGTGAGCGTCTTCGCCAGGCCGGGCACGCCTTCGACGAGCAGGTGGCCTTGCGCCAGCATCGCGACCATCACGCGCTCGAGGAAGCGGTCCTGTCCGACGACGACACGCTTGACCTCGTAGAGGATGCGCTCCATCAGCGTGGCGGTGTTCGGGCTGTCGGGTGAGTCCATGGATCGCATCCGGTTGAGGAGGAAGGTCAGAACGGAAGGTCAGAACGGCGGCAGGCCGGCGGCTGCCGCCGCGTTTTCGATCGGCACGGCGAAGCCGATGCCGATGAAGGTGCCCTGGTCGCCCGGGTTCAGGATCGCGGTGACGATGCCGACCACCGCACCGTCCATTGTGACGAGCGGCCCGCCGGAGTTGCCTGGGTTGGCCGCGGCATCGAACTGGATCAGGTTGGTCAGGCGCTCGCCGTCGGGCGAGCGGAACTGGCGCTTCAGGCCCGAGACCACACCCGCCGAGACCGACGGGCCGATGCCGAACGGAAAGCCCACGGCGATCACCTCGTCGCCGGGAAGCAGGTCGCCGGTACTGCGCATCGTGGCGGGAAGCAGGTCGTCGGGGAGGCTTTTCGCCCGCAACACCGCGAGATCGTTCTCCGGCTGCGCGCCGACCATCGCGGCGTCGGACTCATGGCCGTTGGCAAACGTGACCTTGATGCGCTTGGCCCCGACGACGACATGAAGGTTGGTGAGGATCGTGCCGTTCTCGATGATGACCACGCCGGTGCCGGTGGAGCGGGCATGCTCGCTCGGGTCGTCGCCGGGCTTCGGCAAGGTGCCGGTTTCGTCGTTGAGGCCGATCACGCGCACGATCGACGGGTGCACCGTCGCAAACGCCTTCGCGTACACGGACGGCAGCGGCTTTTTCTCCAGCGATGCGCGCACGACCGCTTCGATCTGCTGGGCGGTGAGCGGCGTTGCCTGGGTGACCAGCAGCTGCTGAGCCAGTGCGCCGGCCAGCACCAGCAGCACGGCGCCGATCGACAGCAGCCAGGTGCGGCGTGCGGCGCCGCGCCGGCGTGCTGCCGGCGTCGCGGGCGTTTCGCCGGGCGGGGTGCCCGCAGGCTGCGGATCGCTGCTTGGCGAGAGGGTGGCCATGGGGCGCTCTCGCTGCTGCGCCGCACCGCCGGACGGGACCGGGGAGCCGGAGCGTGGGCGGGAACGGCTGTAAAGCGGAGCCTTCTTCATGACTGCACCCCCTCGGCTTGCCATCGGCAAGCCTCGTGCCTGAACCGTACCACGGCGCGCATCGCCCTGCACGGCAAACAGCCCCGGAAAAACCGGGCATCATTCAACGGATGGTCTGGATTGATACGCACTGCCACCTCGATGCGCCGGAATTCGATGCCGATCGGGACCAAGTGGTTCAACGTGCACATGATGCCGCGCTCGCGCAGATCGTGCTGCCGGCGGTGGCGGTGCACAACTTCGATGCCGTGCGCGCACTGGCGCACCAGCACGGCTTCGCCTATGCGCTGGGCATCCATCCGCTGTGCGTGGACGAGGCGCAGGACACCCACCTTCAGACGCTTCGTGCTGCACTGCATACGCAACGCGGCGATCCGAGGCTCGTGGCCGTCGGCGAGATCGGGATCGACCACTTCGTCCGCGGGCTGGACCGCGCCAAGCAGGAGCGCTTCTACGAGGCGCAGCTCGAGCTGGCACGGGAAGTCGAGCTGCCGGTGATCGTGCACGTGCGCCGCTCGGCCGACACGCTGCTCAAGCACTTGCGCCGCATTTCGGTGCGCGGCATCGCCCACGCGTTCAACGGCAGCGAGCAGCAGGCCGAGGTGTTCGTTCGACTGGGCTTCAAGCTCGGCTTCGGCGGCGCGATGACCTTCGACCGTGCGCTGCAGATCCGCCGGCTCGCGCGCACCGTGCCGTCCGACGCGATCGTGCTGGAGACCGATTCGCCGGACATTCCGCCGCACTGGCTGTACCGCACGGCGGCGCAACGCGCCGCCGGCGAGACCTCGCGCAACGAGCCGGCGCAGCTGCCTCGCATCGCACAAACGCTGGCCGAGCTGCGCGGCTGGACGCTGGCCCAGACGGCCGACATCACCCGGGCCAATGCGCACGCCGCGCTGCCGCGGCTCGCGGCTCTGGCAGACTGACGGGTGGATGTCCACTGCCAACGCCTCCTTCCCACCCGACACCGTGCTCACCGGCCTCGCGCCGGTGATCGCGCCGCACACCCGCCTCGTGGTCCTCGGCAGTTTTCCCGGTGCGATGTCACTGCAGATGCAGCAGTACTACGCGCATCCGCGCAACCAGTTCTGGACGATCCTGGCGGCGCTGTGGGGCGTGGACCTTCCGTCGATGCCGTACGCGCAGCGCCTGGACGAGATCCGTGCGCGCGGGCTGGGCCTGTGGGACGTCTACGCCACCTGCCGCCGCGAAGGCAGCCTCGACACCTCGATCGAGGACGCGCGGCCCAACGACCTCGCGAGCCTGAAGCGCCTGGCGCCGCGATTGCAGGCGGTGGCGCACAACGGCGGCGAATCGGCGAAGTTCATGCGCCACACGCTGGCGCTGGGTGTGCCGGTCGTGCGGCTGCCGTCGACCAGCCCGGCCAACGCGAGCTGGAGTTTCGAGCGCAAGCTGGCGGCGTGGCGAGCCGTGTTCGTCGAGCACGCCATCGCATGAAACGGGACCGCACCGTCGTGCCGGAGCTGGCCCCGGCGACGATGTCCGAAGCCGACGGCGTGCGCTACCTGCACCTCGGCACGCCGTGGGTGCAGGGCGCAATGCGCATTCGCAGCCCGCAGTCGCTGGAGCTCGAATACATCCAGCGCATGATGGCGTGGATGCTGTTTCGCCCGGAAGGCGACGTCGCCAAAGGGCATGCCGTGCAGCTCGGCCTGGGCGCCGCCGCGATCACGCGCTTCTGCCACGGCGTGCTGCGCATGCGCACGACCGCGGTGGAGCTGAACCCGACCGTCATCTCGGCGTGCCGCCTGTGGTTTCGTTTGCCGGACGACGGTCCGAAGCTGCAGGTGCTGCAACAAGACGCGGCGACGTTCGCGGCCGACACGGACCGGGCCGGGTCGGCCGACGTGCTGTGCGTCGACCTGTACGACCAGGACGCCGCGAGTCCCGTGCTCGACAGCGAAGCGTTCTACCGCGACTGCCGCCGCCTGCTGGCCGACGGCGGCGTGATGGCGGTCAACCTGTTCGGCCGCGACGCGAGCTTCGAGCGCAGCGCGCAGCGCATCGCCGCGGTCTTCGGCGAGGCGCAGGTGCGCAGCCTGCGTCCGACGAAGGAGGGCAACACCATCGTCATCGCCTGCCGTGCCGGGGCTCTGCCCGAACGGGCCGTGCTTGCCGCTCGGGCGGAAAACATCGAAACTCGGTTCAAGCTGCCCGCCCGGAAATGGCTGCGGATGATCCGCGCGCTGCCGGCAAGCACTCTTCCCGTCGCATGAACCCCACCGACCTGCCGCCGCAATCCACGCCCACCGGCCAGCTCGAGTGGCGCGTGCTGCTGAAATGGCTGCGGGAAGACCAGGTCATCGGCGCTGAAGACGCCGACCGCACGAAGAAGCGCTTCGGTGCCGGCGACAGCGCGCAGCATCCGCTGGTGCGCCTGGGCGCCGCCGGCCTGACCCGAAAGAGCAACGGCAAGCCGCTGGACACCGAGGCACTGACCGAGTGGCTGGCCGGCCGCTGCGGGCTGCCCTACCTGCGCATCGACCCGTTGAAGGTCGACGTGGGGCGCGTCACCGAGATCATGTCGATCAGCTATGCCGAGCGGCGCCGCGCGCTGCCGCTGCAGGTGGGCCTGCACGACGTGACGGTCGGCACCTGCGAACCGTTCGACACCGCCTGGGTGCCCGAAATCGAAGGCCACACGCGCAAGGCGCTGAAGCTGGTGCTCGTGAGCCCGCTCGAGCTGCAGCGCTACACGACCGAGTTCTACACGCTGTCGCGCTCGGTCCGCGCGGCCATCAAGACCGGCGAGAGCTCGGCGATCGCGAGTTTCGAGCAGCTGGTGGAGCTCGGCCGCAGCAACCGCCAGCTCGACGCCAACGACCAGGGCGTCGTGCAGGTGGTCGACTGGCTGTGGCAGTACGCCTTCGACCAGCGCGCCTCCGACATCCACCTCGAGCCGCGCCGCGACCTGAGCGCGATCCGCTTTCGCATCGACGGCGTGATGCACACCGTCTACCAGCTGCCGCCCGGCGTGATGAACGCGATGATCGCGCGCGTGAAGCTCCTCGGCCGCATGGACGTGATCGAGAAGCGCCGCCCGCTGGACGGTCGCATCAAGACGCGCAACCCCGACGGCGACGAAGTCGAGATGCGGCTGTCGACGCTGCCGACCGCCTTCGGCGAGAAGATGGTGATGCGCATCTTCGACCCCGACACGACCGTCAAGCCGCTCGAGAAACTGGGCTTCGGCAGCCACGACGCGAAGCGCTGGGAGCAGCTCGTCGCCAAGCCGCACGGCATCATCCTCGTCACCGGCCCCACCGGGTCGGGCAAGACGACGACGCTGTATTCGACGCTGCGGCGCCTGGCCACCGACGAGGTCAACGTCTGCACGATCGAAGACCCGATCGAGATGATCCAGCCGGCGTTCAACCAGACTCAGGTGCAGCCGGCGCTGGATCTGGGCTTTCCCGAAGGGCTGCGCGCGCTGATGCGGCAGGACCCGGACATCATCATGGTCGGCGAGATCCGCGACCTCGAAACCGCCGAGATGGCGATCCAGGCGGCGCTGACCGGGCACCTCGTGTTCAGCACCTTGCACACCAACGACGCGGCCTCGGCGATCACCCGCATGGTCGATCTCGGCGTGCCGCCGTACCTGCTGGGCGCCACCGTCATCGGCGTGCTCGCGCAGCGCCTCGTGCGCACCTTGTGCGTGAGCTGCAAGCAGCCCGACGACGCGACGACCGCCGAGTCGCTCGCGGCCGTCGTCAAGCCGTGGCGCCTCAACGGCAGCGTGAAGGCCTACAAGCCGGTGGGCTGCCTCGAATGCCGCAAGACCGGCTACCGCGGACGTGCCGGCTTGTACGAGCTGCTGTCGGTGACCGACGCTGCGCGCGACGCGATCTCGCCGGTGCCCGACGTGTCCCGGCTGCGCCAGCAGGCGCTGAAGGACGGCATGCGGCCGTTGCGCCTGGCGGGTGCGATGAAGGTGGCGCAGGGCGTCACGACGGCCGATGAAGTTCTGAGCGCCACGCCTGCCTGGGAATGACAGGGGCAGGGGCCCGGCCTACGTAGTGCCCGCATGCGCAGGTCGCCCAAGCGGCGCAGCTTACGTGTAAACCACACAGGGCAAACCAGGATGGCTGCCTAGAATCGCCGTCAATCGAAGCACGGCTCGAGGAGACACGTTTTGAAAATCAAAAGTCAACGGGACTTCTGGTCCGGTCTGATGTTCGTCGCCGTCGGCGTGGCCTTCGCCTGGGGCGCACTGAACTACAGCTTCGGCTCATCGGCCCGCCCCGGTCCGGCCTACTTCCCATTCGGTCTGGGCGTGCTGCTCGCCATCCTCGGCGCGGTGACGCTGTTCGAGGCGCTCACGATCGAAACCGAAGACGGCGAGCCGATCGGCGCGATCTCGTGGAAGCCGCTGCTGATCATCGTCGGCTCGATCGCGCTGTTCGGCTTTCTGCTGCCGCGGCTGGGCATGGTGCTCGCACTGCCGATTCTGGTCGTTACCTCGGCGCTGGCCGGCGATGAATTTCACTGGGGGGAGGCACTGGGCAACGCAGCCGTGCTGACCGTGGGCAGCTGGGCCATCTTCATCTACGGCCTGGGCCTGGTCATTCCGCTGTGGCCGGCTTTCCTGGGCTGAGGACAAAAGATGGATCTCATCGACAACCTGAGCCTCGGCTTCGCGACCGCGCTCACCTTCCAGAATCTCGCCTACGCCTTCTTCGGCTGTTTTCTCGGCACGATGATCGGCGTTTTGCCGGGCCTCGGCCCGACGGCGACGATCGCGATGCTGCTGCCGTCGATCTACGCGCTGGACGCAACGCCGGCGCTCGTCATGCTGGCCGGCATCTACTACGGCTCGCAGTACGGCGGTTCAACGACCGCGATTTTGATCAACATCCCCGGTGAAGCGGCCTCGGTGGTGACCGCGATCGACGGCTACCAGATGGCCCGACAGGGGCGCGCCGGGCCGGCGCTCGCCACGGCGGCGCTCGGCTCGTTCTTCGCCGGGTGCGTCGGCACGCTGATCATCGCGGCCTTCGCGCCGCCGCTGACCGAGCTCGCGTTCAAGTTCGGGCCGGCGGAGTACTTCTCGCTGATGGTGCTCGGGCTGATCGGCGCCGTCGTGCTCGCGTCCGGTTCGCTGCTGAAGGCGATCTCGATGATTCTGCTCGGCCTGCTGCTGGGGCAGATCAACACCGACGTGATCTCCGGCGTACCGCGCTACAGCTTCGACATCCCCGAGCTCACCGACGGCATCAATTTCGTCGTCGTCGCGATGGGCGTGTTCGGCTTCGGCGAGATCATCGCCAACCTCGGGCGCCCGGCCGAGCACCGCGAGGTGTTCACGAAAGACGTGAAGCACCTGTGGCCGACCAAGCAGGACTTCATGGAGGCCTGGCCGTCGGTGCTGCGCGGTACCGCGCTCGGCTCGATGCTCGGCATCCTGCCCGGGGGCGGCGCGCTGCTGTCGTCATTCGCCTCGTACACGCTCGAGAAGAAGATCGTGCGCAACCCGCGCGTGCCTTTCGGCCGCGGTGCGATCCAGGGTGTGGCCGGTCCCGAATCGGCCAACAACGCCGGCTCGCAGACCTCGTTCATCCCGATGCTCACGCTGGGCATTCCGCCCAATGCGGTGATGGCGCTGATGGTCGGCGCGATGACGATCAAGGGCATCCAGCCCGGTCCGCAGGTGATGACGAGCAACCCCGACCTGTTCTGGGGCCTGATCGCATCGATGTGGGTCGGCAACCTGATGCTGGTGGTGCTGAACCTGCCGCTGATCGGCATCTGGATCAAGCTGCTGACGGTGCCCTACCGCTTCCTGTTTCCGGCGATCATGGTGTTCTGCGCGATCGGCCTGTACACGCTGAACAACAACAACTTCGACGTGTATGTGGCGTCGGGCTTCGGCATCCTGGGCTATGTGTTCTACAAGCTCGGCT
The DNA here is from genome assembly GCA_035513255.1 of Piscinibacter sp. Taxonomy (GTDB): domain Bacteria; phylum Pseudomonadota; class Gammaproteobacteria; order Burkholderiales; family Burkholderiaceae_C; genus Albitalea. The sequence goes on along the minus strand of DATKCI010000200.1, from coordinate 38,989 downwards.
GCGAGCCGGCGCCGTTGCTGCTGGGCTTCATCCTCGGGCCGATGATGGAAGAGAACCTGCGCCGTGCGCTCCTGCTCTCGCGGGGCGACTGGTCGACCTTTCTCACGCGCCCGCTGTCGGCCGGCTTGCTGATCGCCGCCGCGCTGATGATCATCATCGTGATGCTGCCGTCGATCAAGAGCAAGCGTGAGCAGGCCTTCCACGATGCCGACTGAGCCGACGCAGCGTTGCACCTATGAAATTGTGCAGCGCAGTCGGCTCGCTCAGAGGCCATCCAACGGTTCCGAGGCAGTCGATGCTCACAGCCTCTGACACCGGCGGCTGACGGGCCTGTTCCTTGCAAAGAGCCGCCGGAAGGCGGCTCGTTGCATTCGTGCCGCAGGTGTTCGGTATGCTCCATGCCCCCACGGCCAAGGAACGGTTCTCCCATGCTGACGGCGCATCCCCAGCGCGAGGCACTGCACAACGAGGTGCACGCACGCCCCTACGAACGCCTGACGGCGCCGCTCGCGTTGTCGCACATCGCGCTGATCGGTTCCGAGGCCGAGGGGGCGCGCGAGCACATCATCACGCTGCTGCGCAACCGCCATCTGCCGCTGCCCGCCGAGGATGCGAACCATCTCAGCGTCGACCTCGGTGGCGTGCACCTGCGCTGGGAAAAACACACCGAGTTCCACACCTGCACCTTCTGGAAGGCGTTGCGCGAGCCCCCCGATTCCTTCGATGCGCCGGCCCTGGCCGGCGTGCCGCAGGAATGGCTGAACGCGATGCCTGGCCAGTGGCTGGTGGGCCTGCACATGCTCGTGCGCGGTGGCCGGGGACCTGATTGCGGGCCGGCGGTGCAGCAGCTCGTGCGTCGAAGCTTTCAGGAAGAGAGCCTCGTCGGCTCCAGTGCCATGGACGGCGACGCCGACGTCTACACCGACCTGCAGCTCGCGCCGGACGGGTTCGCGCGCGTGCTGCTGGTCGCCGACGGCATGAGCCCGCGCCGGCTCGGCCGCGCGGTCCAGCGGCTGCTGGAAGTCGAAACCTACCGGATGATGGCCTTGCTCGGCCTGCCGATGGCGCGCGAGGTCGGGGCTGCGCTGCTGCACGCCGAGCGCGACCTGGCGCACGTGGCCGGCCAGATCCGCAGTGCGCAGCGGCACGAGGAGCCCGAGCTGCTGCGCCAGCTGACGCAGCTCGCCGGCCAGGTGGAGAGCTTGTATGCGCACACCCATGCCCGCTTCTCGGCCAGCAGCGCGTACTTCGAGCTGGTGCAGCGGCGTATCGAGGAGCTGCGAGAGCAGCGCCTGGAGAACCTGCAGACGCTGGGCGAGTTCATGGACCGGCGCCTCGCCCCGGCGATGCAGACATGCGTGTGGGCGGCGCGCCGACAACAGGCGCTGTCCGAACGCATCTCGCGCACCAGCAACCTGCTGCGCACGCGCGTGGAGATCGAGCAGCAGCAAAGCAGCCAGGAACTGCTGGACGCGATGAACCGCCGCCAGCGCGCGCAGATGCTGCTCCAAAGCGCCGTCGAAGGCTTGTCGGTGGCGGCCGTGACCTACTACGGCGCCGGGCTCGTCGGGTACGCCGCGAAGGGCGCGAAGGCGGCCGGCTGGCCGGTCAATCCCGATCTTGCGGTCGCGTTCGCGATTCCGGTCATCGGTCTTGCCGTGTGGTGGGGCATACGCCGGCTCCATCGGCAGGTGCAGGCCGACGTGGAGCGATGACCTCGTTCGGCGCAGGTGACGGCGCCTCCCTAGAATGACCGTCGCCGTTCAAGCGAGACCACCATGCCCCGTTCATTTCATTGGAGCGCCGGCTACCCGAGCCAGCGCTTGCCGATCTTCGGCCGCAACGTCGTGGCGACGTCCCATCCGCTGGCCGCGCAGGCGGGCCTGCGCATGCTGCAGCAAGGCGGCAATGCCGTCGACGCGGCGATCGCGACGGCCGCCGCGATGACCATTCTCGAGCCGGTCAGCAACGGGCTCGGCTCCGACGCGTTCTGCATCCTCTGGGACGGCAGCCGGCTGCACGGCCTCAACGCGTCCGGCCGCGCGCCGCAGGCGTGGACGCCGCACTACTTCCGGCGCAAGTACGGCGCCGATGCCGCCACGCCGCCGAAGCGCGGCTGGGACAGCGTGACCGTGCCGGGCGCGGTGGCGGGGTGGGCGGCCTTGAGCGATCGCTTCGGCAAGCTGCCGTTCGCCGACCTGATGCAGCCGGCGATCGAGATCGCCGAGCGCGGCTACGCGGTGCCGGTCGTCGTGCAGCAGAAGTGGGCTGCCGCGGCGCCGCTGCTCGCCGATCAGCCTGGCTACGCACAGGCCTTCATGCCGCACGGCCGCGCACCGCAGGTCGCGGAGCTGTTCCGCTTTCCCGACGCTGCGCACACGCTGCGCCTGATTGCTCAAAGCCGCGGCGAAGACTACTACCGCGGCGAGATCGCCGCGGCTGCCGCACGCCACGCCGCCGAGCACGGCGGTGCGATCACGGCGGACGATTTCGCAAGCTACCGGCCCGAGTGGGTCGAGCCGCTCGCGAAGAACTACCGCAACCACTCGCTGCACGAGATCCCGCCGAACGGGCAAGGCATTTCGGCGCAGATCGCGCTCGGCATCCTGCAGCACTTCGACCTCGCGGCGCTGCCGGTCGACGGCGCCGAAGCGCAGCACCTGCAGATCGAGGCGATGAAACTTGCGTTCGCCGACGTCTACCGCTACGTCGCCGAGCCCGGCAGCATGGAGGTCACCGCCGAGCAGATGCTGGACGACGCCTACCTGGCGAGCCGCGCCAGGTTGATCGATCCGAAGCGCGCGCAGGACTTCGGTGCCGGCAACCCGGTCAAGGGCGGCACGATCTACCTGACCGCGGCCGACGAGCGCGGGATGATGGTGAGCTTCATCCAGAGCAACTACATGGGCTTCGGCTCCGGCGTCGTCGTGCCCGGCTATGGCCTGTCGCTGCAAAACCGCGGTCACGGTTTCTCGCTCGATGCAAAGAGCCCGAACGTCGTGGCGCCGGGCAAGCGGCCGTTCCACACGATCATTCCGGCCTTCCTGTGCAAGCCGAAGGCCCGTCCTCTTCTTCCCCCCCTGGGGGAAGGCCGGGATGGGGGCCCGCGCGTCACCCAAGGCAGCGGCCCCCACCCTCCTTCGACAAGCTCAGGACAGGCCAAGCCTCCCCCAGAGGGGGAGGGAGCAAGCAGCGGCTTGCAGCCGGTCATGTCCTTCGGCGTGATGGGCGCCAACATGCAGCCGCAGGGCCACATGCAAACGCTCGTGCGCATGCTGGACCATGGCCAGAACCCGCAGACGGCCTGCGATGCGCCGCGCTGGCGATACAACCAGGGCCTGGAGCTCAACGTGGAGGCCGCGATGGATCCCGTCACGGTGCAGGGCCTGGCCGACCGCGGCCACCAGCTCGACGTCATCGAGGATTCGTACCAGGACTTCGGCGCCGGCCAGTTCATCTGGCGCCTCGGCGACCCGGCAGTCGAGGGCTACGTCGCCGCGAGCGACCCGCGCCGCGACGGGCAGGCCGCCGCGTATTGAGCGCCCCAAACCTGCCGCTTCGCGTCAGGCCCCCAAGGGCCACCAACGGGCCCTAAGGGGCCCCTGGGGTCAAGGAAACTTGGGAGCGGCCCGGCGTTTCCTTGAGAACACGGCAGGGCGGCGCTCGCCCTCGGCTTGACGATCCCCGCCGCCCGCCAGATCATCCGCGGCGAAGGTCCGCCACGAGTGTCGTCCATCATTGCTCCCGAAACGGTGCCGCGCGGCGGTCCGACGGGCGGGGCGTCCAGCCTCGCCATCGGCGCCTTCTGGCGCATGGTCGAGCGGGTCGTGGTGCTCGCCGCCGGCGTGGACGTGCTGTTCTTCGTGCTGTTCCACGTGCTCGGCTCGCCGCTGCTGGCATGGCTCAACGTTGCAAGCGTGGCCCTCTATGCCGCGGCCTACCTGATGCTGAAGCGGCGCATCAACCGGCCGGCGATCGCGCTCATCTGGATCGAGGTGCTCGGCCATGCCGGCATCGGCACCTGGCTCGTCGGCTGGGACAGCGGCTTCCACTACTACCTGCTGATGTTCATTCCGGCCATCGTCATCAGCACGTCGCCGCGGCTTGCCGCCGTGCTCGTGGGCGCGTTGCTCGCCTTCTACCTCGGGCTGGACGCGATGTCCCGCGCCTTCGGCCCGCTGACGCCGCTGGAGCCGACAGGGCTCGTCGCCGTCAAGTGGTTCAACATCGTCGTCGTCTTCATGATGTTCTCGGCGCTCGGCCGCTTCTACGTCGGCCTGGTCCGGCGCGCCGAGCGGCATCTGAAGCGCATGGCCACCTCCGACCCACTCACCGGCCTGTTCAACCGGCGGCATTTCCAGGCGATGGCGGAGCACACCGCGGCGCACGCGCGCCGCGCGGATGAGCCGGTCGCGCTGATCCTCGCCGATGTCGACCACTTCAAGCAGATCAACGATGCGCACGGCCACGACGTCGGCGACAAGATGCTGGTTCATGCGGCCGGCGTGCTGCAACGGGTGTGCCGCGACCAGGACATCCTCGCGCGCTGGGGCGGCGAAGAGTTCCTGATCCTGCTGCCCGACACCGGCCGCGACGGCGCGGCCGTCGCGGCCGAGCGCATGCGCGAGGCGGTGCAGGCCTCGGCGCTCGCCCACGGCGACGACCCCATCCGCTGCACGATGTCCTTCGGCGTGACGGGCGTGCACGGCGGCGAGCCGCTGGGCGACGCCGTCGCGCGCGCCGACAGGGCGATGTACCGCAGCAAGGCGGCGGGGCGCAACCGCGTGAGCGGCGACTGAGCCTGAGAGCGGCGCGCGTGCCGCACGGACATCGCGCAGCGCCCGGCAGGCCGGACGGCGGCTTCGTAGAATCGCCCGCACATGTCCTCCCCCACCGCTGCGGTGCCCGTGGCGCCTGTCGTCTGGCCCGGCCTGCTGCTGGCCGTGCTGGGCGCGATCGCGTTCTCCGGCAAGGCGATCATCGTCAAGCTCGCGTACCGCTACGGCGTCGACGCGGTCACGCTGATCATGTACCGCATGCTGTTCGCGCTGCCGATGTTCGTGCTGCTGTCGTGGTGGGCCGGGCGCGGCCGCCCGCCGCTTGCGCGGCGCGACATGCTGACCGTCGCCGGCCTCGGCTTCAGCGGCTACTACCTTGCGAGTTTTCTCGACTTCGCCGGCCTGCAGTACGTGACCGCGAGCCTCGAGCGGCTGATCCTCTACCTCAACCCGACGCTGGTGCTCGCGCTCGGCTTCGTGCTGTTCAAGCGGCGCGTCACTCGCGGGCAGCTCGCGGCGCTCGCCGTCAGCTACGCCGGCGTGCTGCTGGTCTTCGGCCACGAGCTCACGCTCGCCGGCGCCGACGTCGCGCTGGGCGCGGTGCTGGTGTTCGGCAGTGCGCTGAGCTATGCGGTCTACCTCGTCTACAGCGGCGAGGAGGTCAAGCGCCTCGGCGCCCTGCGGCTGACCGGCCTCGCCACCACGGTGGCCTGCCTGTTGTGCATCGCGCAGTTCTTCGTGTTGCGGCCGGTGTCGGCGATGGCCGTCGCGCCGGAGGTCATCATGCTGTCGGTGCTGAACGCGACGCTGTGCACCTTCGCGCCGGTGCTGATGGTGATGATGGCGATCGAGCGCATCGGCGCGCCGCTGGCGGCGCAGACCGGCATGATCGGACCGCTGTCGACCCTGTTGATGGGCGTGCTGATCCTCGGCGAACCGTTCACGGCCTGGGTCGCGGCGGGGACGGTGCTGGTGTTGCTGGGCATCTGGCTGCTCGCGAAAGCGAGATGACAAGGAGGCGAGAGATGGACTTGGGGATCGCAGGCAAGTGGGCGCTGGTGTGTGCCGCCAGCAAGGGGCTGGGCAAGGGCTGCGCGCAGGCGCTGGTGCGCGAAGGCGTCAACGTCGTGATCACCGCGCGCGGCGACGAGGCCCTGCAGGCCACGGCAGGGCAGCTGCGGGCGCTGGACGGCGGCGAAGTGAGGACCGTCGCCGGCGACATCACGACGCCAGAAGGCCGTGCGGCCGCGCTCGCCGCTTGCCCGCAGGTCGACATCCTCGTCAACAACGCCGGCGGACCGCCGCCCGGCGACTTTCGCGACTGGGACCGCGAGGCGTGGATCAAGGCACTGGACGCGAACATGCTGACGCCGATCGAGCTCATCAAGGCAACGGTCGACGCGATGGCATCGCGCGGCTTCGGGCGCATCGTCAACATCACGTCGGGCGCGGTGAAGGCGCCGATCGACACGCTGGGCCTGTCGAACGGAGCGCGCAGCGGGCTGACGGGCTTCGTGGCCGGCGTGGCGCGCGGCGGCGTCGCGGCGAAGGGCGTGACGATCAACGGCCTGCTGCCGGGCGCCTTCGACACCGACCGGCTGCGCAGCGGCACCCAGTCGGCGGCGAAGAAGACCGGGCAGGACTTCGACGTGCTGTGGCAGCGCCGCCTGCAGACGATTCCGGTGCAGCGCTTCGGCACCGCCGAGGAGTTCGGCGCGGTGTGCGCGTTCCTGTGCAGCGTGCAGGCCGGTTATCTGACCGGGCAGAACATCCTGCTCGACGGCGGAGCGTATCCCGGGACGTTTTAGGGAAGCTGGACGACGTGGCCTTCGATCGGCGCCGTCCTGCCGGCGTGCAGATCGGCGATCAGCGTCTGCGCTGCGTCGAAACCCTGATGTTCGACGAGCCGCATCCAGCGGTTGCACGGCGCGCTCAGCTCGGCCACGAAGCGCCGCTGCGCGTCGCCGAAACGGTCGTTGAAGACGGCCGGCCCCCAATCGGCGTTTCGCTTCTTGATCTGCACCGGCGCGAAGAAGAACGCCGGCTTGGGGCCTGCGAGGTCGGAATGGTCCGGCGCCTGCGCCTTCTGCGCCGATCCGGCGAAACAGTCGTAGACCAGCGCGCCGCCGAAATGGCGGTGCACGGCGGTGCGCAGCGTGTCGTCGCCGGAGAAGTCGACGTAGGCCGTCGGCGTCGCGGTGTCGAGCGCACCCAGGTCGTCGTAGGTGACGGTGCGCTGGTAACAGCCGAGGCCGTCGACGAATTCGCGGTTGCGCGGTGACGTCAACCCCACCACCTCGATGCCGGGCGCGGCCTGCAGGCAGAACGCCGTGCCGAACGCGGTCTTGCTCGACGCGCTCGACACGACGAGGCGCTTCGCGCCGAAGAAGCCGTTGTCGCCGAGAAAGTCGGCCAGCATGAACGACGTGATGAACAGCGGCCGCAGCAGCGCCTGGAGGCCCTCGTGGTCCTTCATGTAGACCGGGTCGGCGCTGCAGCGCGTGTACTGGTTGTACGCCGAGGTCAGCGCCTGGCGGTGCGCGCTGCCGTCGTAGAAGCCGCGCGGCGTCACCCGCACCGGCTGCATGCGGACGTGGCTTGCAATCGGGAAGTAGCCGTAGAAGCGCTCGCCGACGGCCACGCCGTCGACGGTGGATGCGACGACGTCGGCGAAGCCCCACACCGGCATGTGGCCGCATTCGGCGTCGCCGCTCGGGAAGAAGTCCCAGTAGCGCATCGAGTCGCCGAAGGCCGCATAGGTGATGTTGTTGGTGGTCAGCGCGAAGCGGTCGACCCGCAGGCACACCTCGCCGTCGGCCGGCGCCGCCGGCTGGAGCTGCACGTCCAGGCGGCTTTCGGCCAGTGCGTTCTTGCGGGTCAGCAGTCGGGTGACGGTCATCATTTCGTTCATGGCATCCTCGTTCGATAAGCGTTCACTGTAGGCTTTGCATGCCACCTTCGGGTTCGGATTCAGCGCATGAGCCGAGCGACCGCTGTCGCCCCTGCCGCGAAGCGCTGAAGCGGTCGTCGCAGGCGCGCGCGCTTCACCGTGCAGGCCATCTGCGACGCTTTTGTTCGGATTTGGCGGCGCGACGGCCGGCCGCGTACTACGGGGGCATCGGCGCGCCGCAGCTCCAGCATTGTTCGAAGGGCCCTTCCACCAGCTCGTGGCAGGCCTGGCAGACCCAGTGCCGGTGCGGCGCGCTGCGCAGTTGTGCGAGCAGCGTGCGCGCCGCGTCGTGCTGCGTTTCGTCCATCACCCACACCTCCGGCAGGCATTGGTCGGGCGGCATCTCGCCGGCGATGCTGCTGGCGTAGGCGCGCTGCACTGTCGCATCGATGCCGCCTTGTGTGAGCATGTCGGCCCACAGTGTGGCGATGGCAAGGTTGGGAGCGATGGTAAGGCGGCGCATGAAATGCACGACGGGAGGAACGCTGGCACGATACCCGACTTCAGCCACCGGCCAGAGGGGACATGCCATGACGACCACCGTGCAAGCCATCCGCATCGACGCGTACGGCGGACCCGAGGCGTTGAGACGGGTCGAGGTGCCGGTCGGCGAGCCCGGCCCGGGCGAGATCCGCATCCGCCACCACGCCTGCGGCCTCAATTTCATCGACGTCTACCAGCGCACCGGCCTGTACCAGAACCCGCTGCCGCTGACGCTCGGCATGGAGGCGGCCGGCATCGTCGAGGCGGTCGGCGAGGGCGTCACGCACCTGAAGGCGGGTGACCGCGCCGCCTACGCGAGCAATCCGCCGGGCGCGTACAGCGAGGCGCGGGTCATGCCGGCGAAATGCGTCGTAAAGCTGCCCGACGCCATCGCCTTCGACACGGCGGCCGGCATGATGCTCAAGGGCCTGACCGCGCAATACCTGCTGAAGAGAACGCTGCCGCAAGGTGGCCTGCAGCCGGGCGACTTCGTGCTGTTCCATGCCGCGGCCGGCGGCGTCGGCCTGATTGCCTGCCAGTGGGCGCGCGCGCTCGGACTGCAGCTGATCGGCACGGCCGGCAGCGACGAGAAGTGCCGGCTCGCGCTCGAACACGGCGCGGCGCACGCGATCAACTACCGCACCGAGGACTTCGCCGCGCGAGTGAAGGAGATCACCGGCGGCCAGGGCGTCAAGGTGGTATACGACTCGATCGGCAAGGACACCTTCGAGCGGTCGCTGGACTGCCTGCGGCCCTTCGGCCTGATGGCGAGCTTCGGCAACGCGTCGGGGCCGGTGCCGCCCTTCGCGATCGGCTCGCTGGGCCCGCGCGGTTCGCTCTACATCACGCGCACGACCTTGTTCACGCACATCGCCACGCGCGAAAGCACCCAGGCGATGGCCGACGAGCTGTTCGACGTGGTGCAAAGCGGGGCGGTCAAGATTCGCATCGACCAGCGCTACCCCCTGGCCGACGTGGCCCAGGCGCACCGCGATCTCGAGGCGCGCAAGACCACCGGATCGAGTGTGCTGATGCCGTGATCCCGCGGGCATCCGACATCGTCCTGCTCACGCAACCGTCGCAGTTGTCGCAACTGCGCGTGGCGGCGTGGCGGCGCGCCCGCGACGTCGGCGACTATGAGATCGTCAACGAGCGCTTTGCGGCGTCGACGCGCAAGGAATGGCAGCTCGAGCTGCGCCGACGCGTCACGGCATGCGGCTGCGGCTGGGCGACGCTTGGCATGGGCGTGGGGCTCGTCGCTTGCGCCGCGTGGACCGGCGTCTCAGGGAACGAGTGGTTCAGCCGGGAAACGGCTTGGGTGGCGGTCGCAAGCGCGGCCGGCGGCCTGGCGTTGGGCAAGACGGCCGGTCTTTTCAAGGCCACGCGGCGACTGCAAGCGACGGTCGCGAAAATTCAGGCACAGTGGCCGACCGACCCGTCGCCCGGATGAAATCCGTGCAACGGAAACCGGACTCCGATCAGAGCTGCCCTTCCGTCAGCGCATCGAGCTGGAAGCGGCCGCTCTTGTCGACCAGCCAGATCTCGATGAACCTGACGCCGCCGCGCAGGCGCGCCGGTACCGGCAAGTTTCCTGCCTGCTGAATCATCTTTCTGACGTTGACAACGACGTCGGGTGCATGCGTGGGGACTCGGATCATCTGGATGTTGCGCACGCGGCCATCGTCGGCGACATCGAGTTCGAGCACGACGACGGCATGCACCAGCGGCGGCAGCTTGCCCTTGAAGATCTTGTCCGCGTAGGCGGCGTAGATGTGGCGCGCCGCATCCATCCGATAGGCCTTCGGGTTGTCGGCCGCCGAGACGTGAACCGTCTGTGCCTGCGCCGGCATGACGCCCATCGTGCAGAGAGCCGCCAGTGCTGCGCACAAGGAGGCAAGAGGCGTACGGGAATGACTCATCGCGGAACCCCGCTGACAGATTGAGGGTGATCTCAATGTGCCAGCAACGCAGCGCGCGTGGTGGTGAGGAAGTCACGCTCTCTTACGATGTAGCGAGCCGTAACGGTTCTCGCACATTGCGGCAGCGTGCGGCTTTCAGCCGCTTATCCGCGTTTCGCCGGTGCGGCGGCGTGATCAATGCCACGCCATCGCGGGGTTCAGCCGCCTCGGCGCACGCGCCGCAGCTCGTCAGCGATCAGCAGCACCGCACCTATCGTGATCGCGCTGTCGGCGACATTGAACGCCGGGAAATACCAGCCGCCGTAGTGGACCTGGACGAAGTCGACCACGTAGCCGTGCACCAGGCGATCGATCACGTTGCCGATCGCACCGCCGAGGATCAGCGCGAGGGCCCAGCCGAACAGCCGCTGTTCGCCGTGCCGCTTGAGCATCCACACGATGAAGCCGCTGGCGGCGAACCCGAGGACGATGAAGAACCATCGTTGCCAGCCCGACGCGTCATCGAGGAACGAAAACGCCGCGCCGGTGTTGTGCGCCCGGACGATGTTGAGGAACGACGTGATGGTGCGGCTGTCGCCGAGCTGGAAGTCGCCGAGGATCAGCGCCTTCGTGGCCTGGTCGGCGACGATGATGACGAAGGCGATGGCGAGCCAGGGGAGGAGCCTGCCGCTCGTCGGGTTGTGCGATGGCATGGGGTCAGTGCTGTTGAAGTCGGGTCATTGCCAGCCCGGGATCCCGGGCCGTGTGAAACACGAGCACGACCACGAGCTGCCGTTCGCGGACGCGGTAGTACACGTCGTATGGATAGCGCCTCACCGCTGCGCGCCGGACACCGTATGCCGCTTCCGGAAAGGAATCCGGCATGCGCAGCGCCCGATCGAGTAAGGCTTCGACGGCCGATTCAAACGCGGCGCCCAGGCCTGGGCGCCGTTCTTCGTACCAGAGCCGCGCCGTGCGCAGATCGTCGAACGCTTGCGGCGTAAAAACGAGACCGGGCATCAACCGTTGCGCAAGCGACGTTTCACCTCATCCCACGGAATCACGTCCTCGGGATTCGCCTCGTACTTCGCCACGCGTTCGCGCAGCTCGTTCAATGCCGCTTCCGGCAGGGGTTCTCTCTCCTGTTCCGCGGCCACACTCTCCCAGAGTTCTTCGGCGAGTTGCAGCCGCTCGTCGCGCGGCAGATTGAAGAGGGTGGCGTAGTCAGCGTGGGGATTCATCGTCCGAACTCCTTCCGGGTCATGCCACTCTACGCGGTTCGCCAGACCCATACAAATTGCTCGTGCAGCGCCCGCAGATCGTCGGATGTGCCGGGTCGACGCCGACGTCGTCGCGATAGTGCCAGCAGCGCTCGCACTTCTGCGCGGCCGACGGCGCGACGCTGACCTTCAGCTGGTCGCCGGGCGCGAGTTCCGCCTTCGACGTGATCGTGACGAACTTGAGATCGTCGCCGAGCGACGCGAGCAGCGCCTGGTCTTCCGCGTGGACCGTGATGACGATCTCGGCCTGCAATGACGACCCCACCTGGCCGGTCGTGCGCACCGCTTCGATCTCCTTGTTCACCACGTCGCGCACTTCATGGATACGCGACCACTTCGCGAGCAGCCCTTCGTCGGGTGTCGGCAGGTTCCAGTAGGTCTCGGTGAAGATCGACGGCGACGCCGCGGGCGCGACGATGCGCCAGGCTTCCTCGGCCGTGAAGCTGAGGAACGGCGCCATCCAGCGCAGCATCGCCTGGGTGATGTGCCACAACGCGGTCTGCGCCGAGCGGCGGGCGGCGCTGTTCGGTGCGCTCGTGTAGAGGCGGTCCTTCAACACGTCGAGGTAGAACGCGCCCAGGTCTTCCGAGCAGTAGACCTGCAACTTCGCGACGACCGGATGGAACTCGTAGACGTCGTAGTGCGCGAGGATCTCGGCCTGCAGCTGCGACGCGCGGGCGAGTGCGTAGCGGTCGATCTCCAGCATCTGGTCCAGCGGCACCGCGTGGGCTTGCGGATCGAAATCCGACGTGTTCGCGAGCAGGAAGCGCAACGTGTTGCGGATTCGGCGATAGGCATCAACCACACGCGCGAGGATCTTGTCGTCGCCGGCGATATCGCCGGAGTAGTCGCTCGCCGCCACCCACAGCCGGATGATTTCGGCGCCAAGCTTCTTCGACGTTTCCTGCGGGTCCACGCCGTTGCCGAGCGACTTGCTCATCTTGCGGCCCTGGCTGTCCACCGTGAAGCCGTGCGTCAGCAGGCCGCGGTACGGCGCGCGGCCCTCCAGAGCACACGCGATCAAGAGCGACGAGTGGAACCAGCCGCGGTGCTGGTCGTGGCCTTCGAGGTAGAGGTCGGCCTCGGGGCCGTCGTCGTGCCGTCCGCCTTCATGGCTGCCGCGCAGCACATGGAAGAAGGTGGAGCCGGAGTCGAACCAGACGTCGAGGATGTCGGTGCTCTTGCTGAAGTGCTCGGCGTCGGCGCCCAGCCACTCGGCCGGGTCGAGCTTGGCCCAGGCCTCCACGCCGCCTTGCTCGACGAGCTGCGCCGCGCGGTCGATCAGCGCGAGCGTGTCGGGGTGCAGCTCGCCGCTGACCTTGTGCAGGAACAGCGGCAGCGGCACGCCCCAGTTGCGCTGGCGCGAGATGCACCAGTCGGGGCGGTTGGAGATCATGTCGCGCAGCCGCACGCGGCCGTTCTCGGGATAGAAGCTCGTCGCCTCGATGGCCGCCAGCGCGGTCTGGCGCAAGGTCTGCGGCGCCTTGTCGACGGTGAACACCCCGTCGCCCTCGTCCATGCGCACGAACCACTGCGCCGCCGCACGGTAGATCACCGGCGTCTTGTGGCGCCAGCAATGCGGGTAGCTGTGCTCGAGCTTGGCATGCGCCATCAGGCGGCCGGCGTCGCGCAGCGCCGCGACGATCAGCGGGTTGGCCTTCCAGATGTTCTGGCCACCGAACAGCGGGAGGTCGGCGCCATAGGCACCATTGCCTTGCACCGGATTCAGGATGTCGTCGTGCTTCAGGCCATGCGCGACGCAGGAGTTGAAGTCGTCCACGCCGTAGGCCGGCGACGAATGCACGATGCCGGTGCCGTCTTCGGCGGTTGCGTAGTCGGCCAGATAGACCGGCGACAGCCGCGCGAAGCCGGGGTCCACGTGCGCGAGCGGATGGTGGAAGTTGATGAGCTCCAGCATCGCGCCCTTGGCGGTCGCGACCGCGTGGCCGTGCAGGCCGTAGCGCTCCAGGCACTTGTCGACCAGCGCCTCGGCCAGCAGCAAGAGGCCGCGCTCCGTGTCGACCAGCGCATAGGTCAGCTCGGGGTTGAGGTTCAGCGCCTGGTTGGCGGGAATCGTCCACGGCGTCGTGGTCCAGATCACCGCGAAGGCATCCTTGTCGAGCCGCGGCAGGCCGAAGGCGGCGGCCAGTTTCTGCGGCTCGGCGCAGAGAAAGGCCACATCGACGGTCGGCGAATGTTTGTCGGCGTATTCGATCTCGAACTCGGCGAGCGACGAGCCGCAGTCGAAGCACCAGTACACCGGCTTCAGGCCGCGGTAGACGAAGCCGCGCTCCATCACGCGCTTGAACGCGCGGATCTCGCCGGCTTCGTTGGCGAAGTCCATCGTGCGGTACGGGCGCTCCCAGTCGCCGAGCACGCCCAGGCGCTTGAAGTCAGCCATCTGCTGGGTGATCTGCTCGGTGGCATAGGCACGGCTTTTCGTCTGCACCTCGTCGCGCGGCAGGTTGCGGCCGTGGGTCTTCTCGATCTGGTTCTCGATCGGCAGGCCGTGGCAGTCCCAGCCCGGCACGTACAGCGCGTCGAAGCCGGCGAGCTGGCGCGCCTTGACGATCATGTCCTTCAGGATCTTGTTGACGGCGTGGCCCATGTGGATCTGGCCGTTGGCATAGGGCGGGCCGTCGTGCAGAACGAACTTCGGCTTGCCGCAGCGCGCGTCGCGCAGTTGTTTGTAGATGCCCTGTTCGTCCCATTCCGTCACCCAGGCGGGCTCGCGCTTGGGCAGGTCGCCGCGCATCGGGAACGGCGTGTCGGGCAGGTTCAGCGTGGCGCGGTAGTCGGTCTTGTCAGTCATGGTCGGACCTGATGGTGTCGGTCCCGCGGCGAAGGGGATGGCGCGGGAGTCCCGTGATGGCGGGCAAGGCGTGCCTTTTCAGGCGCTTGCCCGACGAACCCGCTCGCGCGGGGGACGACGCTCAGCGTCGAATTCGGTCGCGCGTGCTCTGGCGCCGCGTGGCGGCCTGCCAGCGCAGGGCGGCTGGAGGGACGGTGGACAATGGCATGACCTCGATTCTACCGGCCCCCTCCATGATCGGACCGCGTGCGTGCTGCTTCGCTGCCTTGCTGCTGGTCCAGTGCGCCCGCGGCCCGGCAGCCGAGGAAGCGCCGCCAGGCGCCGGTCCTCCGTTGCCGCCGGCGGGGCAGCCGTCGCCGCCGCCGGCGACGAAATGGGAAGGCGCCCTTGGCGTGTCGATGTCGATGTCCCAGGAGTATCAGGGAGCGGCCCGCACCAAGGTCTCGGCGCGGCCCGCGTTCTTCATTCGCTACGGGCGCTTCGTGGTCAGCAGCGGCGGCAGCGTCGTCACGCGCCGGCGCGACGACGTGTTCCGCGGGCTGGGCATGGACGTGGTGCAGCGCGATCGCCTGCGCATGAATGTCTCGCTGCGGCTGGACCACGGGCGGCGCTCGTCGAGCAGCGACGCATTGGCCGGCATTGAAGACGTGCCGCGCACGATCCGCGCCCGATCGTCCGCGACCTGGCAGCTCGACCACGGATGGAAGCTCGCGGCCGCCTGGAACGCCGATCTGCTGGGCCGCGGCGGCGGCCACGTCGTGGACCTCGGCATCGGCCACGACCGGCGGCTCAGTCCGCGAACGACCTGGAGTGTCGGCAGCGGGCTGGTGTGGGCGGACCGGCGCAACACGCAGAGCTACTACGGCGTCACGCCGGAGGAATCGCAGGCGAGCGGCTACGCCGTCTACATGCCCGGCTCGGGTCTGCGCGGCGTGTCGCTGAGCACAGGATGGCGCATGGAGATCAACCCGGACTGGACAGCGTACTGGGGCGGCTCGATCGGCAGGCTGCTCGGCCCGGCGAAGGACAGCCCGTTCACGGATGCGGCGCGGAGCTGGTCGCTCAATGGGGGCGTTGCGCGACGGTTCTGAGTTGTCCTCTTCCCCTGGGAGAGGGGAGGTGGGGGCGCGGCAGGTGAGGAAGCACGGCGTCGATGGCGGCGCCGCGGCCCTCACCCCAACCCTCTCCCAGGGGGAGAGGGAGTCATTTCCGCCAGCCACGCACGCGCGTCGGATTCGTCGCGGGCGATGCCCTCGCGCAGCGCCTCCATCGACTCGTAGCGCCGCTCGTCGTGCAGCTTGTGCAGCAGCTCGACGCGCACGCAGCGGCCATAACCCGCCTCGATGCCGAGCGACGCCGGCCAGTCGAGGCAATGCACTTCGAGCAGCACGCGGCCGGCATCCTCCACCGTGGGTCGCACGCCGAGGCTGGCCACGCCCGGCAACGGCGCATCGGCCAGGCCCATCACCTGCACGACGAAGATGCCCATCGCCGCCGGCTTCGGGTGGCCGAAACGCAGGTTCAGCGTGCGAAAGCCCAGTTCGCGGCCCAGCTTGCGGCCATGCACGACGTGGCCGCTGATGCTGTACGGCCGGCCGAGCAGCGTGGCCGCCTCTTCCATCCGGCCGGCCGCCAGGGCCTCGCGCACCGCGGAGCTCGACACGCGCAAGCCGTGCACCTCGTAGCTCATCATGCGGGCCACGTCGAAGCCCGAACGCTGGCCGGCGGCATCGAGCATCGCGTAGTCGCCGGCCCGCTTGGCGCCAAAGCGAAAATCGTCGCCCACGAGCACGTAGCGTGCGCCCAGGCCGCGCACCAGCACGTCGTCGATGAAGGCCTGCGGGGGTTGCGACGCGAAGCGGGTGTCGAAGCGCAGCACGACGACCTGATCGATGCCGCAGCGCTCGAGCTCGCTCAGCTTGTCGCGCAAGGTCGCGATGCGTGCCGGCGCCAGCTCGGGCTTGTCGGCGAGGCGGGCGAAGTGGTCGCGCGGATGCGGCTCGAAACTCAGCACGCATGACGGCAGTCCGCGGTGCTGAGCCTCGTTGCGCAGCAGCGCGAGCATCGCCTGGTGGCCGCGGTGCACGCCGTCGAAATTGCCGATCGTGAGGGCGCAAGCGGGCGCGATGCCGGGATGGTGGAAGCCGCGGAAGACCTGCATGGCGGCGATTATCGGCGTGCCAGCCGGCCCGTCACGCCGGCCGCGCACCAAGCGTGCGCAAGCGCACGCGGACCCATGCTTCGCAGTGTTTTCCCTTGGATGCGCCGACCCAAAGCAGATTGACAGCATTGGACCAACACACTGCGCCCCGTCAGCCCAAGCGCACTCTCGCCCGCGGCCGGCAAGTGATCCATGAACCAAGGCGCCCGATCGAACGAGGCGCCACGCAACGGCCCGCCAGGGGCACCGGGAGACCTCACATGACGACGACGTAGCTGTTCATGCAGCGCGAGCTGCACCGGTCCGACCACGAGGACCGGATCGCCGACGAGTCCAGCGCCAGCGAGCCTTCCTGCAAGGAGGGGGCGTGCCGGCCGGCCGCTGCCCGCGCTTTCGATAGCAATCACTCTTCCAACCCAGGAGACACATGTTATGAAGAAGACTCTGCTCGCCCTCGCCCTCGCCGTGCTCGGCTCCGCCGCCGGCGCTGCTTCCGCCCAGTCCAACGTGACGGTCTACGGCAAGCTCGACCTCGGCCTGGCCAAGCCGCTCGGCACCGATGCCAAGGGCCTGGCCGACGCTGCCGGCAGCCGGCTCGGCTTTCGCGGCAGCGAGGATCTCGGCAACGGCCTGAGTGCGCTGTTCGGCTTCGAACACCGCTTCGATCCCGACACCGGCGCCGCCAACAAGGCCGCCACGTTCTGGCAGGGCTACAGCACCGTCGGACTGAAGGGCGGATTCGGCAGCGTCAACATCGGCCGCCAATACGTCCCGGCGTTCTCGCTGATCCAGAACCAGATCGATCCGTTCGGCGGCGACACCGTCGGCCAGCTGCGCGACGTCGGCATGCGCCCGGGCGGCATCACCAAGGTGCGCGTGGCCGGCTCGGTTCGCTACGACTTCAGCGCCAACGGATTCAACGTGGCCGCCTCGCTCGGCGAAGGCGACAAGAACGGCGGGCCGGACAAACCGTTCTCCATCGCCGGCAACTATGCCGCCGGGCCGCTGTTCGTCGGCATCGGCTACGAGGACCCCGCAGGCGAAAGCGACAAGCTCGTGTCGGCCGGCGCGCGCTACAACGTCGGGTTCGCGACGTTCAGCGCAGGCATCAGCACGGGCACGACGGCCGCCGACCTCAAGGCGCGCGGCTACATGGTCGGCGCCGATGTGCCGCTGGGCTCGGGCAACGTCTACACCGGGTTCGCGGAGCAAAAGGTCGACGGTGTCACGGTCAGCCGCAAGTTCGGCCTGGGCTACCACCACAAGCTGTCCAAGCGCACGAAGCTGTACGCCGACTTCGGCAACGACAGCAAGCTCGCGTCCGACAAGTCGGGCTACGACCTCGGCATTCAGCACAACTTCTGATCGGCCACCGCGCGTGCGTCGTCGGGCGACAGCCAGCGCCATTGCCCGGGCGCCAGGTTGGCCGGCAACACGAACGCGCCGAAGGCGCTGCGGTGCAGCGCCTCCACGCGGTTGCTCACGGCTGCGAGCATGCGCTTGACCTGGTGGTACTTGCCGTCGGTCAGCGTGAGGCGCAGCCCGTGCAATCCGTCGGGGCGCTCGCCGGTGGCTTCGGCATTGGCGGCACGCACCGTGGCGGGGTCGTCGACGAGCTTCACGCCGGCGAGCAGACGCTCGACCTGCTCGGCGCTCACCGGGTGCTTGCAGCCGACCTCGTACACCTTCGGCACGTGGCGCTTCGGCGACGTGAGCCGATGGATCAGCGCGCCGTCGTCGGTGAACAGCAAGAGCCCGGTCGTGTCTTCGTCGAGCCGCCCGACACTCTGCACGTCGCGCCGGCGCAGCGGGGCAGGCAGCAGGCTGTAGACGCTCGGATGGTGCTTCGGCTTTTGGGAGCATTCATGGCCGCGAGGCTTGTTCATCACGAGCAGCGCCTTCTCGTGGTAGGTCCACGCCTCGCCGCGCACGCTGAAGATCAGCCCCTCGGGCTCCACGTCGATGAAGGGATCGTCGACGACCTCGCCGCCAAGCGCCACGTGGCCGGAGACGATCAGGCCTTCGCATTCGCGGCGTGCGCCGAATCCTTGCGAGAACAGCACCTGGGCGAGCTTCATGCGGCCTTCCAGTCGGCACGAAGCAGCCCGTACAAACCGGAGTCGGAAACTTCGCCGTCTACGATCCAACGCTCGCGAAGGTGGCCCTCCTTCTTGAACCCGAGCCGTTCGAGACTCTTGCGCGATCCGTCGTTGCGTGGGTCGATGTCGGCCTCCAGCCGGTTCAGCGACAAGGTCGTGAACGCGTGCTCGACGAAGGCCGTTAGCGCTTCGTGCATGTAGCCGCGTCCCCAGTGCGCCAGGGCCAGCGCATAACCGAGTTCGGCCCGGCGGCTGGGCACGTGGAAGTCGAACAGCGAGCACGTGCCGATGAGCCCGGCCCGGTCGGTGCGTTCGATGGCCAGGCGAAGGTGGTCGGGCTGCATGTCGGACTCGATTGATTGCCGGGCGCGTTCGAGGTCCGACCAGGGCGGGGTGCTCCAGTAGCGCATCACTTGCGCATCGGAATGCACGTCGAACAAGGCCTCGGCGTCGGCGGGAACGAGGCGGCGCAGCGTGAGGCGTTCGGTGTGCAGAACGAGAGGACCGAAAGTCGGCAGGGTCATCGGTGCGGTGTCCGTCCAGGTTCAGCAGGTCGGTCGCGACGGTGCACCCGCCGCCAGCGCCCGGGCTTCTCGCTCGAACCGGTTGTCGAGGTAGGGATCGCGGCCTCGGATCATCTGCGCGGCGCTGGACAATAGATACGCCGGAAAGAACAGCAGCCCCCAGCGTTCGTACTGACGAACGTGCACCTGCTCGTGTGTTCGTGCGGCCGTGAGCGTGACATGGTCAGTGCCGAGGATCACATGGCCGAAGGTGATGGCCGAGAAGGTGCACGGGGCGGGCAGGCGCGAGGCCAGTGCACCGGCGCGGCCGCCGCCGAACTCCAGCGCGCCGGCGCGCACCCGCACGGTCGCGCCGCACAGCCAGGCCACGAGGCCGAGGAGCAGCCCGACGGCCGAGCAGGGCGCCGCCCAAGCGTAGCGCCAACCCCGCAGGGCGGCGCGAAACACGGTCATGCCGGCGCCGTTCATTGCTCACGCACCCCGAATCGCTCTGCCGAGCGCGCCTTGGCCCGCGCCGCCTCCACCTCCCGGTCGCGCGGGTCGGCGGACGTGACCAGCGAACGGATCAGCACCCGGGCCGCGGCGGCCACGTCTTCGACGGCACGGTCGAACACCGCCTCGTTCGCTTTCGACGGCACGTTGAATCCGCTGAGCTTGCGGACGAACTGCAAGGAGGCGTCGCGTATCTCCAGCTCGGTCGCCGGCGGCTCGAAATTGAACAGCGTCTTGATGTTCCTGCACATGTGGACTCCATGCTCTTTTCCACCCGCGTGCCGCAGCAGATGTGTCAGTCTGCCGCCGGGGTGGGTAGGGACTTCGTGAACACGCGATTTTCGTACTGCTCTCGCTGGAACGTGTAGACGGTCGATCCCACATCCTCGTAGCCCTGACGGGCATAGAAGGCGAGAGCCCGGTCGTTGTCCGCCCACGCCGTCAGCCAAAGTGCCGACGCCGCGCGCGAGGCGGCGCGCTCTTCGGCGCGGCGCAGCAGCGCCTTGCCGATGCCGCGACCGAAGAAGGGCCGTTGAACATACAGACGGTCGAGTTTCGCGGCGCAAGAGTCGAGCACACGCTCGTGTCCGCACGCGAAGCGCAGCTGGGCGAAGCCCACCAGATGCGCCGCACATTCCGCGACGATGAAGCCGACGTCCGGTTCAGAGAGCAGTGCCGAAACGGCATCGGTGGAGAACTGTGCCAGCACCTCGTCGGCGAGCGAGGGACGGATGCCGTCGGTCGCGTAGGTGTCGAGGAAGACCTGCGCACCGAGCACGCCGATGCACGAGGCGTCGGCGTGTTGCGCGGGCCTGATGTTGACATCAGGCAGTGGCGAACGAGGCATGGCGGCTCAGAGAACGACTTCCCTTTCAGCCAACGCCTTGCCCCAACACAGAAGGCGATAGCTGCGGCAGGCCGGGGCGAAATAGGGATCGTTCTCCACGAGCGCCACGGCCCGCTCCCTCGACGCGACTTCGAGCACCCACAGGTCGCCGACGAAGGTGCTGCGGGGCGCGTCGCGCAGTCCGCCCGCGATGAGGATTTCATCTTCGTGTTGCCGCAGGTAGTCCAGGTGCAGGGCTTCGCGCTCGTGGCGGATGGCGAGCATGCCCGGTGTGTCGTCGAAGATCGCTACCCAACGCATCGATGTCTCTCCGTGGTTGTCCGCGTGGCGCGGCGCTCAAGTGTCGCTGACGTATCCACGTTCGAGCGCCAGCGCCTGGTTCTCGAAGATCGCCATCGCGGTGTTCATCCGCTTGAAGCCGAACTTGCGATAAAACGGCTCCTTGCCCGGAACGGCGTAGAGGATGATCTTTCGGTGGCCGCGCGAGCGCTCGACGAGCCGGGCGACGATCTCCTTGCCGAGGCCGGTGCCCTGGTGGCTTGGCAGCACCGCGACATCGCAGATGTACGAGCAATCGACGCCGTCCGCCAACGCGCGGCCAACGCCGACGAGCGTGCCGCCGTCATAGGCGAGGCAGACGAATCGGCTGTTCGAGAACGCGGTCTTCAGGTCGGCCGCTTTCTTGTTGCCGAGCGGCGCGGCGTGATAGAGCGCGGCGAGTTCGTCCCAGTCGAGTTCGTCGATGGAATCGGCCCACACCAGTGGCATGGTGGCTCCTGTTGAATTCAGCCTGTGATCCGTCAGTTTGTCGATTCGGAGCGTCGCTTCGAAGGTCGGCCCGATGGCTGCCTGTTCACAGACTCCGGTCGCTCCGCCAGTCGACCCGTCACGTACTTGTGAAGCACGCTTGCGATGAGCGTTTGGTATGGGACACCTTCCTCGAGAGCCTTGACCTGGATGTCGTTCAGGTCGCCGGACGACAGTCGAATATTGACCCGACGGTCCTTGATGGCCGTGGCACGAGCGGCTGCCTTCAGTCTTGCGAGCTCGCCCTTGGTGGCGACCGACTTGAGTTTCCCCTTCTCAAAGGCGCTCAGTACCTCGAGTTCATAAGAGTCAATCTTCGGCATCTGACAAATCCTGTTTCAGATATTCCCGGGTCGCCTTGCGGCTGGGGATCACTGTCTTGAGAAAGAAGTGGTCTTCCTCTTCGACGAACGGGGCCAAGTACGCGTAACTGTCGAATGCGACGACGAGGACACGTTGTCTTGGGTACTTCGCCTGGTTCGGATGGGCCAGGATATCCAGCAGGCCGCCGGACTCTATCGCCACCACGATGCTCTCGAAGGAGACGCCCCGTGCGAGCTTGAGCGCCTCGTTCTTTTCCGGCCCCCACCGAAACGGCTTCATTCGCGAATACTACGACGATGTGTGCCTATTGTCACCAGGCTCGGATGGATGGCGCCACGTTCGTCAGTAGCCGGGATGACGGCAGCGGTCAGTGGTGCAATTCCAGGAAGACCACGTGGTTCTGTGCCGCCGGCCAGGCCTGCCCGACGATGCGCTCGCCGTTGAACGCCGCTTCGACGGGGCGGTCGGGTGCGTCGAGCACCTTCAGCTTCGCCGTCGACACGCCCGCGATGCCGGGGGGAATGCCGCCCGGCGGGTTGCGGCCGTCCAGGCTGATGTCGTCGCGCGGGATGCCGAAGTAGCCGCGCGGGCGTGTCAGCGTCACGACGGACTTGGCATCGCGGTCGGCGTCGGCGATGCGTTCGGCGCGCAGGTTCACGAGATCGGACGAGCGAGGGAAGGGCGAACGGTAGATGTGCGTCGTTGCAAACCCCGGCGCGGCGATCACGAACTCGTAGGCGGCCTGGCCGTCGGCGGTGAACGGTCCCCACAGCCCGTCGGCGCCCACGGTCTTGCGGTGCACGGCGGCCCCTTGTCGTTCGCCGGTGGCGGCATTCGTCGCATAGACCTCCACCGTGGCGCCGGCCAGCGGCAGGTTGTTGGCGAAGTTGCCGGTGCCCGGCGTGTTGTTGATCCCGAGGCCCGAGACCTTGCCGTTCAGCACGACCGGCGCTTGGGACGTGATCGCCGTCGTGGCGGGCGGTTTGCGGGCGATGAAGCGGTAGGTCGCCGCGAAGGCCTGCGGGCCAAACGAGGTTTCGCGGTGATCGATGCCGGCGACCACGACATCCTCGGCGCCTTTCAGCGCCGGACCGGCGAAGCTCACATTCGTGGGCACGCCCTTGGCGCCTATCCACACGCCATCGGGCTGCGCGAACTTGTCGTTGTTGTCGGAGCGGATCGTCATCCAGCGTACGCCCGGCGTGACCTCGTCTCCGTTCGGCCCCTTCGGTGCATTCAGCGCCGTCAGAAACGGTCCCGCGCCGTTGAATTCGCTGCCGGTGCGGCTCTTCGGGTCGGCCCACACGCCATGGTTGGGCGTGCCGCCCAGCACCGCATGCGACACCTTGCTCGTGCCGCCGCCGTTGGCGATGTAATTGCGGATCGCGTAACCCCCGCGCGAGTTGCCGACCAACACGACCCTGCGCGCGCCGGTCGCTTTCAACACCTTGTCGACCTCGGCGGACAGGAACTGCATGTGCTCAGTGGTCGAGCTGCGGCCGTCCTGCGGCTTGCCCTCGTCGTCGCGCGCCAGCGGGTAGGGCAGGTCGATCGCATGCAGCCGTTCGCGCGGCCAGCCGTTGCTCTCGAAACGCCACACGGTCGTGTGCCACAGCGCGGCCGTGTCGCCGTTGCCGTGAACGAACACGATGGGCGGATGGGGGTCGGGCGCCGGCGGTGCGGTGCGGAACAGGCTGCAGCCGGACAGCAGCGCAGCGGCAGCGAACGTGAGCAAGGCGCGGCGGCGCGAGAGCAGGGACATCGTCGACTCCTGTCGTGAGGGGGTGGACATCAAGCCGGCGGGCCGTGAAGATCCCTCGCGGCCGGCAGCTCGGGCAGGCCCGGCCCGTACAGGCCGTCGGCCGCCCAGACGGCGCGCAGCACTGCACGCGCGGTCACCTCGGCCGCCAGCGCGCCGAGTACCGTCAGCGAGCCTGCCAAGCCGCTGGCCCCGGTGCCGAGCGCAAACACCGTGTCGCCGTCCGACGCGGTGTGCACCGGATCGATGGTGCGCGCGAGTCCGTCGTGCGCCATCTGCGCGAGTTTGTTCGCCTCGGCCTTGGTCAGCACGGCGTCGGTCGCGACCACCGCGAGCGTCGTCGCGGCGCTCGGCTGCAGCGACGTGATGGTCTCGCCGCGCAGCATCGCGCGCGTGGTGCCGACCGTCGTGCGGCCGTCCGCGCTGCGTGCGCCGGCGATCACACGGCCGGTGCCCGGCTCGATGACGTCGCCGACCGCATTCACCACGACGAGAGCCGCCACCGTGATGCCGTTGACGGTGACCGACGTGCTGCCGACGCCGCCCTTCATCGCACGTCCGATACCGAACAGCTTGCCGACCACCGCACCGGCGCCAGCGCCGGCGTTGCCTTCGGCCGGCGCATCGCGGCTCGCGGCGGCGCAGGCGGCGTAACCGGCCTGCGCGTCGGGGCGAATGGCGGGGTCGCCGGTGAACAGGTCGAACAGGATCGCCGCCGGCACGATCGGAATGCGCGCCGGGCCCACGCGCACGCCGATCCCGCGTTCTTCGAGCCAGCGCATCACGCCGCCGGCGGCATCGAGTCCGAAGGCGCTGCCGCCGGCGAGCAGCACGGCGTGGATCTTCTCGACCGAGTTCAGCGGCGACAGCAGCTCGGTTTCGCGGGTGCCGGGCGCGGCGCCGCGCACGTCGACGCCGGCGACCGCACCGTCAGGCGTCAGGATGACCGTGCAGCCGGTGGGACGGCGCGTGTCGGTGAAGTGGCCGCACAAGACGCCGGCCACGGAAGTGATCGAGCCTGGAGTCATCGCAGGCCCTCGATCAGCCTCTCAGGGCCCGTTCGGGCCCTCAGGCGAACACCCCAGCGGTGTCCTGCATGCGCGCCGAGACTTCGCCGACCTGGTGCATCGTGTCGCCGAAGCTCATCTCCAGCACCGTCAACCGCTTGAAGTAGTGGCTGCCGACGTACTCGTCGGTCACGCCGATGCCGCCGTGCAGCTGGATGCACTGCTGGCCGACGAAGCGCATCGACTGGCCAAGCTGCAGCTTGGCCTGCGCCAACGCGCGGCGGCGCGGCGCGGCGTCCTCGTTCATCTTCAGGCCCGCGAAGTAGCTCATCGAGCGGCCGAGCTCGAGCTGCATCTTCACGTCGGCGATGCGGTGGCGAAGCGCCTGGAAGCTCGCGATCGCCACGCCGAACTGCTTGCGCGTGTTCATGTACTCGACGGTGAAGTCGACGAGCTTGTCCATCACGCCGACCGCTTCGGCGCAGACTGCGGCGATGCCGATGTCGACCGCGTGTTCGAGCGCCGCGAAGCCCTGGCCGGCGGGGGCGAGCAGCGTGGCGGGTGCGTCGGTCAGCGTGAGCTCGCCCGCGCGGGCACCGTCTTGCGTCGGGTAGCCGCGGGTGGACACGCCGGCGGCGCCGCGCTCGACGAGGAACAGCGCGATGCCTGCGGAATCGTCGACCGCGCCCGACACACGTGCCGGCACGATGAAGGCGTCGGCCTTGTCGCCGACCGGCACGACGCTCTTCGCGCCGGTGACGGTCCAGGCGGAGCCGCTCTGCTGGGCCGAGGTGGTCACGTGGTTCAGCCGGTAGCGGGCCGCGCGCTCCTGGTGGGCCAGCACGACCATGACGTCGCCGCTCGCGATCTTCGGCAGCCAGGCCGCTTGAACGGCATCAGGCGCATGCTGCGCCAGCACGCCGCCGGCGATCAATGCGCCTTGCGCATACGGTTCCAACACGAGGCCGCGGCCCAGCTCTTCCATCACGACCATCGCGTCGATCGGCCCGAAGCCCATGCCGCCATGCGCCTCGGGCACGAACAGCCCGGTGAGGCCGAGCCCGGCGATCTCGCGCCACGCCTCCGGCGAGTAGCCGCCGTTCTTCACGATGCCGCGGCGGCGCTCGAAGTCGTAGCCCTTGTCGACCCATCTGCGGACCGAGTCGCGCAGCATTTCTTGATCGTCGCTGAAATCGAAGTCCATCACTGTCTCCTGTTCACCGTTCGCCCTGAGCCTGTCGAAGGGTCTGTTGTCTATCTCGCGAGGGCTTCGACAGGCTCAGCCCGAACGGGTTTGGGTTGCGCGCCACCGCCGTCCGTTCGCACTGAGCCTGTCGAAGTGCCCGCGCGGTGCGGGAGCGAGGCTTCGACAGGCTCAGCCCGAACGGGGGCAGGTGTGCCATGGGTGTCAGCTTCCCAGCACGGTTTGCGAGACGATGTTGCGCTGCACTTCGTTGCTGCCGCCGTAAATCGTGGTCTTGCGCATGTTGAAGTAGGTTGCCGCCAGCGGCGCCACATGCGCCGCGCCGACGTGGTCGCCCTGCCAGCCGGCCTCCATCGCGTCGTGGATGAACGGCACGCTGTACGGTCCGGCCGCGAGCATCATCAGCTCGGTGTAGCGCTGCTGGATCTCGCTGCCGCGGATCTTCAGCAAACCCGCCACGTCGAGCGACTGTTTGCCGCTCTTCTCGGCCGAGATCACGCGCAGCACCATCATCTCGAGCGCGATCACGTCGACCTCCAGCTTCGCGATCTCGTCGCGGAAGCGCACGTCCTCGTACACGCCCTCCGCTTTCGCGATGCGCTTGAGCCGCTCGAGCTCGCGCTTCGCGCGGTTCACGTCGGCGATGTTGGTGCGTTCGTGCGCGAGCAGGTACTTCGCGTAGGTCCAGCCCTTGTTCTCTTCGCCCACCAGGTTGTCGACCGGTACCTCGACGTTGTCGAACCAGACCTCGTTGACCTCGTGCTCGCCGTCCAGCGTGATGATCGGCCGCACGGTGATGCCGGGGCTCTTCATGTCGATCAGCAGGAAGCTGATGCCGGTCTGCGGCTTGCCTTCGGTACTCGTGCGCACCAGGCAGAAGATCCAGTCGCCGTACTGGCCGAGCGTGGTCCAGGTCTTCTGGCCGTTGACGATGTAGTAGTCGCCGCGGCGCTCGGCACGGGTTTTCAGCGACGCGAGGTCGGAGCCGGCGCCCGGTTCGCTGTAGCCCTGGCTCCACCACACCTCGCCGCTCATGATGCCGGGCAGGTGGCGCTTTTGCTGTTCGGGCGAGCCGAAGGCCATGATGACCGGCGCGACCATCACCGGCCCAAAGGGCGCGACGCGCGGCGCGCCGGCGAGCGCGCATTCCTCTTCGAACAGGTGGCGCTGGATCGCGTTCCAGCCGGGGCCGCCGAACTGCTTCGGCCAGCCCCAGCCATGCCAGCCCTTTTTGCCGAGGATCTTGGCCCAGCGCTGAATATCTTCCCTGGACAGGCGCAGCGCGTTGTGCACCTTGTGGCTGATGTCCTTTGGCAGGTTCTCGGCCACCCAGGCACGGATCTCCGTGCGGAACGCGAGTTCCTCGGGCGTGAAGTTCAGGTCCATCGTTTGCTCCTGCGTTTGCCGTGATCCCGGCAGGACGTCAATGCGGGTTTTAGCACGAGCGTGCTTTTGACCCCTGTCCCTGCGGTGACACATCCGGCCCGGCCGGTTGTTCGTTGACCAGGGCCGTGCTACCGTGAATCATCGAGTTCGGAACATGTTGAGACGACACGACGCCAGTATCGATCGCGAGGGCCGCCGATGAAAGCGTCGGCTGCTGCGGCACGCGATCGGGCGGAGCCGCCGATCACCGAGGTCTGGCCCGGTCAGCCCTATCCTCGCGGCGCGACCTGGGACGGTGAGGGCGTGAATTTCGCGCTGTTCTCCGAGAACGCCGAGAAGGTCGAGCTCTGTTTGTTCGATTCGAGCGGGCGCCACGAGCGCCAGCGCATCACCTTGAACGAGCGCACCGATCACGTCTGGCACTGCTATTTGCCGCAGGCACGACCGGGCCTGACCTACGGCTACCGGGTGCACGGCCCCTACGCGCCGGAGCACGGCCACCGCTTCAATCCCCACAAGCTGCTGGTCGATCCCTACGCCCGCGAGCTGGTGGGTTCGCTGCGCTGGCACGATTCGCTGTACGGCTACACGGTTGGCCATTCCAAGGCCGACCTGTCATTCGATCGCCGCGACAGTGCGGCCTTCGTGCCCAAGAGTTGCGTGCACGAACCCGCCTTCACCTGGGGCGACGACCGGCGCCCGGAGGTGCCGTGGTACGAAATGGTCATCTACGAGATGCACGTGCGCGGTCTCACGATGCGCCATCCCGAGGTGCCGCCGCAGCTGCGAGGGACCTACGCCGGGCTGAGCTGCGGCCCCGTCATCCAGTACCTGAAGCGCCTGGGGGTCACCACGATCGAACTGATGCCCACCCACAGCTTCATCGACGACCGCCAGCTCGTCGAGCGGGGGCTGCGCAACTACTGGGGCTACAACACGCTCGGCTTCTTCGCCCCGGAGCCGCGCTACAGCGCGTCCGGCAAGGTCAAGGAGTTCAAGACCATGGTGAAGACGCTGCATTCGGCCGGCATCGAGGTGATCCTCGACGTGGTCTACAACCACACCTGCGAAGGCAACGAGCTGGGCCCGACGCTGTCGCTGCGCGGCATCGACAACGCGTCGTACTACATCGTGAGAGGCGACGCGCGCCGCTATTACGACGACTTCACCGGCTGCGGCAACACCGTGAACATGGAGCACCCGCGTGCGCTGCAGATGGTGATGGACTCGCTGCGCTACTGGGTCGAGGAGATGCACGTCGACGGCTTCCGCTTCGATCTCGCGTCGGCGCTCGCGCGCGAGAGCGGACGGGTCGCGCACCTCGGCGGCTTCTTCGACGTGATCCGGCAGGACCCCACGCTCAACCGCGTCAAGCTGATCGCCGAACCGTGGGACCTGGGCCACGGCGGCTACCAGGTCGGCAACTTCCCGCTCGGCTGGGCCGAATGGAACGACCGCTACCGCGACGGTATGCGCGCCTACTGGAAGGGCGACGGCGGCGTGATCGGCGAGTTCGCGAGCCGGCTCACCGGCTCGAGCGACCTTTACGGCGGCTCGGGCAAGCGTCCGCATGCGAGCATCAACTTCGTCACCGCGCACGACGGGTTCACGCTGCACGACCTCGTGTCGTACAACGAGAAGCACAACGAGGCCAACGGCGAGGACAACCGCGACGGCAGCGACAACAACCTGTCGTGGAACTGCGGCGTCGAAGGACCGTCGGACGACCCGGAGATCCAGATCCTGCGCGAACGGCAGAAGCGCAACCTGCTCGCGACGCTGCTGCTGTCGCAAGGCGTGCCCATGCTGGTGGCCGGCGACGAACTCGGCCGCACTCAGAACGGCAACAACAACCCCTACTGCCAGGACAACGAGATCAGCTGGTTCGACTGGATCCCGTCGGCACGGCGCAACGCGCTGCTGTCGTTCACGCGTCGGCTGATCGCGCTGCGCCGCACGCACCCGACGTTTCGGCGCCGCGACTTTTTCCAGGGACGGCCACTGCACGGTGCCGGCGTCAAGGACCTGCAATGGATCAAGCCCGACGGCACCGAGATGAGCGACGAGGAATGGGGCCACGAACATGCGCGCTGCCTCGGCACCTACCTGGCCGGTGCGGGTCTGGGCGAAGTTGGTAAACGCGGCCGTCCGCTGACCGACGACGATTTCCTCGTTCTCTTCAATGCGCACCACGACGACATCGAGTTCGTGATCCCGGCGATTCCCGGTGATCCGTGGCGCAGCCTGCTCGACACCCGTTACGACACCGGCGTGGCCGAGCGCCGGCACTACAGCACCGGCGAAACCTACACCCTGTGCGGCCGCTCCCTCGCGCTGCTCACCCGCAGCGCCGCCCAGCCATGAGACACCCAGTGTCAACCTGTCTTTCGCGGGCCGAGCGCCGGGTCGCTCCCAAGCCGGCCCGTATCCCCCCGGGGGATCGGTCGATGTACCCATCGGCCGAGGGGCTGTCATGACCGCCGGCCGGGCCCACGACATGCCGTTCGGCGCGGCCGTGCAGCCCGACGGCGCCACGCGCTTTCGGCTGTGGGCGCCGTCGCAGCAGCAGGTCGTGCTCGAGATCGTCGATGGCGGCGCCGTCCAGGCGCATCCGATGAAAGCGCTCGCCGGCGGCTGGCACGAGCGGGTGCTGGATGATGCGGCCGGCGGCACACGCTACCGCTTCCGGCTCGACAGCGGCCTCGCGGTGCCCGACCCGGCCTCGCGCTTCAATCCCGACGACGTGCACGGCGCCAGCATGGTGGTCGACCCGCGCGGCCACGCGTGGCGCGACACCGCCTGGCGCGGGCGGCCCTGGCACGAGGCCGTCGTGTACGAACTGCACGTCGGCACGTTCACGCCGGAGGGAACGTTCGTCGACGCGGCGAGGCGCCTGCCCGACCTGGCCGCGCTCGGCATCACGGCGATCGAGCTGATGCCGGTGGCGGACTTTCCCGGACGGCGCAACTGGGGCTACGACGGCGTGCTGCCCTTCGCGCCGGACGCCGCCTACGGCACGCCGGACGAGCTGAAAGCGCTGATCCAGGTGGCGCATGGTCTGAACATGATGGTGCTGCTCGACGTGGTCTACAACCACTTCGGCCCCGACGGCAACTACCTGCACGCCTATTGCCCGTCGTTCTTCAACCCGCAGCGGCACACGCCGTGGGGCGCCGCGATCAACTTCGACGGCGCCGACAGCCGCAGCGTGCGCGACTTCTTCATCCACAACGCGCTGTACTGGATCGAGGAGTTCCACCTCGACGGTCTCCGGCTCGACGCCGTGCATGCGATGCACGACGGCTCGCCCGAGCACATCGCCAGCGAGATCGCGCGCACGCTGCGCGACGGGCCGGGGCGCGAGCGGCCGGTGCACGTGGTGCTCGAGAACGACGCCAACCAGGCCTCGCTGCTGCAGCACGCGGCTGCGCAATGGAACGACGACCTGCACCATGCCGCCCACGTGCTGCTCACCGGCGAGACCGACGGCTACTACGCGGATTACGCCGACGCGCCGCTGGCCCGCTTCGGCCTCGCGCTGGCCGAAGGGTTCGTCTACCAGGGCGAAGCGTCGCCGTTCCGCGGCGGCGCGCCACGCGGCGAACCGAGCACACAGCTCGCACCGACCGCTTTCGTGTCGTCGCTGCAGACCCACGACCAGGTCGGCAACCGCGCGCTCGGCGAGCGCATCGCGATGCTGGCCGATCCGGCCCGGCTCGATGCCGCCTACGCCTGCCTGCTGCTGTCGCCGCACGTGCCGATGCTGTTCATGGGCGAGGAGTTCGACGCGTCGACCCCGTTCCTCTACTTCTGCGACTTCGAGGGTGAGCTTGCCGCGGCCGTCACGCACGGGCGGCGCGAGGAGTTCGGCCGCTTCGCGGCCTTTGCCGACCCGGCGGCACGCGAACGCATTCCGGACCCGAACGACCCGGCCACGCTGGCGGCGTCCTGCTTGCGCTGGGACGAACGAGGCACCGACCCGCACGCGCGGCGCCTCGCGCAGACCGGCGAGCTGCTCGCCCTGCGCGCCCGACACCTCATGCCGCGTCTGCGAGGGATGGCGCACGGCGGCCGGCACCGCGTCGACGGCGACGTCTTGCGCGTCGAGTGGACGCTCGGCGACGGCTCGCGCTGGCATCTCGTCGCCCACTTCGGCGCGCAGCGGCAGGTGTTGACCGAGCTGCCGCCCGGCGAGATCGTGTACCGTCTCGGCATGGATGGCGACGCAGCTGCGCCCGGCGGCGTCTGCGTGGCCCTGGAGGCGCGCGATGCCTGAGCGCCGTGCGGCGCTCGAGCGCTTGTGCCGGCGTTTCGGCATCGCGACCGACTACCACGACATCTGGGGCACGCGCCATGCGGTGCCCGACGACAACCTCATCGCGCTGCTCGCGGCCTTCGATGTCGATGCCGGCAGCCAGGCGGCCGTCGCCGCGGCCGATCAGGCGGCCGAGGCGGCGCTCTGGCGCCGCGCGCTGCCACCGGTCGCTGCGGTGGCCGCTTCGGATTCGCAGTGGTCCCTCGCGCTGCGGCTGCCGCGATCCTTCAACACCTTGCGCTGGACCCTCGCCGAGGAGGGCGGCGCGCGGCACACCGGCGAAGCCGAGGCGGCGTCGCTGCCGTCGACCGCGCAGGGCGACCGCGACGGCACGGCGTGGCGCGAATGCCGCCTCGCGCCCGGCGTGGCGCTGCCGGCCGGCTACCACCGGTTCAGCGTGGACGGTTGCGCGGGCGACACCTTGCTCATCGCCGCCCCGCCGCGTTGTTATCGGCCGCCCGCGCTCGGCGACAACGGCCGCGTCTGGGGCCCGGCCGTGCAGGTCTATGCGCTGCGCTCGGAGCGCCAATGGGGCATGGGCGATTTCGGTGATCTCGCGCGGCTGGCCGAGCAGGCGGCGGCGCGCGGCGCCGACATCGTCGGACTCAATCCAATGCACGCGCTGTTCGCGCACAACCCGGCGCATGCGAGCCCGTACAGCCCGTCGTCGCGGCTGCGGCTGAACGTGCTGTACGTCGACGTGGAGGCGATCGAGGACTTCCGCGAATGCGACGCGGCGCAGCGCCGTGTGCGCTCGGCGGAGTTCCAGTCGCGCCTGGCCCGGCTGCGCGATGCCGAGTTCGTCGACTATCCCGGCGTCGCCGCGGCCAAGTTCGAAATCCTCGAGCTGCTTTACGCGCACTTCCGCGAACACCACCTGGCCCCCGGCACGCCGCGCGGCGCGGCCTTTCGCGCGTTTCAGCGCGACCGCGGCCAGGCACTGCACCGGCACGCGATCTACGAAGCGCTGCAAGCGCATTTCCATGCCGCCGATGCGTCGGTCTGGGGTTGGCCGAAGTGGCCGCCCGCGTACCACGACCCCGAGTCGGACGCAGTGGCGCGTTTTGCGCAAGAGCAGCTCGAACGCGTCGAGTACCACGCCTACCTGCAGTGGCAGGCCGACCGCCAGCTCGCGCGCGCGGCCGAGCACTGCCGCGTCGGCGGACTCGCGATCGGGCTTTACCTCGACCTCGCGGTGTCGGTGGACCGTGCCGGTTCGGACACCTGGGCTCACCAGGACTGCTACGCGCTCGGCGCCAGCGTCGGCGCGCCGTCCGACGAATTCAATCCGGCCGGCCAGGCCTGGGGGTTGCCGCCGCTGCGCCCGGACCGGCTGCGCGAGCACGGCTACGGCGTGTTCATCGAGACGCTGCGCGAGACGATGCGCCACGCCGGCGCCGTGCGCATCGACCACGTGATGGGGCTGATGCGGCTGTTCTGGATTCCGCCGGAGCGCTCCGCGCGCGACGGCGCCTACGTGCACTATGCAGCGGACGAACTGCTCGCGATCGTCGCGCTGGAAAGCGAGCGCAACCGCTGCATGGTCATCGGCGAAGACCTCGGCACGGTGGCCGACGAGATGCGCACGATGCTGGCGCACTTCGAGGTGTTGTCGTACCGGCTGCTGTACTTCGAGCGCGGCGACGGGGGTGCGTTCAGGCCGAGCGCCGACTACCCGCGCGGCGCGCTGGTGGCCATCAGCACGCACGACCTGCCGACGCTCGCCGGCTGGTGGACCGGTCGCGATCTGCAGGTGCGCCTCGATCTGGGCCTGTACCCGAGCCGCGATCTGTACGAGAAGCAGCTCGTCGACCGCGCGCAGGAGCGGGTGCGCTTGCTGCTCGCGCTGCAGCACGAGGGCTTGCTGCCGGAGGGCACAGCGGTGGAATCCCTCGGAACCCAGGCGCTCACGCCGGCGCTGGTCGAGGCGATCCACGCGTTCGTCGCCGCCACGCCGTCGCGCGTGATGGTCGTGCAGATGGAGGACGTGCTCGGCGTGGCGGAGCAGGCGAACATGCCCGGCACGACGCTCGAGCATCCGAACTGGAACCGCAAGCTGCCTGCCACGCTGGCCGAACTCGATGCGAGCGCGGGCTGGCACGGCCTGGCCGGCGTGCTCGCGAAGATCCGACCGCATGCCGGGCCGCGCGCGGCGGCCGCGAGCGGCACCGAGGCCCGGGTGCCGCGTGCCACCTACCGGCTGCAGCTCAACAAGGAATTCACGTTCGAGGATGCCGAAAAAATCCTCCCGTACCTCGCCCGCCTGGGCGTGAGCCACGTGTACTGCTCGCCGATCCTGCGTGCGCGCCCGGGCAGCATGCACGGCTACGACATCGTCGCGCACGACGAGATCAATCCCGAACTCGGCGGCGCCGACGGCTTCGTTCGCTTCACCGAGGCGCTGCGCCGGCACGGCCTGGGGCAGCTCGTCGACATCGTGCCGAACCACATGGGCGTGCTCGGCGCCGACAACGCCTGGTGGATGGACGTGCTGGAGAACGGCGCCGCGTCGGCCTACGCGCGCTACTTCGACATCGAATGGCATCCCGTCAACGCCGACCTCGATGGCAAGGTGCTGGTGCCGGCGCTCGGCGGGCACTATGGCGACGTGCTGGCGAGCGGCGAGCTCACGCTCGCGTTCGAATCCGAATCGGGCGCGCTCGCGCTGCGCTACCACGAGCACCGCTTCCCGCTGGACCCGCGCAGCTACCCGGTCGTGCTCGAACGTGCGGCCTCGATGCTGAACGAGGCGCCGGTCCGGGACGCGTTGTCGAGCGTGGCCGCCGCATTCGGCCACCTGCCGGGACGCGACGCGACCGATCCCGAGGCGGTGGCTGAACGTGCACGCGACAAGGAGGTGCACAAGGCTCGCCTGCAACGGCTGGCGGCACGCGATGCTGCGGTGGCGCAGGCGATCGGAGCCTCGGTCGCCGAGTTGAATGCCGGCGGCTCGCAAGACGAACTCCACGAGCTGCTCGAAGTGCAGGCATGGCGGCTCGCCTATTGGCGGGTCGCGTCCGACGAGATCAACTACCGGCGCTTCTTCGACATCAATGGGCTCGCGGCCCTGCGCATGGAGGACGAACAGGTGTTCGAGGCGACCCACGCCTTCACGTTGGAGCTGGCCGCGTCGGGCGCCGTCGACGGGCTGCGCATCGACCACCCCGATGGCCTGTACGACCCGGCCCGGTACTTTCGCCGGCTGCAGGAGGGCTATGCCCGGCGCGTCGGCGTGGCGCTGCCGGAACACGACGCGGCAGGCCGTCCGGCACGGCCGCTCTATGTCGTGGCCGAGAAGATCGTCGCACCGCACGAAGCCGTGCCGGCCACCTGGCACCTGCACGGCACGACCGGCTACCGCTTCGCGATGGTCGCCGGCGGCGTGCTGGTCGACGCTTCGGCGCAGGCCCGTTTCGACCGCATCTGGCGCACATTCGTGCACGAGAACGAGTCGTTCGAGGAGATGGCCTACCAGGGCAAGCGCGCGATTCAGCGCAGTGCGCTCGCCTCCGAGCTGACGATGCTGTCGACCGAACTGCTGCGCATCGCCCGCGCGGACCGGCGCACCCGCGACTACACCTTCAACACGCTGCGCCTCGCGCTGGCGGAGATCGCCGCCTGCATGCCGGTGTACCGCACCTACATCGCGGAGCGGGCGTCGGAGCAGGACCTGCGCTACGTCAACTGGGCGGTCGCCCAGGCCCGGCGGCGCAGCCGCGCGGCCGACGTGTCGATCTTCGACTTCGCGCGCCGGTCGCTGCTCGGCCAGGCCGTCGAAGGCGCCGGTGACGAGTTGCAGGCGCGCGTGCGCCGGTTCGCGATCCATTTCCAGCAGTTCACCTCACCGGTGGCGGCCAAGGGCGTGGAGGACACGGCGTTCTACCGCTACAGCCGGCTCGTGTCGCTCAACGAAGTCGGCGGCGATCCGGGGCAATTCGGCATGACCGTGCGCGCGTTCCACGGGGCGAGCGCGGACCGGGCGGCGCACTGGCCGCACACGATGCTTGCGACGTCGACCCACGACAACAAGCGCTCCGAGGACGTGCGCCACCGCATCAGCGTGCTGTCGGAGACGCCCGCTGCCTGGCGCCTGGCGCTGCGCCGCTGGAGCCGCATCAACCGCATGCACCGCAGCACGCTGGACGACGGCCGGGTGGTCCCATCACCGGCCGATGAGTACCTGCTGTACCAGACGCTGCTCGGCACCTGGCCGGCCGGCGGCCTCCGCGAGGACGCGCTTGCGAATTACCGCGAGCGCATCCAGCAGTACATGCTGAAGGCCGCACGCGAGGCCAAGACACATACCGGCTGGGTCAGCCCCGACGAGGCCTATGAAAACGGGCTGCTCGGTTTCGTCGGTGGGCTGCTGGGCCGCCTCTCTCCCAATCTCTTCCTCGATGACCTGGCGGTGCAGGCGCAGCAGCTGGCGTGGTTCGGCGCCCTCAACGGGCTCACCGTCACGCTGCTGAAGTTCACGTCGCCGGGGGTGCCCGACATCTACCAGGGACACGAGCTGATCAGCCTCGCACTGGTGGACCCCGACAACCGTCGGCCGGTGGACTGCGAGGCGCTGGCCGGTGCACTGGCGTCGCTGGAAGCGCTGGCTCCGCAGCAGGTCTCGGCGCTGGCGGCGAACCCGCACAACGGCCGCGCGAAGCTGTGGATCGCGTGGCGACTGCTCACGCTGCGCCGCGAGCGGCCCGCGCTGTTCCGCGACGGCGCTTACGCGGCGCTCGAGGCGCACGGCACGCACGCCGAGCATGTGCTGGCGTTCGCTAGGCGCCACGAAGGCACGACGCTACTGGTGATCGCCGGCCGGCTGTTCGCCCGGCTGCTGGGCGAGGCGGAGCGCTTGCCGTTGGGCGAGGCGGTGTGGGCCGACACGACGGTCGCGGTCGACCTGCCCGACGGCACGCGGCTGACCGACGTGTTGTGCGGCGAAACGCGCACCGTGGAGGACGGGCACATCGCGCTCGGCGCCGCGTTCGCGCGGTTTCCGGCCGCGGCCTTCGTGACTTCGTAGCCCGGATTGCAATCCCACAGTGGGCTACTGACTAACCTGCCGTCACCCCCACGCCGTCACCCCCACGCCGTCACCCCGGCGAAAGCCGGGGTCCACTGGTGGCGTGCTTCCGCGCTGGTGGGTTGCTTCCGAGTAGGTTGATTTGTTCGTGTTGCAGGCCGGGTCCCGGCTTGCAACGCGAACAGATCAACCCACTCGGAAGCACACTCCACCCGTGGACCCCGGCTTTCGCCGGGGTGACGGCGATGGGTGACGGCGATGGGTGACGGCGAGGGGTGACGGCGATGGGCGAAGAAGCCCTTCAGAGCCGGCGATCGAGTGTCATGCGATCGTTCTCCCGCTTCATCTGGAAGCGGGTCAGGAAGCTGTTGCCGAGCAGCACGTTGTGCATCGGCGCCGGGACCACCATGGCCTCGACGTTGTAGACCTGCACGTCGCCGATGCGCACCACGTCGAGCATCGCACGGTGAACGGTGACCTGCCCGTTCGCCGTATTGGCCAGGCCGCGCGGGCCGTCCTTGTACTTCAGGCCGATGCGGTCGGCGTCGGCCTGGCTCATCGCCACCGTCGATGCCCCGGTGTCGACGACGAACTGCACCGTCTTGCCGTTGATCGTGCCGCCGGTGATGAAGTGCCCGCCGGGGCCGGCCGTCAGCACGATTTGCGTGCCGGTGCCGGCGCTCGCGCCCCCGCCGAGGTTCACCGGCGCGCCGCCGAGCATCAGCGGCACACGCTTGCCGGCGAGTTCGACGACGGCTTCGTTTGCCGTCACGCTGATCACCTTGACGCCCTGGAAGGACGCGCCCGCCGCGACCGTGCGCGGCGTGCCGTTGATGACCAGCAGCGCCTTGTCGCCCATGCTGCCGCTGAGCGTGACCGTCTGCGCGCACGCGGCGGCACCCACGAGCGCCAGCAGCGGCGCGACAAGAAAACGCATGATCAATCCCGGAAGTTCGTGAAGGTCAACGGTGCGTCGGCCACGTCCTTGCGGATCAGCGCCATCGCGGCTTGCAGATCGTCGCGCTTGGTGCCGGTCACGCGGACCGTGTCGCCCTGGATCGCGGCCTGCACCTTGAGCTTGCTCTGCTTGATCAGCGATTGAATCTTCTTTGCGGTGTCGCTGTCGATGCCGTTTTTCACGGTCAGGACCTGTTTGACCTTGTCGCCGCCGATCTTTTCGATCTTCGCGCTGCGATCGACGTAGCGCACGTCCACGCTGCGCTTGGTCAGCTTGGCCAGCAGGATGTCCATCACCTGCCCGATCTGGAAGTCGCTGTCGGCGTAGACGGTGACTTCCTTGTCCTTTTGCTCGATGCGCGCCGACGAGCCTTTGAAGTCGAAGCGCGTGCCGATTTCCTTGGCGGTCTGGTCGACGGCGTTTTTCACCTCGACGAGGTTGGGTTCGAGCACGGTGTCAAAGCTGGGCATTGTGGGGTTTCTTCAGGAACAAATGGTCAAGCCGGATCGGCGAAAATTCTCTCATGCGAATCGAGTCGGGTGTGAGCCTCAAACCCTACAACACCTTCGGTCTTCCGGCGGTGGCGCAGACACTCGTGCGCATCGCCGGCGACGCCGACGTGCGCCAGGTCGTCGACCATCCCCAGCTCGGCCGTGCGCCGAAATTCGTGCTCGGCGGTGGCAGCAACATCGTGCTCACGCGCGACATGCCGCAGGTGGTGCTGAAGGTCGAGGTGATGGGGCGCCGCCTCGTCGAGGAGCGTGCCGACGCGTGGATCGTCGAGGCCGGCGCCGGCGAGAACTGGCACGACTTCGTGATGTGGACGCTGGCGCAGGGCCTGCCCGGCCTCGAGAACCTCGCGCTGATCCCGGGCACGGTCGGTGCGGCGCCGGTGCAGAACATCGGCGCCTACGGGGTCGAACTGCAGGACCGTTTCGAGTCGCTGGACGTGGTGGACCTCGTCACCGGCCGCAGCGTGAGCCTGCAGGCGCACATCTGCGCGTTCGGCTACCGGGACAGCGCGTTCAAGCATTCGCTGGCCGGCCGCAGCGTGATCACGCGCGTGCGCTTTCGCCTGCCCAGGCCGTGGCAGCCGGTGCTCGGCTACCTGGAACTCGAGCGCAAGGTCGCCGAGACCGGCATCGCGCAGCCGTCGGCGCAGCGGGTCGCCGACTGGATCATCGGCATTCGCCGCGCCAAGCTGCCCGATCCGGCGCTGATCGGCAACGCCGGCAGCTTCTTCAAGAACCCGGTGGTTACGCCCGAGCAATGCCGCGACATCATCGGCCGCGACCCGGAGATCGTGCACTACCCGATGCCCGACGGCAGCGTGAAGCTCGCCGCCGGCTGGATGATCGACGCCTGCGGCTGGAAGGGCAAGACGGTGGGCAAGGCCGGCGTCTACGAGCGGCAGGCGCTGGTGCTCGTCAACCGCGGCGGTGCGATCGGCTCCGAGGTGATGACGCTCGCGCGAGCGATCCAGGAAAGCGTGTACGGGCGCTTCGGGATCCGGCTCGAACCGGAACCGGTGGTCGTGTAGCTTGTCACGGTCCGGTCATGACCGCGACGCAAAGTCGTGGTCATGCCGCGTAGCTCGGATGCAATTGCCCCCTCGCCCAGGGGTGGAGCGCGTCCCAAGTGAGAGGCCTCGCCCCGCGCCGTCACCCATCACCGTCACCCCGGCGAAAGCCGGGGTCCACGGGTGGAGTGCTTCCGAGCAGGTTGATTTGTTCGTGTTGCCAGCCGGGTTCCGGCCCGGCAGCCGGGTAACTTTCATTTGCTGGCCCAAATGAAAGTCACCAAAGCAAAGGGCCTCTCAAGAAAGAGATTTCGTAAGTCGTTGATCTATATACGTTCGACTCTTTCTTTTCCCCCGAACGCC
>DATKCI010000199.1:0-10226 GCA_035513255.1 Piscinibacter sp. | reverse complement strand
GATGTTCAGGAAGATCATCGGGGAGTCGTCGCAGGCGGGGCTGCGCGCCAGCTCGGCCGCGGCCTTCGCGCACTCCATCACGTAGAAGGGCTCGATGTGGTCCAGCCGCGAAGCGAGTTTCATCGCTGGTGTCAGCGCCGCGCGCTGCGTGCCGCCTCGACTTCGACCGGCCGCAGCTCCGTGGCTGCCTTGTCGAGCACGCCGTTGACGTACTTGTGCCCGTCGGTGCCGCCGAAGCTCTTCGCGAGTTCGACCGCCTCGTTGATCGCCACCTTGTAGGGCACGTCGATGCAGTGCTTGAGCTCGTAGGCGCCGATCATCAGCACGCCGTGCTCGATCGGCGACAGCTCGGTGGTCTTGCGGTCCACGTGGCGGGACAACACCGCGTCGAGGTCGGACGCCTCGCCGATGCAGCCGTGCAGCAGCGCGTCGAAGTGCGCGGTGTCGCACTTGTCGAAACCTTCCTGCTCGCGCATGTGGGCTTCGATGACGCCGGCGTCGGCGCCGGAGATCAGCCATTCGTAGAGGCCTTGCAGCGCGACCTCGCGCGAGCGCCGGCGCGTCGATTTCGGCGCGATGCGCTTGCCGGCGGGGCGGCCGGCCGCCTTCTTCTTCTCGATGTCGGTCACGACAAATCTTCCATCAGGTTCGCCATCTCGACGGCGACACGGGCAGCGTCGCGCCCTTTTTCCTCGGCACGCGCCACGGCCTGCGCTTCGTTCTCAACGGTGAGGATTGCGTTGGCGATCGGAATCTGGTGGTCCAGTGACACGCGCGTCACGCCGGCGCCGCTTTCATTGGCCACCAGCTCGAAGTGGTAGGTCTCGCCGCGGATCACGCACCCGAGCGCGATCAACGCATCGAAGTCATCGTTGTCGGCCATCCGCATCAGCGCGAGCGCCACTTCGAGCGCGCCCGGCACGGTGACGTGGCGCACATACTTGGCGGACACGCCGAGTTCTTCGAGTTCGGCCAGGCAATGGCGCGCCATCGTGTCGGTGATCGCGGCGTTCCAGCGGGCCTGGACGATCCCGATGCGCAGGTCGCGCCCGTCGATCGTGGTCTCGGGGCCTTTGTCGGCGTCTTGCATGCGTTGTGTCTCAGTTGTCGGGGGCGATGAAGCCGGTGACTTCCAGTCCGTAGCCGACCATGCTCGGCATGCGACGAGGTTTTCCCAGCAGCTTCATCTTGGCGATGCCGAGCTCGCGCAGAATTTGCGCGCCGATGCCGTAGGTGCGCAGGTCCATCTGGCCGCGGCGGCGTTCGGCTCGTTCGTCGTGCGGCAGCAAGTGGCCCATCATGGCCTGCACGTCCTCGCCGCAATTGAGCAGCACCGCGGCGCTGCGCTCGGCCGTCTGCAGGGCGGCCAGTGCTTTCGGCAGCGGCCAGGAATGGCCGCATTGGCCGGCGTCGAGCAGGTCCATCACCGACAGCGGTTCATGCACGCGCACCAGCACTTCTTCGCCGTCGGTCCAGCGGCCGCGCGTCAGTGCGAGGTGCAGGCCGCCGGTGCGGTCGCGAAACGCGCTGCAGTCGAACTCGCCTTGCGCGGTGACCAGCTTGCGCCGGTTGATGCGTTCGATCAGCGTCTCGTTGCGGCTGCGGTACTCGATCAGGTCGGCGATCGTGCCGATCTTCAGCCCGTGCTCCTTCGCGAAGACTTCGAGGTCCGGCAGCCGGGCCATCGTGCCGTCGTCTTTCATGACTTCGCAGATCACCGCGGCCGGCGACAGGCCGGCCATCGCACCGAGGTCGCAGCCCGCCTCGGTGTGCCCGGCGCGCATCAGCACGCCGCCGTCTTGCGCCTGCAGCGGAAAGATGTGGCCGGGCTGCACGAGGTCGGCGGCGGTGGCGTCCTTCGCGACGGCGGCTTGCACGGTGCGCGCGCGGTCGGCCGCCGAGATGCCGGTGCTCACGCCGGTGGCCGCCTCGATCGAGATGGTGAACGCGGTGCCGTGCTTGGTGCCGTTGCGGCTGGCCATCGGCGGCAGTTGCAGGCGCTCGCAGCGTTCGCGCGTCAACGTGAGGCAGATGAGGCCGCGGCCGAATCGCGCCATGAAGTTGATGGCTTCGGGCGACACGTGGTCGGCCGCCAGCACCAGATCGCCTTCGTTTTCGCGATCTTCCTCGTCGACGAGGATGACCATGCGGCCGGCGGCGAGCTCGGCGATC
The DNA here is from genome assembly GCA_035513255.1 of Piscinibacter sp. GTDB lineage: Bacteria > Pseudomonadota > Gammaproteobacteria > Burkholderiales > Burkholderiaceae_C > Albitalea. Next base: position 8,054 of record DATKCI010000199.1, on the reverse strand, counting down.
AGCTCGGGAACAGGGGAGATGGCCATGGTCGGATTGTAGGTGGCGGGCCGGGGCGGCCGGGCTTGCAAGGGCAAGGCGCGAACGCGCCGGACCATGCTGCGCCGCCTGGCTCGGCGGCGCAATCGCGCAGGCGACAGGCGAGGGCGACTACTCGGGCCCGGCCCGGCCGAGCATGCGCGCCACGTAGCGCGCGATCATGTCGACTTCGAGGTTCACTCGACTGCCCGGTTTCAGCGTGCCCAGCGTCGTGTTGTCGAGCGTGTGCGGAATCAGATTGATGCTGAATTCGCAGGTTTCCGGCGAATCCGTCACGCGGTTGACGGTGAGGCTCACGCCGTCGACGGTGATCGATCCCTTGTAGGCGAGATACGTGGCCAGTGCCCGCGGGGCCGCAATGCGCAGCTCCCACGACTCGCCGACCGGCGCGAAGTGCACGACCCGGCCGATGCCGTCGACGTGTCCGCTGACGATGTGGCCGCCCAGCCGGTCGTGCGCGCGCAACGCCTTTTCCAGGTTCACCGGCCCGGGTTCGGCGAGACCGGCGGTCTTGTCCAGGCTTTCGGCCGAGATGTCGACCGTGAAGCGGTTGGCCTTCGCATCGAACGAGGTGGCCGTCATGCAGGCGCCGTTGAGCGCGATGCTGTCGCCGAGCTGAACGTCATCGAGGTAACCGGCGGGGGTTTCGATGGTGAGGCGCTTGCCGTGCGATGCGTCGCTGCCGAGCGGCTCTGCGCGTGCGATCCGGCCGAGGCCGGTGATGATGCCTGTGAACATGCCGCGATTGTCGTTCAGCCCAGCGGGCGGGCCATGACGCGCAGGTCGGCGCCGACGGGCGTGACGCTGACAAAACGCAGTTCGAGGCTGTCTTCCAGCCGTTCGAGCGGGCCGAAGGCGGCGAGCTCCAGGCCCTGGCCGAGCAGCTTGGGCGCGATGTAGACGAGGAACTCGTCGACCAGCCCTTCTCGCACGAACGAACCGTTCAGCTTGTGGCCGGCCTCCACATGCAGCTCGTTGACGCCGCGCGCGGCGAGGTCGGCGAGCATCGCGGCGAGATCGACCTTGCCGTTCGGGCCCGGCAGCAGCCGAATCGCCGCGCCGCGCGCCTGCAGCGCCGCTTCGCGCGACGCGTCGGCGGCCGCGGCATAGATCAGCGTGTCACCCGGCGCGTCGAGGATTCGCGCGACCGGCGGCGTGTCGAGCCGCGAGTCGACGATCACGCGCATCGGCTGGCGCGGCGTCGGCACGAGCCGCACGTCGAGCCGCGGATCGTCGTCGAGCACCGTGCCGACGCCGGTCAGCACGGCGCCGGCACGTTTGCGCCAGGCGTGGCCGTCGGCCCGGGCTTCCTGCCCGGTGATCCACTGGCTCACGCCATTGGGCAGGGCAGTGCGGCCGTCGAGCGACATTGCGGCTTTCATGCGCAACCACGGCCGCTGGCGTTCCATCCGCGAGAAGAAGCCGATGTTGAGCTCGCGCGAGCGCTCGCCGCCGGAGCCCGTCAGGACCTCGATGCCGGCGGCACGCAGCCGTGCAGCCCCCTGACCCGCGACCAGCGGATTCGGGTCCTCGACCGCCATCACGACGCGCGCCACGCCGGCGGACACCAGCGTGTCGCAGCACGGCGGCGTGCGGCCGTGGTGGGCGCAGGGTTCGAGCGTCACGTGCACGGTCGCCCCCGCCGTGCTCTCGCCGTGCGCGGCGGCATCGCGCAAGGCCATCACTTCGGCGTGCGGGCCGCCTGCCTCTTGCGTGTGGCCGCGGCCGATCACGCGGCCGTCGGCCGAGACGATGACGCAGCCGACACGCGGATTGGGTTCGCTCAGCGCGATCGCCTGCTCGGCGAGCGCCAGCGCTTCCAGCATCAAGGCGTCGTCCATCGGGCGGTCACGGCTGGTGCTGAACGGTGCCGAGGTCGGCGTAAACCTGCGGGCCGTCGCCGTCCACCTTGATCGGCGCGCCAGCGGGGCAGGCCTGGTCGCCCCGGATGATCAGGAAGTTCTGCTGCATCAATGTGGCGTCGACCTCGTCGTAGGTGTCGGGGTGTTCGGCGTTGCGGTCTACCGTGCCGTTGCCGTCCTGGTCGGCCGAGTAGCGGCACACCTTGTACTCGTCGGCCGAGCTGCCGAGCGCCCATCCGTCGGGCACCAGAGTGCTGCGGCCCGACCAGCGCCCCTGCACCGGCGTCATCACGCAATGGTAGGTCACGACGCGTTCCATCGGCTCGGTCGTGCACAAAGGATCGGTGCCGACGCTGAGCAACAGCGCCACCGAGAGCGGCAGGGCCAGGTCGTTCGGGTCGGCCGCGTCGGGCGGCGCGCCGAGCGAGAAGCGCACCGCGCCGCTGAGCAGCAGCCCGCCGGTGGCCGTGCAGTCGGTCAGGTGAGCGAGCGTCAGATCTTGCGTTTGAACGCCCGCAGCGACGTTGCAGCTCGACGTCAGCTCGCCGGTGCCGTTGTCGAAGACGAACACGATGCCGGCGGCCGCCGCGGGCTTGAAGGCGCTGCTGCCGTTACCGAGGTCCTTCGCCGTCGGCGGGATCAGCGCGGAGCGGCCGAACACCCGCTTCAGCAGCTGAACCGCCGACTGGACCGTCAACGCGCCAGACAGCGCCGGGTGGGTGGCGGCGATCACCGATTGCAGCAGGACCTGCCGCGGCTTGCCGCTGCGGTCGGACCAGCTCACGGTGACCGTGGCGGTCTTGTGGTCCAGCCCGTCGTCGTGGGCGACGGTGCGTGAAATGTCGTAGCTCGCGTTGCTCTGGTATCCGGTGTCGCTGTTCTCGATGCGGTTCGCCGCTGCGATGTCCGCATAGGCGAGCACGCCGGGGGCCGTGCTCACGGCGGCGAACGCCCGCAGCGACTCGATGTCTTCCTGCGCCAGCCGAACGGCTTCGGAGCGCTGGCGCGCGATGTCGGCATTGAGGCGCAGGTGGTTTTGCAGCCGGGCCATGCCCACGAGGCCCAGCGACAGCACCAGGAAGGCGACCAGTGCCTCGATCAGCGAGGCGCCGCGTTGGTGTCGCATCAGAAGTCCTTCCAACTGCCCGGCACGCGAGCGAAGCTGCCGCTGTTGCCTTGCAGCGCCGCAAGCACGGCCCGGTCGTAGAACAGGTCGGCGGCCGCGTTGCCCTGGTAGCCGCTTTCCGAGACGGCGGCGCCGCGCAGCAGGGCGCCGCTTGCCGCATCGTTCCACTCAATTCCGGCGGCATGGACGAAGCCGTGAATGACGACCGCGCCGGCCAGTCGCAGCGCGCCGCCGGCGACGATGATCACCGGGCGCTCAGCCGAGCCGATCGTCGCGGGACCGTCGAGCTGCAGATCGCCGTCGACCCAGATCAGGCGGTTCACGTTGCCGTCGCCGATGATCGCCGCAAGTTCGGCGCCGCAGCTGCCCTCGCAGATGAAATGCGTCACGGCGGCCTGTTCCTTCCAGACCGCCTTGTCGAGCTTGAAGGAGGCGGCGAACAGGCGGTCGGCGCCCATGCCGCCGAGGTGGGCGTCGCCTTCGACCCAGGCCAGGTCGGCGGATGCCCCGGGCGCTGTCGTCACTCGCGCGTTCGGCGCCTGCACGCTGCCGCCGGCATGCGCGGCGACGCCGCCCGACGCGGCGTCGGGATTGTGCAGGCCGAGCGACGCGCCGACGGCCTGCACCGAGCCGGCCACCGTCAGCGGCGCCACCGGCGCCTCGGCGAGCCCCGGAACGAGCCCGAGCATCACCTCGACGCGCGACACCGCGTCGGTGGTTCGCACGCCGCCGGGCAGGCAGGGACCACCGAGCCGGGTGCAGCCGGTCGAGACGACGCGCACGATGTTCGGCTTCGGGCCGGCGGCGAATTCGACGATGAACGCCATCGCGGGGCCGTCGCCGGCGGGAACGTCGAGGTCCGGATGGGCCTCGGTCGGGCAATGGCAATCCCAGCCGGTGCCGCCACGAACGCACGCGGCCCGCAACGGGACCGGCTCGCCGGCGTCCAGCCAGGTCAGCGGCGTTTGCGTGCCGCTGGCGGCGTCGTAGCCGAGATGGCGCTCGCGGAAGCTGCGGTCCGCGTCCGCGGCGGGCAGGCAGTCTGCGCCCACGCGCCTGGGATTGTTCAGCATCGCGATCGTCCACTCGACGCCGGCTTCCGCGGCTTCGAGGGCCTGCGTCGCGCGGTACTGGTTGGCCGACGCGCGCTGCGCGAACACGTGGTTGCGGTTGGCGAATGCGGTGACCAGGGTCATCACGAAGAACAGCACCAGCGTGACGATCAGCGTGGCGGCGCCGCGTTGCGGCCGACTGAGGGAATGGTTCATGTCGCCACTTCAGTAGGGGCAGTTGCCGACGATGGTGTCGTTGCGCAGCCGGACCTGGCTGCGCACGGTGCGGGTAACGGTGCTGTCGGCCGTCGAGTGGCCGCCGATCAGCACGGCGAGGCTGCGTACTTGCTGCTTCGGCGGACAGTCGATGCTGCCGGGCGGACAGTCCTTCGCGCAGAAGCTGTTCAGTGCGATCTCCTGCACGTTCGGCGTGATGTCGAAGACGGTGACTTCGACGGTGCCGGCGTCGGTCAGGGCCTGCCAGTTGCCGCTGCCGAGCAGCATCTCGATGACGCCTTTGCGCAAGCGAAAGCCGAAGTGCTCGTTGCCGTCCACGTGGTGGTTCTCGGTCGTGTCGCGCGAGAAGCGAAAGCTCACCGCGTCGGAGGCGACCGACGACGGCGACATCGCGGTGTACGGATTCGCGATCGGGGTGCCTGCACCGGGCCGCCACACGGCTGCCGCCGCGTCGCCCCAGTAGCCGGCACGGCGCAAATCGCGCGTGATCAAGTCGCCGGCGGCGCGCAGGTCCTGCGTCAACCGGCTCTCGATCAGCAGTGCACGGTGTTCGTGCATGCGGCTGACGAGCAGCGTCGTCGCGACGGCCACGATGAACAGGCCGAGCGCCATGCCGACCAGCAGTTCGACGATGGTCAGGCCGCGTTGCCCGAGCTTGGTCATCACAAGCTCCAGCATTGCCGGTTCGCCGGCCCGGTGTTCCCGAAGCTCGTGTCCGAGCCGGACGCATAGGCGGTGTTGAGGCCGTCGACGACGAGCTTCATGTGGCGGCACGGCGCATCGGCGTCCTGCACACCCGCCGCCGCTGCATGCACCTCGAAGCCGGACTCGGTGTGGATTGCGACCGTCAGCGTGTAGTGGCCGCCGGGTGAGGCCTCGGTGGCGCCGATCTCGGCCAGGCTCCCGTATGCCTCGTGGTCGGCGCGGAAGCGCTCCTGCGTCATCTGGATCTGCAGCAGCGCCACCTGGGCGTCGGCGCGGCGCGTCTTCTGCACCACGCTCTGGTAGGCCGGGTAGGCGACCGACGACAGCACGCCGGCCACCGCCATCGCGCACATCATTTCGATCAGCGTGAAGCCGGCGTTTCCGCGAATGCTCATCACCCGGCCCTCAGCACACGCGATAGCCGGGCACAGCCGGCACCGTGCCCTCAGGCGAGCAGCTGCGCACGCGGCCCATCACGTTGACGACGTGATGCACGGCGCGTCCGCTGGCGGCGACGAGCTTCAGGGTGCCGCTGGGCGTGCTGGTCCCGTGCAGCGGGTCGAACAGGATGGACGAGACATTGCCCTGCAGTGCGATGCCGTCGTGCGCCGGCAGCTGCACTGTCTTCAGTTCGGTGGCGTCCCCGCTGCAGTGCGCCGGTTTCGATTCACTGCAACTGCACTCGGCCGCGGCGCCGGTGTGGATGATGTAGCAGTCGCCCCAGCTCGCCGACTTCACGCTGAGTCGCAGCGCGGTATTGCGCTGCACTGCTTCGGCGCGGGTGAACTGGATGTCGGCGGCGAGCTGCGCGGCCACGCCATCGAGGCGCTGCTTCTCGATGAAGCTGTGGAAACTCGGTGCGGCTGTCGACACGGTGATCGCAGCGATGGCCACGACCACGCTCGCTTCGACCAAGGTGACGCCGCGCAGGCGATGCCGTGTCGTCATCCTGTCCTCCCTCTTGATTTGATGGGAGGACTGTACGAATCGGCGCGCTGCGGCGCGACCCCTTGAGGTGGGTGCGGCCGACCCTTCCGATGGGGGAGTGGGCCAGCGGTGGGTCCCGGCTTTCGCCGGGACGACACACCCTTCTCAGATGTCGCGGATCAGCTGCCTGAACTCGTCGACGTCTTCGAAGCTGCGGTACACCGAGGCGAAGCGCACGTAGGCCACCTTGTCGATGCGCTTGAGCTCGCGCATGACAAGCTCGCCGAGGCGGGCCGAAGGCACCTCCTTGGCGCCGCTGTTGAGCAGCTTGTCCTGGATCCGTTCCAGCGCCGCGTCGATCTGCTCCACGCTGACCGGCCGCTTGCGCAGCGCCAGCGTCATGGACCCGCGGATCTTCGCCAAGTCGAACTCCTCGCGCGTGCCGTCCTTCTTCACCACCGACGGCAGCGCGATCTCGGCCCGTTCATAGGTCGTGAAGCGCTTGTCGCAGCTGGGGCAGCGCCGCCGCCGGCGCACGACGTCGCCTTCGTCGGACTCGCGCGTCTCGACGACCTGGGTGTCTTCGTGGCTGCAGAAGGGACAACGCATCAAAGAGAAGGGGCCGCAAAGCGACCCCGACCTCCGTCAACTCACCTGTAGACCGGGAAGTCGCGCGTCAGCGCGGCCACCTTGGCCCGAACGGCCGCGATGTTCGCTTCGTCGCGCGGATTGTCGAGTACGTCGGCGATGAGGTGCGCCGTCGCGCGCGCCTGGTCTTCCTTGAAGCCGCGTGTCGTCATCGCCGGCGTGCCGAGCCGGATGCCGCTCGTGACCATCGGCTTTTGCGGGTCATTCGGAATGCCGTTCTTGTTGCAGGTCATGTGGGCCTGCTGCAGCAGCGCCTCGGCTTCCTTGCCGGTGAGGCCCTTGGGGCGAAGGTCGACCAGCATCACGTGGCTTTCGGTGCGGCCGCTGACGATGCGCAGGCCTCGTGCGGTGAGGGTATCGGCCAGCACCACGGCGTTCTTCACCACCTGCTGCTGGTAGCCCTTGAACTCGGGCGACAGCGCCTCCTTGAACGCGACCGCCTTGGCGGCGATCACGTGCATCAGCGGGCCGCCCTGGATGCCGGGGAAGATCGCGCTGTTGATCGCCTTCGCGACAGGGTCCTTCATCAGGATGAAGCCGCCGCGCGGACCGCGCAGGCTCTTGTGCGTGGTCGACGTGACGACGTCGGCGAAAGGCACCGGGTTCGGGTAGACGCCGGCTGCGATCAGCCCGGCGTAGTGCGCCATGTCGACCATGAAGTAGGCGCCGATGTCCTTCGCGACCTTCGCGAAGCGCTCGAAGTCGATGCGCAGGCTGTAGGCCGATGCGCCGGCGATGATCAGCTTGGGCTTGTGTTCGTGCGCGAGGCGCTCCATCGCGTCGTAGTCGATCGCCTCGTTCGCGTCCAGTCCGTAGCTGACGACCTTGAACCACTTGCCGCTCATGTTCAGCGGCATGCCGTGTGTGAGATGCCCGCCTTCGGCCAGGCTCATCCCCATGATCGTGTCACCCGGCTGCAGCAGGCCGAAAAACACGCCCTGGTTGGCCTGCGAGCCCGAATTGGGCTGCACGTTGGCATGTTCGGCGCCGAACAGCTGCTTGATGCGGTCGATTGCGAGCTGCTCGACGACGTCGACGAATTCGCAGCCGCCGTAGTAACGCTTGCCCGGATAACCTTCGGCGTACTTGTTGGTGAGTTGCGTGCCCTGCGCGGCCATCACGGCCGGCGACGCGTAGTTCTCGGAGGCGATCAGCTCGATGTGCGCTTCCTGGCGCTCGTTCTCGTGCTGAATGACGGTCCAGATCTCGGGGTCCACCTGGGCGATCGTGGATTGGGTGCGGTCAAACATGGTTGGCAGTCCTCGTCAGCGGAAGACCCTCGACTGCACGCGTGCTGCATTGAGCGTCAATGAGACGCGGTCGGCGGGCTGCCCAGGCGAACGGCTGAATCGGCGCACCGCCTTGACAGCAGCGGCACCGCCCGCGCTTCCCGGTGGTTCACCACCTCAGGCCTGAGGGTCGACGACCCCGGCCCCATCGCCAGTTGCGCAGAGCCGGGAG
>DATKCI010000198.1:0-31883 GCA_035513255.1 Piscinibacter sp. | reverse complement strand
GGCGTTCGGGGGAAAAGAAAGAGTCGAACGTATATAGATCAACGACTTACGAAATCTCTTTCTTGAGAGGCCCTTTGCTTTGGTGACTTTCATTTGGGCCAGCAAATGAAAGTTACCCGGCTGCCGGGCCGGAACCCGGCTTGCAACGCGAACAAATCAACCTGCTCGGAAGCACCCAGCAGGAGGCACTCCACCAGTGGACCCCGGCTTTCGCCGGGGTGACGGGCTAGTGCGGGTAACGGGCTAGTGCGGGTAACGGGCTAGTGCGGGGTGACGGGCTAGTGCGGGTGACGGGCTAGTGCGGGGTGACGGGCTAGTGCGGGTGACGCTGCGGGGTGGCGGCGCGGGTGACGACGCGGGGGTGACGGCGAGGGTGGCGGCGCAAAGTCAGCGCACTTGGGGATGCAATCCGGGCTACACAAGCTGGGCAGTTTCGCGCGCCGGTTCACGAAACGGCAGCCACAGCTTGAACGTCGTGCCATGGCCGACACGGCTGCGCAGCGCGAGCACGCCACCGTGCAGTTCCACAAGCTGCTTCACGAGCGCAAGGCCCAGGCCGCTGCCCTCGTACTTGCGCGACAGGCCGCTTTCGAGCTGCGCGAACGGCCGAAACAGCCGCCCCAGGTCTTCTGCGGCGATGCCGATGCCGCTATCGATGACGCCGATCTCGAGATAGCCGTGCGGCGTCTGCGCAAGCGGCGTCTCGCCCACGCGCTGCATGCCCTCCCAATGCGGCTGCTCCACGCGCCGCGCATGCAGCGCCACGCAGCCGCCGTCGGGCGTGAACTTGACCGCGTTGGACAGCAGGTTGTAGATGATCTGCCGCGCCTTGCGGCGGTCGACGCAGATCTCGTCGGGCACCTTCGATTCGACGTTGAGCCTGATCTGATGTGCCGACGCCCGGTTCTTCAGCATCGTCACGCTGTTGTCCAGCAGCTCGGCCACATCGGTCTTTTCAAGCTCGAGCTCCATCTTGCCGGCCTCGATGCGCGACAGGTCGAGGATGTCGTTGATCAGCGAAAGAAGGTGCATGCCGCTGTCGAAGATCGCGCCGGCCGACTTGCGCTGGCGTTCGCTCAGCTCGCCCATCAGCCCGTCCTTGAGCATCTCGGAGAAGCCCATGATCGCGTTCAGCGGCGTGCGCAGCTCGTGCGACATGTTGGCGACGAACACCGACTTCATGCCGCTCGCGCGCTGCAGTTCGAGGTTCTTGCGCGCGATCTCGACATTGATGACTTCCAGCTCGGCGGCGCGCCGCGCAAGGTGCGCGTTGAGCTCGCTGATCTGCTGCTCGCGCGCCTGCAGTTCCTCGTTGACGCAGACCGCCTGCTCGTAAGTGGAGATCAGAAGGTCGAGGATCTGCTGGCGCTCGGCGTTGATGAAGTGCTTCTGCCCGCCGAGGTACAGCGCGATGCCGAGCTCGAAATGGTTGCCTTGCGTGCTGCGCAACTCCTTGTTCATCAGCACATGCTGGATTCGCTTGAGCAGGTAGTCGTCGGCGTAGGGCTTGCGCACGAAGTTGTCGGCGCCGCATTCGAGGCCGCTGACGATGTCCTTCGGGTCCACCAGCGACGTGACGAGAATCACCGGCGTGTCGGCCAGGGCCGGGTCCGACTTGATCGCACGGCACAGCGCGTAGCCGTCCATCTCCGGCATCACCACGTCGGACAGCACGAGCTGCGGCCTGCGTTCGCGCAGCTCGCGCAGCGCATCGCGCCCGTTGTTCGCCACGCGCGTGAGGTAACCCTTGCTCTCCATCAGGTAGCGCAGCCGGGCTGCCTGCGTCGGGCTGTCCTCGACCAGGAGGATCTCGATGCCGAGGCCGGGTGCGTGGGTGGTCGAAAGCATGCTTTGTTCCTATGAAGGTACCAGCCGATTCAAGGCGACTGCGATCGTCGCGGGCGACAACACGTGTGTCGCCGCGCCGAGACGGACCGCCTCGCCCGGCATGCCGTAGATGACGGCGCTGTCCATGTCCTGGACCAGCGTCAGGGCACCGACCTCGCGCATCGCTTTCAGTTCCTTCGCGCCGTCGTTGCCCATGCCGGTCAGCAGCACGCCGACCGCGTGGCGGCCGAAGTGATGCGCCACCGAGCGGAACAACGCGGCCACCGACGGGCGAAACCCGTTCTCGTGCGGCTCGTTGACCAGTTGCAGGTGCGCCATGTCGCGCAGCTTCAACTGCGCCCCGTCGGGTGCGACGTACGCGATGCCTGGCTGCATCCGATCGCCGTGGGCGGCAACGCGCACGCGAAAGCCGGTGCTGTGAGCGAGCCACTGCACGAAGCCCTCGGCGAAGCCGAGCGAGATGTGCTGGACGATGACGACCGGCACGCCGAAGTCCGGCCGCAGCCGAGACAGGATCGCCTGCAGTGCGAGCGGGCCGCCGGTCGAGGCGCCGATGGCCACCAGACGGGGCACGACATCGTGCGTGACGCCCCCCGGCGGCTGCGCCGGCACCGGCGCAGCCGCGACGCCCTCGGTGGCCGCCGGCCAGCGGCGCACGACCGGCACTTCGGCCATCAGCTTTACCGTGCGAACCAGCTCCTCGCGCAATGCGGCGAAGTCCGGATGGCCGGGGCCCGGCGGTTTCGCGAGCACGCTCAGTGCGCCGCAGGCCAACGCCTCGAAGCTCGCCTCGACGTCGTTGGGAATCGAGCTCGACGTCACCATCACGATGCGTGTCGGGCAGGTCTGCATGATCCGGCGCGTCGCACCGAATCCGTCGAGCACCGGCAGGTGGATGTCCATCGTGATGACGTCGGGCCGTATCCGTTCTGCCGCGGCGACGGCGGTCTGGCCGTCGGCGGCGATGCCGACGACCTGCAGCTTCGGATCGGCGTTGATGATGCCCACCAGCAACTCGCGACTGGCGGCGGAGTCTTCGACGACGAGCACGCGCACCACCGGGCCGGTCATATCAGCGTCCTGATCGCGTCGAGCAAATGGGCCTTGTCGAAGCCGCTTTTCACGATGTAAGCGTTGGCGCCGACTTCCACGCCGCGCTCCTTGTCGGCGCGCGAATCGAGTGCCGTCACGAGCACCACCGGCAGGTCGGCCAACCGTTTGTCGGTGCGCACGCGGGCGGTCAGGTCGAAGCCGTCCAGCCGCGGCATCTCCACGTCGGACACCAGCAGGTCGAAGTCGCCGGACTGCAGGCAGCTCAGCGCATCGATGCCGTCGGCGGCGGTCGTCACGCGATAGCCCGCGGTCTCCAGAATGTGCTTCAACTGGTCACGCGAGGTGACGGAATCTTCCGCCACCAACAGCGACATCCGGCGCCCCGCGGCAGCGCCGGCCGGCGACGCCGCCGGCCGGCGGGCATGGCCATGCGGCGCCGGGCGCATGAGATCGGCCACGTCCAGCAGCGGCACGACGTGGCCTGCACCGAGCACCGTGGCGCCCGCCACGTTGCGCACCCGCTTGAGCGGCGGCGTCAGCGGCTTGACCAGCACCTCCTGGTCGCCCAGCACCTCGTCGACCTCGAAGGCCATGCGCCGGTCGCCGTGGGTCAGCACCACCACCTGGACCGGCGGGTCGACACGCTCGCCGTCCGGCGCCGCCGGGGGCAGGCCCAGCACGCCGGCGAGCGACACCAGTGCCACGACCGACTGCTCGACTTCGATCGCCTCGCTGTTTTCCACGCTGCGGATCGCCGATCGCGCCACGCGCAGCACACGCTCGACGTGGCGCGCCGGCAGCACGAACCGGCGATCGGCCAAGCGCACCAGCAGACCGCGGAAGGTCGCCAGCGTGGCCGGCAGCACGACGCGAAAACGTGTTCCCTGGCCGGGCTCGCCACGCTGCAGTTCGATCGAGCCACCCAATCGGTCGATCTTCTCGCGCACGATCGCAAGCCCGAGTCCATGGCCCGACAGGTCGGTGAGGATGGGACTCGTGGACAGCCCGGACTCGAACACGAGGTCCCTCGCCTGCCGGTCGTCGAGCGTGCCGAGCGCACCCGTGAGCCCGAGCCGCTGCGCCTTCGCGCGCACCTTGTCGAGCGCGATGCCGGCGCCGTCGTCGGCGACGAGCATTTCGACGCGGTTGCCTTCACGCGGCACGACGTCGATGCGGATGAGCCCGCGCCGCGGCTTGTTCAGGCGCAGCCGTTCCTCCGGCGTTTCGATGCCGTGGTCGATCGCATTGCGCACGAGGTGAAGCAGCGGCGTCTTCAGTTGTTCGAGGATGCGGCGGTCGGCCTCCAGCGTCGCGCCGCTGACGATCAGTTCCGCCTCCTTGCCGCTGGCCTGGGCGAGATCGCGCACCTGCCTCGGCAACGTGTCCAGCAGTGCGGCGAACGGCAGCATCAGCACCTGCTTCATGTCCTCCAGCAGCTTGTCGGCGCGCGTCGCGAGGCCGCGCTGCTCTTGCGCGGCCGCACGCTGGAGCTGCGCCAGCCGGTCGCTGAGCGACTTGGCGCGCAACTCGTGGTGCTCGATGCCGTCGAGCAGCCGGGCGAGCAGTCGCGCGTTGCCGCCGTTCGCGCCATCCGGCGCGCCGGCACGCGCCCGGGCGCGGCGCAGCATGCGGGCCTGACGGGCGTCCTTGTCCCAGCGGCGCTTCCAGTCGGCGAGTCCTTGCGCCAGCGCATGCAACTCGTGCCCGAGATGTTCACCGCTGAACTTGAACGCCTGCAGGTCCTCGGCTTGCACCATCAGCGCTTCGAGCTTCGCAGTGGCGACGCGCACGGTGTCGCCGGGGGGGCGGGCCACCGCGATGGGCTCGGCGCCGGCGGCGGCGGCGCTCGCCACCGGCGACAGCGGCTGCGGCGAGTGACCCGCGGGCAGCGAGGCGGCCAGCAGCGCGTTCAGGCGCTGCGCCGCGTCGACCGCGAGCGCAGGCTCGGGGGCGGCCCCCCCGTCGACGTGGTGCGACAGCAATTGCCCGAGTACGTCGAGCGTGGAGTGCAGCGTGTCGAAGAGTTCGCGCGACACCGCGGTCTCATGCCGCTTCAGCGCCGACAGCACCCGCTCCAGGGCCTGGCACACACGCTCGATGTCCGCGAGGTTGACCGAGCGCGCCGCGCCCTTGAGGCTGTGTGCCTCGCGAAACAGCGCCTCGACGACGGAGGCGGCCTGTTCCGGGGCCGGGCTTCGTTCGAGCTGCAACAGCTGCGCCGACAGCGCACCGAGATGCTCCTCGGCCTCGAGCTTGAACGTCGCCAGAAGGCGCTGCAGAAACCTTTCGTCTTCCGTGCTCATCTGTTGACTGCTGCCGTGGTTGGAAGAGCGCCTTCGATGCGGCTCAGACCTTGTATCGCCCCACCATTCCTTTCAACCGAAGGCCGAGCTCGTGCAGTTGATGCGCCGCGATCTCGGCCTGGCGCGTGCTGTCCATGTTCTGGGCGGTCGTCGTCTTGATGTTGCCCATGGCCTGGGCGAGCTGGTCCATACCGACCAGCTGCTGCTGCGCCGACACGGCAATCTGGCTGGCCGCCGATGCGCTTTCCGCGATGCTTTCGGACAGCCGCTGGATCGCCTCGCCGGCGTCTTTCGACTGGCGCGCGCCGGCATCGACGGCCCTCGCGCCCTGCTCCGCCGCGACCACGGCATTGCTGGTCGCCTTCTGGATGTCGCCGAGGATGGTGCGCACCTGCGACGTCGCCTGCCGCGACTGCGCGGCGAGGCTCTTCACTTCGAGCGCCACCACGGCGAAGCCGACACCGTGCTCGCCGGCCTTGGCTGCTTCGATCGAGGCGTTGACCGCCAGCAGGTTGGACTGTTCCGACAAGTCGTTGACACTCGCGATGATTTCGCCGATGGCCTGGGTCTGCTCCGACAGCCGCATGATGCTGTCGGCGATCATCTCCATCTGCTCACGGATCTGCTGCATCCCTTCGATGGAGTCTTCGACGGAACGGCGCCCGGTTTGCGACACTTGCGCGGCCTTCTGTGCGGTCTCCGATACGTACTTCGCCTTCTGCGTCGAGACGAGCGCGGTCTGCTTGACTTCGTCGAGGGTGACCGCGGTCTGGCTGATCACGGCGGCCGCCTGCGTGGTGCCGGCCGCGACCTGGGTCGTGCCGGCGAGGATGGCGCTGGTGGAGCTGCTCAGCACGCCCACGCCTTCGCTGACCTGGCGGTTCAGCTCGCGCAGGTTCTCCACCATCGTGGCGAAGGCGCGCCCCAGTTCGTCGCGATCGGACTGCAGCGTGACTTTCACCGTGAGGTCGCCGGTGGCGATCAGTTGGGCGGTGCCGGCCCTGTGCTGCAGGTTCTGGACCATCGCGACCAACGCGTTGCCGAGCACGTCGCGCTCCGAGTGCGGCGCGACCTCGACCTGCAGATCGCCGGCGGCGATCTGCCGCGCGACATGCGCCTTCTCCTGCAGCGAGGCGCTCATCTGCCGGAATGCATCCTGCAGTTGCCCGATTTCATCGGCGCGCGGCCTGCTCGGCGGGCCGTCGACGATCTCGCCAACGGCCACCCGGCGTGCCGCATCGGCCATGTCGCGAATCGGGTTTGCGATCACCGCGTGCAGCCGCGCGGAGACCGGCAGCGTGATCACCAGCGAACCGATCATCACGAGCAGGATGATGCCGCCGTAGCCGGCCAGGCGCGTCACCAGCGGCTCGGTGCCGACACGCAGGTAGACCGTGCCGACGTCGCGGTTGTTCTGATGCACCGGGGAGAACGACACGAGGTCGTTGCCTTCGAAGCGCTGCACCGCGGCCTCGGCACGCGCCGGCGCCTCGGCGCGCGCCGAGGCCGCGCGGCCGAAGCTCGCGAACAGCGATCCGTCGCCGGCGTAGATCGCGGCGGCGGCGATGTCGGGGTTGGCCCGCAAGGCGTTCAGGTACTCCTGTGCCGCCTTCGGATCGTTGAACTCCAGCGATGCGGTCACGCTCGCGGCGAGCATCTCGGCCTGCACCGCGACTTCCTGCGTCTTCTGTGAGCGGTACGTGTAGATCTCGTAGGCCACGATCGCCGTGCCGGCCAGCAGCAGCGCCACCATGCTGGCCAGCACGGTGATCAGCAGCAGCTTGCGGCGGATGGGGATGTCCGACAGCGAGCGCATCAGCCCTTGGCCCTCGGCCTGACGCTGAGCGCGACGCTCAGCAGCTTGGAGCTGATGCCGAGTCCACTCTGCGCTGCCGCCTCGTCGTCGACCGTGAAGCGCACGCGGTTGTCCTGGACCACGAAGCTGATGATGCCGCCACCGGCCGGTGTGTCCGAGACCACCAGCACGCCGCTGCCGGCGAGCTTGTCGGCGGACGAGTCGGCAGCGACAAAGGCGATATGGCATCCCGAGTCGCGGGTGATGGTTTTCATCCGCCGCACGACGAGCGGATGGCCATGCACCTGCTGGCCGGCCGACGCTTCGTCGAGCAGCCGGCCGAACGGGTCCGGCCCGACCACGCACAAGGCGATCGGGCTGTCCGCGGTCGGAAACGCGCTGTCCGGCCACTCCACGTAGGACGGGAACTTCACGAGGTAGGCTGCCTTCACCGCGTACTCGAGAGGCTGCGTCGACTGCGCCGACACCGCCGACCAGGCGGCGAACAAGGCCGTCGCGAGGCAGGCGATTGCGGCGCTGCGGCGTGTCACGGCGTCCATGTGAGCCTCAACGACACGCTGCGGCCGATTTCGCTGCGGCCCGGTGCGGCGCCGAACTCCGGGTGCTGTTCGTCGAACAGGTCAAAACCGGCGAGCGACAGCTCGAGGCCGCGTTGCACGGTCCAGCGAGCCGCGCATCGACCGCCACGTGACTGGGTACGCTCGGATTCGGCAAGGCGTCGACGGCCCGCAGCCCGAGGTCGAGGGTCCAGTCATTGGACAGTTCGTGGCTGGACCGCAGCGAGAACTGCAGTTCGGGGTCGTTGCCGCCGCTGGTCGACAAGCCCGGATCGGCACTCCCGGGCGCGAACGCGAACCGCTGCCGAAGCAGCACGGCCCCGGCGCCGACCCGCCAGCGGTCATGGACCTGCACGCGGCCCCAGGCCTCCAGACCATAGGTATGTCCCTCGTAGACGTCGCCTTGCAGCGTCCAGGCTGACTCCGACCGGCCCCAGTCGGCACGGAAGCCGGCCTGGGTGCGCTCCCAGTCGTCGGCCGCCGCGGTCCCGTCAGCGCGTTCGGTGCCTTCGCCGCGCACGTGCTTCGCATGGCCGCGCACGCCGCCGTTGCTAAAGCGCAGGCCGTGGCGCAGCGTCAACACGTCTTCGCTGGTGCCGGCCGCCGCGGCGGCGAGCGTGCCGGCGGTGTCCGCGGCGGAGCGCGTGAGAATGTTGATGATGCCGTTGACCGCGTTCGCGCCCCACAGCGCGCCGCCGGGGCCGCTGATCACCTCGATGCGATCGACGTCGGCCAGCACCACGTCCAGTGCGTCCCAGAACACGCCCGCATGCAGCGGCGTGTAGACGCTTCGCCCGTCGATCATCACGAGCAGCTTGTTGGCGCTGCTGCTGTTGAAGCCGCGCGCGGTGATCGCATGGCTGTGGGCATTGACGCGTGCGACCTGCAGGTTGGGAGCGAGCCGCAGCGCCTCGGCCAACGTGGTCGCGCCGAAGCGGCGTATCTCGTCGGCGGTGATCACGAAGACCGATGCGGCGGCCTCGGCCAGGCGCTCGGGCCGCTTGGACACCGACGAGATCTCGATGTCGGCCAGTTCCTCGATGGACAGCCGCGACAGGCTGGCCACCGTCGGTGCGGCCTGCGCGGCGTTCGCACCCGCGACGCCGGTCGCCGTCATCGCCGTGCAGAAGAACGCCAGCGCGCGGGCTGCGTGAACGGCGTCGACATCCGTCGAACGTTGATTTGGGGCGACCATTTTCAAGCGCCCGCCTCGTCGTCGACGATCAGCGCGGGATCGATCATCAGCTTCTTGGCATCCAGGACCACGAGCCGCTGCTGCGTGACACCGCGAAGGTAGCCGGCACGTCCGCCGCTGATGCCGGCCAGCGGCGGCTGGATGTCCGCCAGCGCCAGCCGGTCAACGCCGACGATGTGGTCGGCGAGTATGCCGAACTCGAGTTCCCCGTGCTGCAGGATGATCACCTTGTTCAGATCGTTCAATCCCGACTCGGGCAGTTCGAAGAATGTCTTGAGGTCGATGACCGCGAGGATTCGACCGTGAGCGATGATGATGCCCGACACGAAGGCCGGCGTGCAAGGGACTCCTGTCAATTCTTTCAGGGGCTGCACTTCGCGCACGAACGCGGCCTCGATCGCGTAGTGCTCCTGCGCGAGAACGAACTCGACGACGTCGATGCCGTCGGCGGGTGCCGACGGGCGCGGCGTCTCGACCGCCATGGCCTGCGCCCGCGCGTGCAGGATGTCCCGCCGCTCGCGTTCCGTGGGGGCGAAGTCGCGCTCGAGCGAACGTTGAGACTGCGCCAGCCGCTGCTTGATGCCGTCCCAGTCGACGCTGCGGTGAACATCGGGTCTCGGCTTGCGGTCTCTCATGCGACCATCCTCGCCTGCAGCATCGCACTCAATCGCCCTGCACTGAGCCCGTCCGATCCGCGCACGACGGCGTCGGCCGCCTGGCGCTCCAGCAGCCGCAGCGCGTGCGAGAAATGCTTCGTCGCGCCGGCATCGCCCTGCGTTTCGCTCAGGTGGCCGAGCACGACGTGCGCGAGGACGAACTCGCGATCGAGGAACAGCGTGCGCCGAAGCGCCGCTCGCGCCGCCGACCGCTCGCCGGCCCGGTCGAGCAGCAGCGCGTGCCGGTAGTGCAGCGACGCGTCGCACTTGTCAGCGTCGATGGCGTCAGCGCAGCGGCGGATCGCCAGCGCGAGCGACGCTGCCGCGTCGTTGGCGGGCTGCCGCTTCGCGAACAGCGCATTCAGCCCGAGAGCCCCCTGCGTCGCCGCCGGCCTGCGATAAAACACCACGTCGCCGAAGCGCTGTT
This sequence comes from Piscinibacter sp., assembly GCA_035513255.1. GTDB lineage: Bacteria > Pseudomonadota > Gammaproteobacteria > Burkholderiales > Burkholderiaceae_C > Albitalea. The sequence continues at coordinate 22,028 of DATKCI010000198.1, read as the reverse complement.
CGGCGAAGTCGTCGAACAGCCCGCGACCCCTCTCCGCGGCGCCGACGAGGAGCCATGCGCCATCGCGCAGCACACGGTGAATTCGCGCCACGGCGAGCCGTGCCTGCGCGGCCTCGAAGTACATCAGCACATGCCGGCACAGCACGAGATCGAAGTCCGCGCCGACGTCAGGCTCCTCGGCGAGGTTCATCCGGCGCCACGTGACGAGCCGCTTCAGCTCCGGCCGCACCGCGTGCTGTCCGCGTCCATCCGGCTCGAAGTAGATCCGTTGGAGCGTTTCGGGCACGCCGCGGAACGACCAGTCGTTGTACACGCCCTCGGCGGCACGCGCGAGGAAGCCCGGATGGATGTCAGTGCCGAGGAGGAACACGTTCCACTCGGCCAGGTCGGGGATCAGGCGGTGCAGCAGGATCGCGAGCGTGTAGCACTCTTCACCGGTGCAGCAGCCGGCGCTCCAGATGCGCAGTTGACGGCCTTGCGCACGGCGTCTTTCGATCAACGGCGGCAGCAGCTCGCGCTCGAGCACGTCGAAGGCAGCGGGCTCGCGAAAGAAGTACGTCTCTCCCACGGTGAGCTGGCGCGCGAGTGCGTCGACGTCGGCAGGCGGCGTCGGGCCGTCGAGCCAGCGCAGCAGCATCGCCTGTGGGTCGGCTTCGCCGGTCTCGCGGGCCGCTTGCGACAACGCGCGCGTCAGGTCCGACCATCTCGCACGCTCGAAGCGCAGGCCGGTGCGTGCGGCGACACGCCGGCTCAGCGGCTCCATCACCGAATCGGGCAGGCCGAGCGCCATCCGCCACCGTTCCTCAGGCCGCCTGCGAGGACAGCGCCTCGGACAAGCGTGACTCCTCGTCGAGCGACAGCAATCGATCGAGGTCCTGAATCAGCATCAGGCCGTCGGCGAGCTTGACGACGGCCGTGACCGAACCGATGTCCGGTGCGATCGCTTCGGCAGCGACCATCGCGTCCGGTGGATAGGGCGCAACGCCCTCCACCGAATCGACGAAGAAGGCGAGGTGCCGGCGCGACGTTCGCGCCAGCAGCAGCTGATCGCTCAAGCGCAGCTCCCGCTGCGGCAGCTGAAAGCGCCGCCGCACGTCGACCACCGCGACGATGCGGCCATGCAGGTTGACGATGCCGGAGACGACCGGCGGCGCATCCGGCAGCGCCGTCACCTCGAACGCCGGCAGAATGCGCTCGACGTTGACGACCGGCAACGCAAATCGCTGAGCGTCCAGCGTCCACACCACGAGCCGCAGAGCATTCATCGGAGTGTTTCGTCCATGCGCGGGGAGAATGCAGCAAAGAATGCGCCATAACGGCGGTGCTGTCGAGCGTGCGGAGCAGGCGGTGTGGCACCCTGCTCTTGTCAGGGAAATCGATTTCGCAGGTGACTCGGCGCGAAGCGGAATCCACAATCGGCATTCACCGCCTGTCATCAGGCAAAGAGGCCAGGAACACATGTCGGACAACGGCGACCAGAGCAGTTCGAGCGAGCTTCGAGGCAAGGTCCTCTACATCGAAGACAACCTCATCAACATGGAGCTGATCGAGACCGCGCTCGCCGTGTATCCGGGCGTGACGCTGATCAAGGCGCACACCGGCATGCAAGGGATAGAACTTGCGCGTTCGGAGCGGCCGGATTTCGTGCTGCTCGACATGCACCTGCCCGACATCGGTGGCCTCGAAGTGGTGCGCGCGCTGAACGAGGAGATCGCGAGCGGCAAGCTGCGAGTCACGCTGCTGACGGCCGACACCTTGTCGATGGACATCGTGAAGGCGATGAGCCTGGGGGCCTACGACTACTGGCTCAAGCCGCTGAGCATGGTCAAGTTCGAGGCCGGCCTGCGGCGGGCCCTGACGCGCAAGGACACGGCGGCGTAGGTCACCCCGGCGAAAGCCGGGGTCCACTGCACCTCGACGAGTGGGCCCCGGTTTTCGCCGGAGTGACGCATCAAGCGCGCGACGCCGCGGCGCCGATACCAGCCACGAACCGCGGCCACAGCGCCACGGGCAGGTCGTGCCCCATCCCTTCGACGAGGTCCAGCCGCGCCTCCGGGATGCGTGCGGCAAGGTCGCGTCCCGCGGCCACCGGCACGAGTGGATCGGCCGTCCCGTGCAGCACCTGCGTCGGCACGCGGATCTGCGACAGCAGCGGCGAGCGGTCGCCATCGGCGGCGATCGCGGTCATCTGGCGCGCGGTGCCGCGCGGGCGGTAGCTGCGCTTCACCGACAAGCCCAGGCGCCGCGTCAGGTAGTCGTCGTCCGACGGATACCCGGGGCTTCCGATCAGTTTGTACAGGCCCACATAGTGGGCGACGATGCTGTCGAAGCTCTTTGGATCGGAGGGCCGCGACAACATCGCGCCGCGCACCTTCAGCGAGGGCCCCGGCAGGCGGCGCGAACCGCTGCTGGTCATCATCAGCGTGAGGCTCTTGACGCGCTTCGGGTGGCGTACCGCCAGCTGCTGCGCGACCATGCCGCCCATCGACGCGCCGCAGACATGCGCGTCGCGCAGACCCAGCGCGTCGAGCACGCCCACCGTGTCGCGCGCCATGTCGGCGAGCGAATAGGCGCTGCGCACCGGCAGGCCCATCGTGTGGCGCAACGCCTCGAGCGGCAGATTCGGATCGCCGAGATGGTCGAAGCTGTGGCTGAGGCCGATGTCGCGGTTGTCGAAGCGGATCACACGGAAGCCGCGACTGACCAGGCTCTGCACGAAGTCCTCGTGCCACGCGATCAGCTGCATGCCCAGCCCCATGATCAGCACCAGCGGTTCACCCGAGGGTGAGCCGTGATCCTCGACTTCGAGCGTGATGCCGTTGGCGCCGATCTGCATCTCAGCCTCTCAGATGGCCGCCGCGGCGGCGCCGCCGGTGCGGAAGAACCAGCGCTTCGCACCGGCCGCTTCGAATGGCTTCCAATCACCCGGCGACTGCGCCAGCCGGTCGGCAATCGCATAGAGCGCGATCGGGTTCATGCCCATGCCGACGTGGCTTGCGTGCACGCCGATGTTCTCGGCCTGTGGACCGACCTCGTTGACGCTGCATCGCCAGGCCACGATGCCGTCCGTCCTCGAATAGATCGACGTGGTGGGCACCGGAGGCGGGCGGCGCACCTGCTCGATGACCGCCGGGTCTTCCACCGAATGGCCGCTGACGAATTCGTAGAAGCGCCAGGCGTTCGTCGCCCGCGGGTTGCCGGTGAACGGCGTGCCCAGCGTGATTACGCAGCGCGTCTGCTCCGGCAGTTCCTTCGCCACTTCGCGCGCGTAGATGCCGCCCAGGCTCCAGCCGACGAGGCTGATCGGCTGACCGTGCTTGCGATGGATCGCCCTCGCCTGCTCGAGACACGTCTGCATCACGCCTTTGCGCGGACCCAGGTTGAAACCCTGGTCCCACGGATAGGTCACGTAGCCGCGGTTCTGAAGGAACAGGCGCAGCGGCCATGTGGTGAAGTCGGCGGCGCCGAGGCCTGGAAACACGAGGATGGGATGGCCGTCGCCTTTCGGCAGCTTGCGCAGCCATGGCATCGCGGCGACCATCGCAGCGTACTCCCACGGCGCGCGTCCTTCGAGCATCATCAGAAACGCGTTCGGTGCCTTGACTGGGCCTTGCCGGCTGGGGTTGTGCTGGCGTTCAACTGGCATCGGGTAGGAGCTTGATCGTGATCCGGACATGTTAGCGTTGCGAAACGTTTCGGCAGCGCAGCGCTTGCCCTAGGAGGCTGTCACACGCGCGACAGGCCGGTTCCGCTTGGCGGGCGCCCTCGTTGCCTGGTGGAGTGGGTTCGGCTTTTTCGCCGTCGCTTTGCGCTTCTTTGCAGCAAGCGGTGTACCCACCGGAGCGGGCAGCGCCGCGGTCGGCGCCAACGCCTTCAGCTCCGCGAACGCGTCGGCGACGTAGCCCGACATCTCGGCCACTTGCGGCATCGCCTTGCCGCAGGCCATCATCCCGAAGTCCAGCGACTCGTTGTAGCTTTGCACCGTGATGTTCAACGCCACGCCGTGCACGACGATCGACGTCGGGTAGTTCACCAGCATCTTCGCGCCCGCCATGTACAGCGGAAACGCCGGGCCCGGCACGTTGGAGATGGCCACGTTGGCGATCGGCGGAATGCGGTCGGCCACCTTCGCGCGGCCGTAGACGGCGCTCACCGCGCTCAGCAGCCACGGCACGCCCAGCGACGGGAAGTCGATCGGCATCAGCGTCTTCACGCTGCCGATCGTCGCCTTCATCGCGGCGGTGGCGGCCTTCACGTAGAGCAGACGCTTCATCGGATCGGCGATGTGCGTGCCGAGGTTGACGACGGTGATCGAGGCCTGGTTGTTCGCCGAGGTGTCGCCCGCGGCGCGCGTGGACACCGGCACCGCGGCGACCAGCGACTTGCGCGGCAGCGGACCATGCTTCAGGAAGTAGCGGCGCAAGGCCCCGCTGCAAATCATCAGCACGACGTCGTTCAGCGTCGCGTCGTGCGCACGGCGCAGCGCCTTCAACTCGTTCAGCGGCAGGCTCACCGACGCAAACGCGCGTTCGGTGCTCACCGACGCGTTCAAACGCGTGCGCGGCGCGAGCCCGAGGCTCACCGAGTCTTCGGCCGGCTTGCTTTTGCCGCGCACCTTGGCCACCGCGGCGCTGGTCACGCCGCCGGCGCCCTGCCGCGCCACCTGGGTCAGTGCGCCCACGGTGGACGGCAGCGCTTTCACGACGTTCGCGTACTGCTGCAGCTGGTTCGCGAACACGCCGCTCAGCATCTCGGCCATCCCGAGCTGCAGCTTCTTCGGCGGTTGCTGCTGTCGCTTGATGTCGCGCGGCGCCGGGTTCACGTCGAGGATGGCGGCCGCCAGCGCCACGGCGGCCTGGCCGTCTACCGCCGCATGGTGGAGCTGCGTGTACAGGCCGAAGCGCTTCTCCTTGTTCGGGCCAGGCGTCAGGCCTTCGAAGACGTGGAACTTCCACAGCGGCTTGTCTCGGTCGAGCAAGCGGGCGTGCAGCTCGCCGACGCGGGCCTGCAGCTCGGCCGTCGTGCTGCCCTTGGGCAGTTTGATCCCGACGATGTGTTCATCCAGCTTCGGCTCGGCCTCGATCCATACCGGGTTCGCCAGGTTGAACGGCATCCAGGCCAGCTTGCGCCGCAGCGCGGGCGCGAGCGGCAGGCGCTGGGCCATGTGGTGGCGCATGTCGGCAAGGAAGCTGCCCTTGTAGCTCGCCGGCATCTCGAAGACGTGCATCGCGCCGACATGCATCGGCATCTCGGGCGTTTCCATGTAGAGGAAACCGGCGTCCAGCCCGGACAGTTGCTTCATTGGCCATCCTTCCTGTTCTGAGGTGTCGCTGCATGCTAGGCGCGCGCCGCGGCGCGACGCCCAAGGGGAAGCCCTAGTGCAGCATGCGCAGCGGGTGGGCGTGCGCCGGCCACGGGCTCTCGAAGAACGCGGCGACCATCTCGGCCGTCACGTCGTCGATCCGCGGGGGGTTCCAGTGCGGCGCGTGATCCTTGTCGACCGCCAAGGCGCGGATGCCTTCGACGGTTTCGCTCGCCGCGCCGGGGCGCAAATGGAAGCAGCGGCGCACCAGATCGCGTTCCATGCGAAGGTCGTCGGCCAGCTCCATCGTCCGCGCGCGGCGCAATTGTTCCAGCGTGACCGCCATCATCAGTGGCGACCGTTCGAGCAGGTCGGCCAGCGTGCGCCGCGCCCACTCGCTGCCGTCGCCTTGCAGGGAGCGCACGACACCGCTGAGATCGCTGCAACCGAAATGCAGATCGACCGCGCTGCGATGTGCCGCCAGGACCGCCTGTGGCGCCGGTCCGGCTGCCGCGGCGATTGCGGCGCGTACGTGGGCCGCGCTTTCCATCGGTTGATCGCACAGCGTTTCGAGCAGCGCCGGCAGGCGGTCCGACGGGACCGCCAGGTCGGCCAGGCCGAAGGCGAGCGCGTCGCCGGCGCCCATCACCTGGCCGGTCAACGCGAGGTACTCGCCGACGTGGCCGGGGCAGCGCGACAAGAAGTGGCCGCCGCCCACGTCGGGGAACAGGCCGATGCGCGTCTCGGGCATCGCCATCTTCGTGCGCTCGGTGACGACACGCACGGCCGCGCCGACCGACAAACCCATGCCCCCGCCCATCACGATGCCGTCCATCAGCGCGACGACCGGCTTCGGATAGACATGGATCAGGTGGTTGAGGCTGTACTCCTCGGTGAAGAAGTCTTCCAGCCGCGGGTCGCCGGCGAGCGCGGCCTGGTGGAAGAAGCGGATGTCGCCGCCCGCGCAAAAGGCCACGACTTTGCCTTCCTGCGTGGCGCCGCGCAGCACGACGGCGGCGATGTCCGCGTCATCGCGCCACGCCAGCAGCGCCGCGGTGGTGTCGCGGATCATGTCCAGCGACAGGGCGTTCAGCGCTTGCGGCCGGTTCAGCGTGATCACGCCGATGCTGCGGCTCGCTTCGGTGACGACCATCGTCATGCCCTGCTCCTCAGAGGTTGAGAGGCAATCCGGCGTGGCCGAGCGAGCCCCGAAAACGGCGCCAATCAAGGCGCAAAGCGCAGCCATAGCTCGGGCTATGTCGTTCGACAGGCTCACGATGATCGGTCGCCTTCGACAAGCTCAGTCGAGCATTTGCAACGCAGAGTGGCGCCGTTTTCGGGGTTCGAGCGGCCATGTCGGATTGCCTCTCAACCTCTCAGGCCCCAGGCCTCGTTCAACGCCAGCGTGCCCAGCACCAGGGCGCCTCCTGCCAGCACCTGCGGCGCCGGCTGCTCGTTCGCGCCGACCCAGGCCCAGGCGATGCCGAAGATGATCTCCAGCAGCGCCAGCAGCGAGATCTCGGGTGCCGCCAGCGAGCGCGACAGGCGTACCGCCAGCACGCAGGGGATCGCCAGCTGGAACACCCCCAGCAGCGCGAGCAGCGCGACATCGTGACCCGTGGAGCGGAACGGCAAGGACAGCGGCAGCGTGATCACGCTCGAAATGAAGGCGCCGATCAGCAGCGCCGGCACCAGATCGACCGAGCCTCCGCTGCGCTGCAGCGTGTTCCAGTTGATCGCCGCAGCCAGCGGAACTCCCAGCGCCACCAGCGTACCGAGCAGGTGCGTGCCGTCGGCGCTGACGCTGTTGCCGTACATCCACGCGATACCGACGCCGGCCACGACGATCGCCGCCCAGGTCCGCGTCGCCACCGGGTGGCCCAGCATGAAGCGGGCGAGCAGCGCGGTCAGCAGCGGCGCGACGCTCATGGTGATCAGCACGTTGGCCACCGTGGTCAGTGTCAGCGCCAACATGAAGCAGGTGAACATCACGCTCCACATCAGCCCCGAGATCCATAGCGGCCGGCCACCGGCGCGCAGGAGGCGCGGCGTGTCGCGGCCATGGGCGATGGCGTAGTAGACCGCCAGCGCCAAGCCGGTGAAGAAGCTGCGCCAGAAGGTGACCTCGAAGCTCCGTGCCGACTCGAGCTGGCGCGTGATGACGCCGGCGATGCTCCACATCAGCGTGACGAGCAGCATGCCGGCGACGGCCTGGCGGTGGGAGATGGTGGAAGGCACGGCGGGGAACCTGCAAAGCCCACGAGTGTGCCAGCGCTGGCGAATGCGTGCATTCGCCAGCGCGACAAGCCGATCCCGTTATGCGGCTTCGCGTGACGCGCGCTTGCGGTCGTGTTCCTTCAAGTGGCGCTTGCGCACCCGGATCGACTTCGGCGTGATCTCGACCAGTTCGTCGTCGGCAATGAACTCCACCGCGTATTCGAGCGTCAGGATGATCGGCGGCGTGATCTTGATCGCGTCTTCCTTGCCGGAGACGCGGAAGTTGGTCAGCTGCTTGCCGCGGACCGCGTTCACGACGAGGTCGTTGTCGCGCGAGTGGATGCCGATGACCATGCCCTCGTACAAGGGGTCGCCGGCCTTCACGAACATGCGGCCGCGGTCGTCCAGTTTGCCCAGCGAATACGTCACCGCCTCGCCATCGTCCTGGCTGATCAGCACACCGTTCTTGCGGCCGTCGATCTCGCCCTTGTACGCCTCGTAGCTGTCGAAGATGTTGCTGATGAGGCCGGTACCGCGCGTCAGGTTCAGGAACTCGTTCTGGAAGCCGATCAGGCCGCGCGCCGGAATGCGGTACTCCAGGCGCACGCGGCCCATGCCGTCGGGTTCCATGTTGACGAGCTCGGCTCGGCGTTCGCCCAGCGCCTGCATCACCGCACCCTGGTGCTGGTCCTCGACGTCGGCGGTCACGAGTTCGATCGGCTCGTGGCGTTCGCCGTCCACGTCGTGGAAGACCACGCGCGGCTTGGAGACCGCGAGTTCGTAGCCCTCACGACGCATGTTCTCGAGCAGGATCGTCAGGTGCAGCTCGCCGCGGCCCGACACCTCGAAGATGCCGTCTTCGTCGGTCTCACGCACCTTCAGCGCCACGTTGCTCTGCAGCTCGCGCTGCAGACGGTCCCAGATCTGACGGCTGGTGACGAACTTGCCTTCGCGGCCGGCCAGCGGCGAGTTGTTGACGCAGAAATTCATCGTCAGCGTCGGCTCGTCGACCTTCAGCATCGGCAGCGGCACCGGACGCTCGACCTCGGTCAGCGTCACGCCGATGCCGATGCCTTCGATGCCGTTGATCAGCACGATGTCGCCGGGGCCGGCTTCGGTGGCCTGCTGGCGCTCGAGGCCTTCGAACTTCAGCACCTGGTTGACGCGTGCGTTGAACGGCGTGCTGTCGGGCCCGCTGTACACCGCGACGTTCTGCATCGGCTTGAGCGTGCCCTGATTGACGCGCCCGATGCCGATGCGGCCGACGTAGGTGGAGTAGTCCAGCGAGCAGATCTGCAGCTGCAGCGGATCGGTCGGGCTGCCTTCGTGCGCCGGCACGTGCTCGAGGATCGCATCGAACAGCGGCGCCAGGTCGGTCCCGACCTCGCCCTTGGTCAACGTCGCCCAGCCGTTCAGACCGGAGGCGAAGATCACCGGGAAGTCGAGCTGCTCTTCGGTCGCGCCGAGCTTGTCGAACAGGTCGAAGGTCGCGTTGATCACGTAGTCGGGCCGTGCGCCGGGCCGGTCGACCTTGTTGACGACGACGATGGGCTTCAGGCCCAGCGCGAGCGCCTTGCGGGTCACGAAGCGCGTCTGCGGCATCGGGCCTTCGACCGCGTCGACTAGCAGCAGCACGCTGTCGACCATCGACAGCACACGCTCCACCTCGCCGCCGAAGTCGGCGTGCCCGGGCGTGTCGACGATGTTGACGTGCGTGCCCTTCCATTCGACCGCGCAGTTCTTCGCAAGGATGGTGATGCCGCGCTCGCGTTCGAGGTCGTTGCTGTCCATCACGCGTTCGGCGACCTTCTCGTTCTGGCGGAAGGTGCCACTTTGGCGCAGCAGCTGGTCCACCAGCGTGGTCTTGCCATGGTCCACGTGGGCGATGATGGCGATGTTTCGGATCTGTCGGGTCATGTCGTCGGTCTCTCGAGTCTCTCGTGTCTGTCGTGCAGAAGGCCTTGCACCTCCACCGGGCTCAGGAGCCTCGTTGAAATCAATTCGCCGCCGCTGATGTGACCGCTGCCGAGAAAGGCCTCGGGTTGCGGCCCGTACACCCGCACGCGCGGCGCGTCGGCCAGCGGCAGGCGGCGGCGCACGCCGCTCAGGAAGCGGCCGGCGCCTTCGTCGTCCAGGCGCACGGCCGGCCAGTCGGCCAACATCGTGTCGGCGGCCAGCAGCGCGGCGTCGCGCTCGGCTTCGGTCATCTCGCCGAGGCGTTCCAGCGTCAGCGCCTCGGCCAGCGTCAAAGGCCCGCTGCCGGTGCGGCGCAAGGCGCTCAGGTGCGCGCCGCAGCCCAGGGCTTCGCCGATGTCTTCGGCGAGCGTTCGGACGTAGGTGCCCTTGCTGCAGCGCACGTCGAGCGTCCAAGCGTCATCGTGCCCACCGAGAATCTCGATGCAATGAATCGTCACGCGGCGCGCTTCGCGTTCGACTTCGATGCCGGCACGTGCGTAGTCGTACAGCGCGCGGCCGTCGCGCTTCAGCGCGGAATGCATCGGCGGCACCTGGAGAATCTCGCCGGTGAAGCGGCCGCAGGCGGCACGCATCTGCTCGGGCGTCACGCTGACGTCGCGCCTGAGCAGCACCTCGCCTTCGGCGTCGCCGCTGCGCGTCGTGATGCCCAGCTTGAGCGTCGCCTCGTAGCGCTTGTCGGCGTCCAGGCTGATCTGCGAGAACTTGGTCGCGGCGCCGAAACACAGCGGCAACAAGCCCGTTGCCAGCGGGTCCAGCGTGCCGGTGTGGCCCGCCTTCTCGGCGCGGTACAGCCGCTTGACCTTCTGCAACGCGTCGTTGCTCGACAGGCCCAGCGGCTTGTCGAGCAGCAGCACGCCATGAACGGCGCGCTTGGGAACGCGGATGCGCTGTGTTTGCACGAGCTCAGTCTTCCTTGGCCCGCGTCGCGTTGGCCTGGCTGATCAACAGGTTCAGCTCGGCCGCCCGCTCCGTCGTTCGGTCGAACACGAAGTGCAGCGTCGGCACCGTGTGGATCTGCAGCTTCTTGAACAGGCTGTTGCGGATGAACCCGGCCGCTTCGTTCAGCGCCGTTTCGCATTCCTGCGGGTCGCCGACGAGCAGCGAGAAGAAAACCTTCGCATGCGCATAGTCGGGCGTGACCTCCACCGCATGGATCGTCACCATGCCGATGCGCGGGTCCTTCAGCTCGCGGATCAGCCCGGCCACGTCGCGCTGGATCTGGTCGGCGACGCGGAAGCTGCGGTTGGGTATCGATCGCTTGTGTTTCATCGTGCGCTCCTGCGGGTCCTACAAACACAAACCCCGCCTTCTTTCGGAAGGCGGGGTTCGGGGACGAGACCCGTTCCGCCTTACAGCGTTCGTGCCACTTCCTTGACTTCGAAGAACTCCAGCTGATCGCCTTCCTTGATGTCGTTGTAGTTCTTCAGCTTGATGCCGCACTCGAAGCCTTCCTTGACTTCGCGCACGTCGTCCTTCAGGCGGCGCACCGATTCGACCTCGCCGGTGTAGACCACCACGTTCTCGCGCAGCAGGCGGAAGCGCGCACCGCGGCGCACGATGCCCGCAGTGACCATCGAGCCGGCCACCGTGCCGATCTTCGAGGCCACGAACACGGTGCGGATCTCCGCGGTGCCGATGACTTCTTCCTTCTGCTCCGGCGCCAGCATGCCGGTCATCGCCGCCTTCACCTCGTCGACCGCGTCGTAGATGATGTTGTAGTAGCGGATGTCGACACCGTTGTGCTCGGCGAGCTTGCGCGCCCCGGCATCGGCGCGGGTGTTGAAGCCGATGATGACGGCCTTGGACGCGATCGCGAGGTTGACATCGGACTCGCTGATGCCGCCCACCGCCGCATGCACGATCTGCACCTTGACCTCGTCGGTGCTGAGCTTCTGCAGCGACTGCGCGAGCGCCTCCTGCGAGCCCTGCACATCGGCCTTGAGGATCAGCGCCAGCGTCTGCGCCTCGCCCTGGCCCATGTTCTCGAACATGTTCTCGAGCTTGGCGGCCTGCTGCTTCGCGAGCTTCACGTCGCGGTACTTGCCCGAGCGGAAGGTCGCGATTTCGCGGGCGCGGCGCTCGTCGGACAGCACCATGAACTCGTCGCCGGCCTGCGGCACTTCGGTCAGGCCCTGGATCTCGACCGGCAGCGACGGGCCGGCCTCGGTGGTCGGCTTGCCGTTTTCGTCGAGCATCGCGCGCACCCGGCCGTAGCTGGAACCAGCCAACACGACGTCGCCGCGCTTGAGCGTGCCGGACTGCACCAGCACGGTCGCGACCGGGCCGCGGCCCTTGTCGAGCTGCGCCTCGATGACGAGGCCCTTGGCCATCGCCTCCTTCGGCGCGCGCAGTTCCAGCACCTCGGCCTGCAGCAGCACCTGCTCGAGCAGATCGTCGACGCCCTGCCCGGTCTTGGCCGACACCGCGACGAACGGCGAATCGCCGCCGAAGTCTTCGGGTACGACCTGCTCGGCCACGAGCTCCGACTTCAGCCGCTCGATGTTGGCCTCGGGCTTGTCGATCTTGTTCATCGCGACGACGATGGGCACGCCCGCCGCCTTCGCGTGGTGGATCGCTTCCTTGGTCTGCGGCATCACGCCGTCGTCGGCGGCCACCACCAGGATGACGATGTCGGTCGCCTTCGCGCCGCGGGCACGCATCGCGGTGAACGCCGCGTGGCCCGGGGTGTCGAGGAAGGTGATCATGCCGCGCGGCGTGTCGACGTGGTAGGCGCCGATGTGCTGCGTGATGCCGCCGGCTTCGCCCGCCGCCACGCGGGCACGGCGGATGTAGTCCAGCAGCGAGGTCTTGCCGTGGTCGACGTGGCCCATCACGGTCACGACCGGTGCGCGCGGCAGCGTCTCGTGCGTGGCCTCGGCTTCTCCTTCTTCGAGGAAGGCTTCCGGGTCGTCGAGCTTGGCGGCAAACGCCTTGTGGCCCATTTCCTCGACCAGGATCATTGCGGTTTCCTGGTCGAGCTGCTGGTTGATCGTGACCATCTGGCCGAGCTTCATCAATTGCTTGATGACCTCGGAGGCCTTGACCGACATCTTGTGCGCCAGGTCGGCGACGCTGATGGTTTCAGGCACGTGCACCTCCTGGATCTGCTGCTCGGCCGGCGCGACGAAGCTCGAGGTGCCGCCGTCGCCGCGATCGCCGCGGCGTCCGCCGCGGGGCGCGCGCCAGCCGGCGCGTGCGCCGCCGCCGGGGGCGTCGGTGCGGCCCTTGACGGCGCGTTTCTTGGCGGCATCGTCGGCCCAGCTGGACGACAGCTTCTCGGACTTGACAGCCTTCTTGTCGCCCGGCTTCGCGGCCGCCGGCGCAGCGGCGCCCGGCACGCCGGCCGCCTTGTGGATGGTGCCCTTGATGCCTTCCTTGCCCGCTTCGGGCTTGGCTGGCTCCTCCGGCTTCTTCGCGGTCAGCACCCGCTTCGGTGCGGACATCATCGCGCGGATCGCCGCGGCTTCGTCCTCGGCCGCCTTGCGGCGCTTGGCCAGGTCGGCGGCGCGCTGCTTTTCCTCGTCGACGACGTCAGCGGCCTTGATGACGCGCAGCATGGGCTTCGGCGGCTCCGCCGGCGCCACCGGGGCAAGTGCAGCCGCTTCGGCGGCTACCGCCGCTGCAGCACCCTTCTTGGTCGCCGGCGCCGCCTTGGCGGCAGCAACGGCCTCGGCCGCCGCCTTCGCGGCCGCTTCGGCGGCTTCACGCTGGCGCGTCTCGGCGGCCTCGCGCTCAAGGCGTGCCTGCTCTTCGCGGAGCCGGCGCTTTTCTTCGAGCTCGGCCTCCTGGCGGCGCAGCAGTTCGGCCTGCGCCTGGGCCTCGAGCTCGCGGCGCTCCAGCTCGGCGTCGTCGATCACGGGCGTCGGCGGCACTTCGGCCATCGCCGGTGTGTCGTCGCGCTTCACGAAGGTGCGCTTCTTGCGGACCTCCACCTGGATCGTGCGCGCCTTGCCGCTCGCATCGGCCTGCTTGATCTCGCTGGTCGACTTGCGGGTCAGCGTGATCTTCTTGCGTTCGCCGGCGCTGGTACCGTGGGCGGAACGCAGGTGGTCGAGCAGACGTTCCTTGTCCGCGTCGGTCAGCGTGTCGGCCGTCGACGCCTTGCTGACGCCAGCCGACTGCAGCTGCTCGAGCAGTGCCGTGGCGGAGCGGTTGAGCTCTGCGGCGAGTTGGGCGACGGTTGTCACAGCCATTGTTCAATCCTTGCTTGGGTCGTGCGGTGCGGCGGGCGTGCGGGCAGCGTTCAGTCGGAGGTGGTGAACCAGTGTTCACGTGCCTTCATGATCAACGCCTTGGCATGCGCCTCGTCGATACCGGAAATCTCTGTCAGTTCGTCCACCGCCAGGTCGGCGAGATCGTCGCGGGTGTGGATGCCACCGTCGGCGAGCTTCTCGATCAGCTCGGGGGTCAGCCCGTCCATGTCGCGCAGATCCTGCGACACGTCGTCGACCTTTTCCTCGCGGGCGATCTCCATCGTCAGCAGCGCATCCTTCGCACGGGTGCGCAGCTCGTTGACGGTGTCTTCGTCGAAGCCTTCGATGTCGAGCATCTCCTGCATCGGCACGTAGGCCACTTCCTCGAGGCTCGAGAAGCCTTCGGCGATCAGGATGTCGGCCACTTCGACGTCGACGTCGAGCTTGTCGACAAAGATCTTGCGCACCGAGTCGCTTTCCTCGGCCTGCTTCGCCGACGACTCCTCGGCCGTCATGATGTTGATGCGCCAGCCGGTCATCTCGGAGGCGAGCCGCACGTTTTGGCCGCCGCGGCCGATCGCGATCGCGAGGTTCTCCTCGTCGACGACGACGTCCATCGCGTGGCGCTCTTCGTCGACGACGATCGACTGCACGTTGGCCGGCGCCAAGGCGCCGATCACGAATTGCGCCGGATCCTCGGACCACAAGACGATGTCGACACGCTCGCCCGCCAGTTCGTTGGTGACCGCGTTGACACGCGAACCGCGCACGCCGACGCAGGTACCGATCGGGTCGACGCGCTTGTCGTGGGACAGCACGGCGATCTTGGCGCGGGAGCCGGGGTCGCGCGCGCAGCTCTTGATCTCGAGCAGGCCTTGTTCGATTTCCGGCACTTCCTGCGCGAAGAGCTCGATCATGAAACCCGGCGCGCTGCGCGACAGCAGGATCTGCGGGCCTCGCAACGTGGGATCGACTTCGGCGATGTAGGCGCGCACGCGGTCGCCGGAGCGCAGGTTCTCCTTCGGGATCATTTCGCTGCGGCGCAGGCGCCCTTCGACGCGGCCCGACTCGACGATCAAGTCGCCCTTGTCCAGGCGCTTGACGGTACCAACGAAGATCTTCTCGCCGCGCGACAGGAAGTCGTTGAGCAGCTGTTCGCGCTCGGCATCGCGGATCTTCTGCAGGATCACCTGCTTGGCCGCCTGGGCGCCGATACGGCCGATGGAGACCGACTCGACCGGCTCTTCGATGTAGTCGTCGACCTCGATGTCGGCAATCTGCTCCAGCGCCTCGAAATGCAGGATCTCGGAGTCGGGCAGCTGCAAACCGGCCTCGTTGGGCACGACGTGCCAGCGGCGGAAGGTCTCGTAGTCGCCGGTTTCGCGGTCGACCGACACGCGCATGTCGACTTCGCCGCCATGCAGCTTCTTGGAAGCCGACGCCAGCGCCGCCTCGACGGCGCCGAACACGACTTCCCGATCCACGCTCTTCTCGCGCGAGATCGCGTCCACCAGCATCAACAGTTCGCGGTTCATTGTTTTCGACCTCCATCCACCTCTTCAACGGCCGGCGGCTCATCGCCCGCCACGGCCCCCGGGGGCGGCGCGAACCGGCGCCCCTTGAAATCGACGACCGGCACGAGCCGGGCTTCGCGTACTTCTTCCAGCGAGAAATCGAGCGCCTGTTCGCCTTTGCCGTCGTCGAAGACGATGCGCCAGCCGCCGCCTTCCGTGGCCGACAGCACCCCCTGGTATTTCTTGCGGCCCTGGAAGGGCAGCTTCAGCGTCAGCTCGATGGCCTGGCCCGCGAAACGCGCATAGTCGGCCGCTTTGTTCAGCGGGCGATCCAACCCGGGCGAAGACACTTCGAGCCGCTCGTAGGCGCAGCCTTCGACTTCCAGCACATGCTGCAGCTGCCGTGTGACTCTTTCACAGTCGTCGACCGTCACGAATTCGCCATTCGGGTCGTTCGCCACACGGTCGATGAACACACGCAGCAAGCCACGAGCGCTGCGCTCGGTGTCGACCAGGTCGTAACCGAGCCCGGTGACAGTGCGTTCGATGGCGGCTTGCCAATTCATCAAAGTGGTCGGTGCGGCGTATGTGTTGGGCAAAAGCTTCGAAAGCGTTTCAGCGGAAATGCGTTTCGGCGAACAAAGCGTTTCGGCGAACAAAGCGTTTCGGCAAAAAAAATGGGCTGGAAGAATCCGCCCATGCAGCTTTCTCGGGAAACCAGTATTGTATCTCCCCCCGCCAGTACAGGCAACACCTGCGGCTGTCAAGTCCACAGGTTCCACGGGGTCCCGCGCCAACCAGCGCGCGAAGGCTCGATCGCAAGAGACCGGGGGCGGTCCGCTACCCGTGCCAAAATTCGCCGCTCATATCTTGATTGGGAGACACCATGGGATTTCTGGCCGGCAAGCGGTTCCTCATCACCGGCGTGCTGAACAACCGCTCCATCGCCTACGGCATTGCGCGTGCGTGCCACCGTGAGGGAGCCGAACTCGCGTTCAGCTACCAAGGGGAGCGTTTCAAGGACCGGATCACCGAGTTCGCCGCCGAGTTCGATTCCCGCTTGATCTTCGATCTCGACGTCGCCGAGGACGCCCAGATCGAGCGCGCGTTCGCCCAGCTTAGCGAGACCTGGCCGCAGTTCGACGGCTTCGTGCACGCGATCGGCTTTGCGCCCCGTGAGGCGATCGCTGGCGACTTCCTCGACGGCTTGTCGCGCGAGTCGTTCCGCATCGCCCACGACATCTCCAGCTACAGCTTCCCGGCGATGGCCAAGGCGGCCGTGCCGATGTTGCGCCCCGGCGCCTCGCTGCTGACGCTGACTTACCTCGGCGCCCTGCGCCACGTGCCGGGCTACAACACGATGGGGCTGGCCAAGGCGTCGCTGGAAGCCAGCGTGCGCTACCTGGCGGCCAGCCTCGGCCCCCGCGGCGTGCGCGTGAACGGCATCTCGGCCGGGCCGATCAAGACCTTGGCGGCCTCGGGCATCAAGGGCTTCGGCAAGATCCTCGACGTGGTAGCGGCAAATGCGCCGCTGCGCCGCAATGTGACGATCGACGACGTCGGCAACGTCGCGGCCTTCCTGCTGTCCGACCTCGCCGCCGGCATGACCTCGGAAATCAGCTACGTTGACGGCGGCTTCAGCCACGCGATGGCAGGCGGCGCCGACGCGGTGTGAGCGATGACGCTGCCCGGCTTCGGGCGGCGCGCTACAGCTTCTCCAGAACCTCCCGGCGCTTTTGCTGATACTCCTCTTCGGAGATCAGATCGCGCTCGCGCAGCCGCTTCAGCGTGACCAGTCGCTGCTCGACCTCATCGCCGAGCGTGGCCGGCCGCGCCTCCGTCGCGGCCGCGGCCGGCTTCTTTGCCGCGGCGGGCGCGGCAGGCCGGGCCGGCGCCACTGCGGTGGCCGCCGGCTCGGTGGCCGCAGCGACGGTCAAGGCGGCCAGCGGCAATGCCACCCAATCCGACCGCCTCGACGCGCCGGTCGAACTGCGCACGCTGTCGTCACCCACCTGGGTGCGCGAGCCGTAGCCGAACTTCGGCGTGGTCCGCGTGCGACGCACGTCGTTGACGAATTCCAGACGTGTGTCATTGACGATGAACTGCAGCGCATCGCCCTGCACGAACAGACGCGCGGTCACCGCGCGCGGGGCTGCCAACGCGCCGCCGCGCCGCGCGGTACTGACAAGTTGAACGTCCTCACCGGGCGCGGCCAGCGACAAGGCCTTCACGAGAACCGGCACAAGCTCAACGAGTTCTTCCGAGTCGAACAGCGGCTCGGCCACCTGCCGCTGCACCGTTTCGAGCCGGGCGAACTGCGTGCGCAGCGCGTCGGCGTTCAGCGTCGCCGGATGCTGGTTCGCCGGCGCGCCGGCTTCCTGGTCGACGAGCTGCACCGCGCTGAACTCGTTGAGCCGCCACATGCGGGCTTCGGCCGACGCCGCGTCCCGCGCGGGATCGGGCTTTTCGAACAGCGAATCGAACAGTCCGGCCTGTGCCGGCACGAGCCCGAACCCCGCCATGAGCGCCGTCAGCACGAAGCCCTTGCGCACCATCCTTTTCACCACGACCTGTCTCCTGCAACATCCGCGCACGGCACAACGCCTGCGTGCAATGTAGCGTCTTGCAAGCGCTTGCAAAACTAGGAAAGACCCGCCACGTCGAGGGACAGTCGCGTCAGAGGTCTTCGAGCGCGCGTGCCGCGCCCAGCAGGGCCGGAGACACCTTGGCCTGCACGACGAAGGTCGGAATCTGTACGAGGTAGGGCCGAAACCGCCCCTTGTCCTCGAAGCGCTCGCGAAAGCGCGATCGATCGATCGCGTCACCGAGCCGCGGCACGATGCCGCCTCCGACATAGAGCCCGCCACGCGAGCCGAGCGACAGCGCCAGGTTGCCGGCAACGGTGCCGAGAAAACCAAAGAACAGCTCCATCACTTCGACACACCGTGGATCGCTGCCGGCCGCCGCACGGTCGGTGATTTCGGCGGCGCTCAGCGTGGCGCCGGCATCGCCGTCGAGGTCGCACAGCGCAGCGTGCAGATTGACGAGGCCCTGCCCGGACACGGCCCGCTCCGCGGAGGCGTGGCCGAAACGTCGGCGCAACACACGGACCACCTGCTCTTCGCGTTCGTCGCTGGCGGCAAGCGTCACGTGTCCGCCCTCGCCCTCGATCGGAATCGCGGAATGGCCCGATCCGGCGGGCAGCAAGCCCGACACACCGAGGCCGGTGCCGGGGCCGAGCAGCGCGAGCGGCGTCCCGGCCACCGCGTGGCCGCCGCCGACCTGGCGCAGTTCCGCCGGGTCCAGCGCCGGCAGCGCGAGCGCGAGCGCGGTGAAATCGTTGATGACGAGAAAGCGCGCCAGGCCCAGCTGCCGCTGCACGTCCGAGATCGAGAACGACCAGTCGTGGTTCGTCATCTGGACATGGTCGCCGACCACCGGATTGGCGATGCCGATCGCGCACCAGGGCGGCGGCTGCTTGCCCTGGTCGTCGAGATAGCGCCGAACCGCATCGGTCAGCGATGGGTGATCCGCCGCCTTCAAGGTCGCGATGTCGGTCACCGCGGCCCCCGGTTCCTGCAGCCAGCCGAAGCGCGCGTTCGTGCCGCCGATGTCGCCGACCAGGCGGGGATAGGAGTGTGCTTGCGTCTGTGCCATGGATTCTCGTTTGTCGTCCTGCCCCGCGGTTGCCGCCGCAGCTGCCGAACACCGAAGGCAGGCGCAATCGCGTCACTGATGTGGTCGAACCACCTTCAGGATCTTACTGCCCCCACGGTTCAGATCCGTTCGAGGCTGACCGTGAAACACGAGCCCCGCCCGGGCGCGCTCTCCACCGCGATGCTGCCGTGCATCTGCTCCAGCAGCAGTTTCGCGACCACGAGGCCAAGCCCGATGCCGGGCGCGTCCGGCGACGCCGAAAAGCGCTTGAACGGCTGGAACAGCTCGTCGATCTGCTCCGGCGTCATGCCCCTGCCTTCGTCGGTGATCAGCACGCAGGCGCGTTTCTCGTCCTCCCGACACTGCAGCGACAGCGTTCCCCCGCGGCGGTTGTACTTGCAACCGTTGCTCAGCAGATTGACGAACACCTGCTGGAGCCGCTGCGAATCGGCGCGCACCATCACCGGTCGGTGCGGCATGCGGTCGTCGATCCGGACCGCGAAGCGGGCGCGCTCCGGATCGACAATGTTCAATCCGGCGCGCACGGCCGCCGCCATGTCTGTGGGCACGCTCTGGACCGCCACCGCCCCCGCATCGAGACGCGTCACGTCGAGCACGCCCTCGACGAGGCGCAGCAGCGCCTCGCCGCTTTCCTGCAGGATGTCCACACGTTTGCTCTGGCTCGCGCTGAGCGGCTCCGCCGGGTCGATGCGCAGCAGCTGCGCCACGCCGAGCACCGCGTTCAGCGGCGTGCGCAGCTCATGGCTCATGCGCGACAGGAACTCCATGCGCAGGCGCGCCGCCCGCTCGGCGGCCTCCTTGTCGACCCGCAACTGTGCCTGCGCGACCTCGCTGCCGACATCGCGCACGACGCCGATCATGCACGCCTTGTCGTGCGCGCCCCAGTCGCGCACGCGGCCGATGGCCTCGAGGTGGTGCACGCTTGAGTCCGGCCACCGCAGCCGGAAGCGCGTCCTGGACACGCGGCCGCTTCGAATCGCTTCGTCCAGGTCGCTGCGCACAAGGGCACGGTCGTCGGCATGCGTGAGCGCGCGCATTTCGCTGCGTTTGAGCGACGTGCCTGCAGGCACGCCATAGAGAGCCGCGGCGCGCTCGTCCACCTCGAACCGATCCTCCGCGACGTGCCAGTCGAACAAGCCGATGCCGGCCGCCTCCGCGGCGATTTCCCAGCGGTGATTCGCTTCGAGCAGCAGTTCCCGGTCCGCCATCTGCTGCCGCATCGAGCGGCGCATCAGCAGTCCGCCGCCGAACGCCAGCAGCGCCGCCAGGCCCAGCGAGACGGCCAGCAGCAGCTGTTCGGTCTTGCGCGAGGCGCGGCCCAGCGTGGCCGAGAAGTACTTCTCGAGTGTCACGAGCCGGCCGTCGATCGCATCGAGATCGGCCAGCAAAGGTGCCAGAACCGCCGGCGAGTCGCCCCGCTCGACGTGCAGGTGGATGCGCAGTCCGAGCGCCTGCAGCTGCTCGATCAGCCGATCGCCTTCGGTCCATGCGCCGATCGCTTCTTCCATGAAGTCGACGTGGCGAAAGTAGCGGTACAGGCGGATCATGCCGGGGATGTCGTCGGCCGCGTGTTCGCCGGCGAGCAGACCGGCCCGCACGACCGCCAAGTCAGGCTGCGGCTTTTCGAGCTCGAGGCGGGCCGTGCGGCCGCCGAGCATCACGGCCAGCGATTCGTGGAAGCGTCGGTAGTCGGCGGCGTGGCCAGTGGCCGCATGGGCGCGCAAATGCGCGACGGCGGCGGCGCGTCCCTTGGACCACAAACTCTCGCCGCCCACGTACGCGCGCATGGCGGAAAGCACATGGAAGCCACCGATGCACACCGCCAGCAGCACCGCGATGGCGAGCACCAGCGGCGCGAGCACGCCGAGGAGCACCATACGGTCGGAGCGCACGCTTTGCATTCAGCGTCTGTCGAGGTTGGAGACGGCCGGGCCACTGTATCAGCGGCCCGCGCTGTGCGGCGTGCTTTGCGGTCGCCCTCGAGAGGGGGTCAGTCGGCCTGTACGCAGT
Source organism: Piscinibacter sp. (assembly GCA_035513255.1). Taxonomy (GTDB): domain Bacteria; phylum Pseudomonadota; class Gammaproteobacteria; order Burkholderiales; family Burkholderiaceae_C; genus Albitalea. The sequence continues at coordinate 1,137 of DATKCI010000198.1, read as the reverse complement.
CGACGTAGTAGGTGCGGCCGGTGTCGGCCTCGTCCTCGACCAGACCGTGCACGTCCGTGTCGAAGCCGGGGAACGCCGCGTTGAACTGCCGCGTGAAGCGCAGGAAGTCGACGATCTTCCGGTTGAAGCGCTCGCCGGGGATCAGCAGCGGGATGCCGGGCGGATATGGCGTCAGCAGCGAGGTCGTGATGCGGCCTTCGAGGTCGTCGATCGCGACACGCTCGGTCTTGCGGTGCGCCATGTAGGCGAACGCGTCGGCGGGCTTCATCGCCGGCTGCAAATCCGAGAGGTACATCTCGGTCGTGAGCCGCGCGATGTCGACCTGCGCGTACATCGCGTGGATGCTCTGGCACAGGTCGCGCAGCCCGATGCGCTCGTATCGCGGGAACGCGGCTACGAACTCGGGCAGCACGCGGCCCATCACGGCGTTGCGGTCGTAGTCGTCCTTGAACTGTTGCAGCGCGGTCAAGAGCGTGTTCCAGCGGCCCTTCGTGATGCCGATCGTGAACATGATGAAGAACGAATACAGCCCCGTCTTCTCGACGACGACGCCGTGCTCGGCGAGGTACTTCGTGACGATGCTCGCCGGGATGCCGGTCTTCGCGAACCGGCCGGCCACGTCCAGCCCGGGCGTGATGATCGTGCTCTTGATGGGGTCGAGCAAATTGAAGCCGTCGGCCAGGTTGCCGAAGCCGTGCCACTTCTCGCCGGCCTTCAGCACCCAGTCGCTGCTCTTGCCGATGCCGTCGGCGGCCAGCTTTTCGGGGCCCCAGACCTTGAACCACCAGTCGCGGCCGAAGTCTTTCTCGACCTTGCGCATCGCGCGGCGGAAGTCCAGCGATTCAAGGATGCTTTCTTCCACCAGCGCGGGCCCGCCCGGCGCTTCCATCATCGCCGCGGCCACGTCGCACGACGCGATGATCGCGTACTGCGGACTCGTGGACGTGTGCATCAGGTACGCCTCGTTGAAGAGGTGGCGGTCGAGCTTGCGGTCCTGCGCGTCTTGCACCAACACCTGCGAGGCCTGGCTCAGGCCGGCCAGCAGCTTGTGCGTGGACTGCGTCGCGAACACGAGCTGGTCCTTGGGACGCGGGCGGCCCTTCCCCATCGCGTGGTAGGTGCTGTAGAAGCTGTGGA
>DATKCI010000197.1:0-6765 GCA_035513255.1 Piscinibacter sp. | reverse complement strand
GACGCAGGTCACGTAGCCGTTGGCCGACATGCGCGGCTCGCGGAACATGCGGTAGCCGAACTCGATCGCGGCGGCTTGGCCCGACACCGGGTTGCTCGGGTCGGGACCCGGTGTCACCGGCCACGGGCCATGCGCGACGATCGCGTTCAGATGCTGCGGGGTGGGCGCGAGGGGCGTGGCGCTTTTCGCCGTATCGCCCTTCAGCGGCAACATGGTCCCGGCCAGCAGCGCGAGCAGCGTGACGGGCAGGAGCGGCAATGAGACCACGCCGAATTGTTGATCCGGGTGCGGAATCCGGCAACGGGTGCGCCGAATCGCCGCTTCCCCGGAACACCTACGCCGCCACCCGCACCGCAATCCGTCTGCGCCCGAATCCGCGCTCGAAGCGGCCGAAGCGGCCGGCGACGCGCGTGCCGCAGTGTGGGCACGCACCGGCCGCGTCGAGTTCGCAGCGGCGCACCAGGTACCAGTCCCGCTCGATCAGCGCTGCATGGCAGCCGGGACAGTAGGTCGTGCCGCCTTCGAGGTCGTGCACGTTGCCGGTGTAGACGTGGTGCAACCCGTTGGCCAGCGCAACGCGCCGTGCGCGCGCCAGCGTGGCCCGCGGTGTCGGCGGCACGTCGGTCATCTTGTAGTCGGGATGGAAGGCGGTGAAGTGCAGCGGCACGTCGGGGCCGAGGTGGTCGGCGATCCAGCGTGTCAGCGCGTCGATCTCGGCGTCGCTGTCGTTGTGGCCGGGAATCAGCAGCGTCGTGATCTCGAACCAGCAGCCGGTCTCGTGGCGCAGGTACTGCAGCGTGTCGAGCACCGGCGCGAGGTGGGCGCCGGTCTGCTGGAAGTAGAACTTCTCGGTGAAGCCCTTCAGGTCGACGTTGGCCGCGTCCATCTTCGCGTAGAACGCGCGCCGCGGCTCGGCGTGGATGTAGCCGGCCGTCACGGCCACGCTGTGCAGGCCGATCGCGCGGCAGGCGTCGGCCGCGTCCATCGCGTATTCGGCGAAGATCACCGGATCGTTGTAGGTAAAGGCCACGCTCAGGCAGCCGCTGTCGCGGGCCACCTCGGCGATTCGCTCGGGCGACGCGGCATCCAGCAGCCGGTCGAGTTCGCGGCTCTTGGAGATGTCCCAGTTCTGGCAGAACTTGCAGGCGAGGTTGCAGCCGGCCGTGCCGAACGAGAACACGCTGGAACCAGGGTGGAAGTGATTCAGCGGCTTCTTCTCGATCGGGTCGATGCAGAACCCCGAGCTGCGGCCGTAGGTCGTCAGCACCATCGCGTCGCCGACGCGCCGGCGCACGAAGCACATGCCGCGCTGGCCGTCGTGCAGGCGGCAGTCGCGCGGGCACAGGTCGCACTGGACGCGCCCGTCGTCGAGGCGGTGCCACCAGCGGCCGGGGTGCTCGCCTGCAGCGGCGTTCATCGCGGCGCAGCCTCGAAGGCGATGGCGGCATAGCCGACGACGCGCTGCCGGTCGCCGGCCGTGTCGCCGGAGTTGCACAGATCGAGCAGGCGTGGCACGAGGCCATGGCGGCGTGCGGCAAGCAGGGCGGCGTCGATGCCGATCGCACCGCAGGCCTGGTGAGCGTGGAGACCGGGCTCGAGGGCGAGGATGCGTTCGACGGTCGCCCGGTCGGCCGCCTGCGCCTGCGCGTAGGGCAGGTAGTGGCACAGGTCGGAGCTGACGACGATCAGCGTCTCGTCCGCGTCCCAGAGGCGCTCGAGGACCTCGGCCACGTCGGCCGGCGCGGCGTCGCCGATCACCAGCGGCACGAGGCTGAAATGGCCGAGCACGCACTGCAGGAAGGGCAACTGGACCTCGAGGGAGTGTTCGTTGGCATGGGGCCAGTCGCGGTATTCGACCTGGGGCAGATCGGCGAGGCTCGCGAGCGCGGCGCGGTCCACCGGCACGCGGCCCAGTGGTGTGTCGAAGGCCTGCGCTTGCGGCGCCGCCAGGCTCCGGAGCGGCACGCGGTGGGCCGGGCCGAGCAGCACGACGCGGGTGATACGCGCTCGGGCGCCTGCGAGCAGCGCGTAGGCGGTGGCCGCCGTGGCGCCGGAATACGCGTAGCCGGCGTGCGGAACGATCAGCAGCTTGGGAGGCTGCGCGGCGGCGGGGTGCCCGGCCAGCAGCGTGTCGGTCAGCGTGCGCAGCGTGGCGGCATCGGCCGGATAGAACGAACCGGCCACGGCATCGGGGCGCAAGGCGGACATGGGAGGCATCTCCTGCAGAGAATTTGAACCCTTTGGCGCCGGAGATCAACCGGGGGGCTCCCAGGGGGAATGCCAATGCTGAAACAAGTCGCTTCAGCCGGTCCCGAATGCGGCTCGCCGCCCGCATGTACCATCGTCAGGCATTTTGGCCATTCGACGGAGCGGATCGCATGAATACCCCCCTGCTTGGCATCGTTGTCCTGTTGTCCTTCGTTTCCGCACCACAAGCCGCGCAAGCCGAGCAGCGGGAGGCGGGCGATGCGGCCGAGCGATGCGAGGAGGCCGTGGCCGACACGGTGCGCCGCATGCGCGGCCCGCGGGCGCACGAAGTGCAGTTCGTCGGCACGAAACGCAGGCTGTCACCGACGCTCGGCGACGAGACCGGCGTGAAGGGAGAAGGCCTGTATCGCGGCGCGACCGGGTCGGTGAATTTCACCTACAGCTGCGCCTACAACACGGCGACCGGCGAAACCTCCGGCGTGGTGTTTCGCGACTTCGGCCGGATTGCGAGCGACAGCGACGGCGCGTGGCAACCGGACCTGACCCACATTTCGCCGGAGGCCTGCGAAGCCGCGACCGCCGCGGCGCTGAAGGAGAAGTACCCGCGTGTCGGACGCATCGTCTTCGGCTCCGATTCGCGGCGCCTGGTGCCGGGCGCCAACGACAACACCCGCCTCGAAGGCCAGGGCGCGGTGCAGCGCGCTCCCGGCATGAACGCGATCCCGTTCACCTACCACTGCGAATTCCAGACTCGCAACGGCGAGATCGTCAGCGTGCAGACCAGCGATGCGGCCTCGCTCGCTACGCGAGCGCCGTGAGCACCTCGTAGCAGGCACCCATCGTGTGGTAGTCGGTCTTGCCGGCGGGGCTCTTCTCGTCGCTGTACTTCCTGTTGTCGTGCGTGAGGATGCGGTACCACGCGCCGTTGTCGTGGTCGACGAAATGCCGCCAGCTGTACGACCACAGCCGGTCGTACCAATCCCAGTACGTGGCGTCTCCGGTGCGTACAGCCAACAAGGCGGCGGCGGCGAGGCTTTCGGCCTGCACCCAGAAGTACTTGTCGGCGTCGCAGACGACGAAGCCGCCGAAGCGTGACTCGTCCGGTGCGAATCCGTAGACCAGGCCGCCGTGTTCGTCGTCCCAGGCGTGCGCCATCGCGGCGCCAAACAGCTCGCGTGCGCGCGGCAGCAGCCACGCGGCCGGCCGATGCCGCTCGAGGATCAACAGCAGCTTGGCCCATTCCGTCAGGTGCCCGGGCTGGTAGCCCCAGGGGCGGAAGATGTTGCTTTTGTCGTGGCGGTTGTAGTCCCAGTCGGGTGACCAGTCGGTGTGGTAGTGCTCCCAGATCAGGCCGTCCGCGAACTCGGCCTGGCGGCGGGTGATCGCCTCGGCCAGCATCTGCGCACGATCGAGGTAGCGGGGGTCGCGTGTCGCGTCGAAGGCGGCCAGCATCGCCTCGCAGGCATGCATGTTCGCGTTCTGGCCGCGGTACGGGAAGACCACCCAGTCCGGCGTGGCCTCGTCGGCATAAAGGCCGTGCGCCGGCTCCCAGAAGTGGCGCTCCATCAACTCGAAGGTCTCGACGATGCCGGGCCGCGCTTCGCTCACACCCGCCATCGCCGCGTGTGCATGCGCGAGCAGCACGAAGGCCAGGCCGTAGCAGTGGTTCGTTGCGTCGAGCACTTCGCGGTGGCCCTTGTCCCAGCGCAGTTGCCACAGGTAGCCGCCGCTGCGGCCGTCGCGATGCGCCTCGCGGATGAACCTCAAGCCGTGGCGCGCGGCCTCGAACCAGCGCTTGTTGCCGAAGCGGCGCGCCGCCAGCGCGTTGTTGAACACGAAGCGGCAACTGCTGACGAGGTGGCGCGTGCGGCGGTCGTAGACCTCGCCGTCGTCCTTGAAGAAGTGAAAGAAGCCGCCGGTCTCGTCGATGCTTCTGCCGTCGTAGAACGACATCGTGTGCAGGATGTGCGCACGAAGGAACTCGGGCGAACGGAAGTCGATCTCGGACCGCATGACAAAGGCATTGTGGCGCGTTCAGGCCACGCGCTTTTCGTTCTGGCCGTCAAACAAGTGAGCATCCGTTGCAGCCCACTGCAGGAACACGCGCTCGCCGACCGCGTGAGACACCTTGCCCGGCACCCGCGCCACCAGGTTGCCCAGCGGCGTGTCGACCATCGCGTAGGTTTCCGGGCCGGTGGGTTCGAGCATGCTGACCGAACCGGGCAGGCCGTCGCCGGCGAACGCGAGGCTCTCCGGGCGCAGGCCGTAGGTGATCTCCGGGGCCCCAGCGGCCTGCAGCGCGAGCCGCTGCTCGTCGGTCAAGGCCAGGTCCACGCCCTTGGCAACCAGTCCGTTGGCGGCGCGCCGGCTGCCCACCATGTTCATCGCCGGCGAGCCGATGAACTCGGCGACGAAGCGCGTGGCCGGGCGGCTGTAGATGTCGTCGGGCGTGCCGAGCTGCTGCACCACGCCTTCGCGCATCACCGCGATGCGGTCGCCGAGCGTCATCGCCTCCACCTGGTCGTGCGTCACGTAGACGGTGGTCGTCTTCGTGCGCTGGTGCAAGAGCTTGATCTCGGCACGCATCTCGACGCGCAGCTTCGCGTCGAGGTTGGACAGCGGCTCGTCGAACAGGAACAGCTTGGGGTTGCGCGCCAGCGCACGCCCCATCGCGACGCGCTGGCGCTGTCCGCCGGAGAGCTGCCCCGGCTTGCGGTCGAGCAGGTGCTCGATCTGCAGCATCTTCGCGACGCGCTGGACGGCGGCCTCGCGCTCGGCCTTCGGCACGTTGCGCATCTCCAGCCCGAAGCTGATGTTCTTCGCGACGTTCATGTTCGGATAGAGCGCATAGCTCTGGAACACCATCGCGATGTCGCGGTCCTTGGGCAGCGCGTAGGTCACGTCGCGGTCGGCGATGTGGATGCTGCCGGTGCTGGGGGTGTCCAACCCGGCGATCATCGACAGCAAGGTGCTCTTGCCGCAGCCGGACGGGCCCACGAGGATCAGGAATTCGCCGGCTTCGACCTCGATGTCGATGCCCTTGAGGATGTCGGTCGCGCCGAAGCTCTTGCGGACGTTGCGGATGGAGAGTGCGCCCATGGTCTATCCCTTGACGGCGCCGGCGGTCAGGCCGCGCACGAAGTAGTTGCCTGCGATGATGTAGATGAGCAGCGTCGGCAGGGCCGCGATCATCGCGGCGGCCATGTCGACGTTGTATTCCTTGACGGCGCTCGACGTGTTGGCGAGGTTGTTCAGGCCCACGGTGACCGGCTTCGAGTCGCCGCCGGAGAACACCACGCCGAAGAGGAAGTCGTTCCAGATGTTGGTGAACTGCCAGATCAGCGTGACGACGAGGATGGGCCCCGACAGCGGCAGCACGATGCGCCAGAAGATGCGCCAGAAGCCGGCACCGTCGAGCATCGCGGCCTTGATCAGCTCGTCGGGCAGGCCGACGTAGTAGTTGCGGAAGAAGAGGGTGGTCGACGGCAGCCCGGCGAGGATGTGCACGAGCACCAGGCCCCAGATGGAGCTTGCGATGCCGAACCAGCCGAGCACCTGCGACATCGGCAGCAGCACCACCTGCAGCGGCATGAACATGCCGAACAGCATCAGCGCGAACATCAGCTCGCTGCCCTTGAAGCGCCACTTGCTCAGCACATAGCCGTTGACCGCGCCGAGCGCCGTGGACACGAGCACGGCCGGCACGACCATCATCAGCGAGTTGAGGAAGAAGGGCTTCAGTCCGCCGCAGTCGATGCCGGTGCAGGCACTGGACCAGGCCTTCGCCCAAGCCTCGAAGCCGGGGGACGTGGGCAACGACAGCAGGTTGCCTTCGCGGATCTGCGCCATGTCCTTCAGCGACGTCGTCAGCATCACGTACATCGGCGTCAGGAAGAAGAACGCGAACAGCAGCAGCACGGACCACAGCGCGAGCCGATGCCACGCCCCGCGCCCCGTCATCCCGGCGAACGCCGGGATCCACGGCCGCGAGCCGACGCCAGCTTTCGCCGGTGTGGCAGGAATGCGGGCGCTCATCGCTTGCTCCTCAACTCGGAATACAGATACGGCACGACGATCGCCGCCACGGTGGCCAGCATGACCGTCGCCGACGCCGCGCCGAGCCCGATCTGCCCGCGCGAAAACGCCATCGTGTACATGAAGGTCGCGGGCAGGTCGGTCGCGTAGCCGGGGCCGCCGGCGGTCAGCGCCATCACGAGGTCGAAACTCTTGATCGCGAGGTGCGACAGCACCATCAGCGTGCTGAAGAACACCGGCCGCAGGCTCGGGATGATGATGCGCCAGTAGATGCGCGGGAGGCTCGCGCCGTCGATCTGCGCGGCCTTGAGGATCGAGTCGTCGATGCCCCGCAGCCCGGCGAGAAACAAGGCCATCACGAAGCCGGCGCTTTGCCACACGCCGGCGATCACGACCGTGTAGATCGCGCGCTCGGGATTGATCAGCCAGTCGAATTCGAAGCCGGTGAAGCCCCAGCCCTGGACGACTTTTTCCAGCCCCAGGCCGGGATTGAGGATCCACTTCCACGCGGTGCCGGTGACG
>DATKCI010000196.1:0-13091 GCA_035513255.1 Piscinibacter sp. | reverse complement strand
TCCTGACCGGCTCGGTCCCCCACCGTGTCGACGACCTTCTCCAATTGCGTCAGAAGGCTGAAGCGCCGAACGGGCTCCGATTCGCCCAGCAGCGCCAGCGCGCGACTCAGGCAGGACACGGCGGCCGCATTCGAGTAGCGCAGCTTGGCCTCGATTCCCGCCTGCTCGAAACAGTCGATCGCCAGCGCCGTCTCGCCGGCCCGCTCGGCGTGCTCACCCGTCATGGCCAGGAACTCCGGGCCGCGCCCGCGGGTGCGCTCGCGCAGCCATCGCGCCACGGCGCCGTGGCCCAGCCGGCGCTCTGCTTTCAGCAGCGTGTCGTAGGTGACCTGGTGGAGCAGGTGATGGTCGAACTGCCGCTCGAAGGTGCCTTCGAAGGCGCTCGTCTCGTGGGCCTTCACGAAGGCCGCCTCGTGCAGGGCCGGCAGGGATTGAGTGGCGTCGGGGTCGACGGCCTGCAGGGCATCGTCCCAGAAGACGTGGCCGATGAGGCTGGCCAGGCGGGCCGCCTGGCGGTCGCGCGCGGGCAGTGCATCCAGTCGCGCCTGCAGCAGGCCCACCAACGTGCCTGGCAGGCGAACCTGGTCCAGGCGCTCCGCGCGCACCGTCCAATGCGCCTCGCCCACGGCGATCACACCGTCGTCGACCAGCCGGCGCACCAGCTCCTCCATGTAGTACGGGTTGCCCTCGGCCCGGCCGACGATGAGCTCGGTCAGCTTCGGTGGCACGGCATCCAGGCGCCGCAGCAGGGCTTGCGCCAGCTCGTCGCTTTGCGCCGGTGCCAGCGGCCCCAGGCGAAGCAGCGTGTCGGGCGTGCCCCAATCGGGCCGACGCGTCAGCAGCGCGGGGCGGCCAGTCATCACCAGCGCCAGCGGAAGCTCGGCCGCATGCGCCAGCAGGTGTTGCAGCAGATCCAACGAGCCGTCGTCGGCCCAGTGCAGATCCTCGATCACCAGCACCGGGAGCGTGCCGCCCTGGGTCGCCAGCGCGCGCAGGTAGCCGCGCAGTGCCGTGAAGGCCTGGTCGCGCAACGACCGCGGATCCAGGCCGCGCACGTGCGGGCTCTGGCTGAAGTCCAGGCCCGAGAGCTGCCCGATCAGCTGGGCTTGCCGCTCCCCGCGGTCGTCGAACCACGGGCTCAGACCGTCGACCACCTTGCCCCGCGCCACCTCGGCGCTGTCGGTGTCGGCCACGCCGAACTGGCCGGCCAGCAGGCCGCGCAGCAGCCCCCACGGGCGCAGCAGACCATCGGGTTGCGAGCGCACGGTCAGCCAGCGCAAGCCGTCGGGGTCGGTCGCCAGTGCAGCCGCCCATTCGCGCAACAGCCGGCTCTTGCCCAGACCGGCTTCGCCCAGCAGCGTCAGGGCCTGCAGCTGGCGCGTCTGGCGGGCGCGCGGAACGGTGCCCAGCAGCCGCTGCAATTCGGCCTGCCGACCCACCATCGGCGTGCTGAGGCCCTGCAGTCCGCGTTCGACGCTCGCGCCGCTGCGATCCAGCGCCGCGCGCACGAGGTAGGTCTGCATCGGGGCGTCGACACCTTTCACCTGCAGCGGCGGCTGCGGCTCAAGCGCGAACAGCCCGCGCACATGGCTCCAGGTGTCGTGGCTGATGCGCAGCGCACCCGGCGGCGCGCTCTGCTCCATGCGTGCCGCGATGTGCACGGCCGTGCCCATGGCGGTGTTGTCGGCCTCGACACCGGCGCCCAGGGCCACGTCGCCGGTGTGCGCGCCCACGCGCACGGCGAAATCCGCGATGCCATGCGCGCGCTGCGCGGCTTCGGCCTGTTCGCGCCCGAATCGAAGGATGGCCAGGCCGGCCCGCACAGCCCGCTCGGCGTCGTCCTCGCGTGTCTCGTCCATGCCGAAAGCCGCCTTCACGCCGTCGCCGGTGAAGCGCAGCACGCGGCCATGGTGCGCCTCGATGAGGGCGGCCATGCGCCGCAGGGTGCCGCCGAGCACATCCAGCGTGTCTTCGGCGTCCAGGCGGCCGGCGATCGCGGTCGAACCGACGACATCGGCAAACAGCACCGTCAGCTGGCGCCGTTGCAAGCCGGCGGGTCGCAGCAAGCCGGCCAGCCGCGTGCGCAGCGGCGACGCCGCCATGTCGACGACCGCGTCGCCAAGCGAGCCCCGATGCGCTTCCAGCGCGGCGATGGCCGCGCGCAGGGCGTCGATGTTGTCGTTGTCCTGCATGGCCCGCCGCAGCGCGCAGTGTGGCGGCGCGCTCATGAGATGAACGATCGCCCGATTGTGCGCCTGGTGAGCGGCTGGTTACAGTGGCGGCTGTACACGACCCAGCGGCACCGACGGACAAGGGGTGAGAGTGGAACAGCAGGATGAAATGCTGAGCGAGCTGGCCAGGCTGGGTGAGACCCGCATGTGGGAGCCCGGCACCACCGTCGTCGCGGAGGGCGACGCGGCCGACTGCCTGTACATCGTTCATGCGGGCGAGTTGCGTGCCGTCGTCGCAGGTGACGGCGGGCGCAGCATCGAACTCAACACGCTGCGCGCGGGCGAGATCTTCGGCGAACTGATGCTCAGTGGCGAGCGGCGCGCCGCCACCGTCGAAGTGACCGAGCGCGCCAGGCTAACGCGCGTCACCCGCGATGAGGTCGAGCGTGTGCTCGCCTCGCGGCCGGACCTCGCCTTTCAGATGATCCAGCGGCTGGTGCAGCGCGTGCGTACGCTCACGCGCACCGTGGGCCGCCTGGCGTCGGTCGATGTGTATGGGCGGCTGGTCGGCATGTTCGATGCGCTTGCGGTCGAGCATCAAGGCCAGCGCGTGGTGCCCGGCCCGCTCAGCCAGACGCGGATTGCCGAGCGTCTCGGGGCGTCGCGTGCGATGGTCAACCGGCTGTTGCAGGACCTGGCACGCGGCGGCTACATCGAGGTCTCACGCGAGCACATCGTGCTGCTGAAGAGGCTGCCGACCAAATGGTGAGCCGCATGGCAGCGGCCGGGGATTCAGGACAACCGGCACGATCGAAGGGGCGACCGAGACCGTGGCCACGTATTGCACGTCCACGTCGGGCAAGACCGCCAGCGAGAACTGCCTGACGATGGCCGTCAGAAAGCGTGTGCACAACTCTTCCGCCAGGTGCTGGCCGACGCAATGCCGCATTCCTGCTCCGAACGGCAGTGCGCTCGAGAGCGATTCGGCAGGGCGGCCGGTGATCGGGTTCGGCGTGAACCGGTCGGGGGCGAAGCGCTGGGGATCGCGGAAGAGGGTGCTGTTCTGCCCCACGGCCGTCTTCATCCACATTACGTTGGTCCGGGCCGGAACCGACAGGCCCACCACATCCATCGCGTCATCCGAAACCTTCGAGCTGAACGGCACGGCGGGGAACAGGCGCATCGTCTCCCGGACGATGTTGAGCATGAATGGATTCAGGGGCGTTCCCGGATCGTCGTCCTCCAGCCTCACGTGATCGTAGGCAGCCTGCTGCACATCGGGATGGCGCGACAGGAGGACCAGTGACTGGGCCACGGTGTAGCTCATCGCGTCCGTTCCGCCGGCCACCAGGGAGATGAGTTCCTCGACGCAATCTTCGTGTGTCCAGGGCATGGCCGTCCGGTGCGAGTCGCGGTGCAGCAGGGCGAGTCGCCCCAAGATGTCCTGCGGGGCCTCGCCTCTGTCCGACGATGCCAGGCGGCGCTGCAATGCCGCTTCGAGAAAGTCGAACAAGTACCGATAGGCCCGCTTGGCCCGTGCGCTCTGGCGGGCAAACGTCCAGCGCACGAAGAACGGATGGAACGCGCGGAAGCTGATGGCCTCTTCCAGGGTGGCGATGGCTTCGAGGTAACTGGACAGGTCCTGCCCTTCGGTCCAGTCTTCGCCGCAAAGGAAGAGTCCGAGACTGTCGGCGCTCCAGTGGTGCACGTCGGATTTCAAGCTGCCACGGCGCAGCAGACCACTCCGCCAGGCGTCCAGATAGGTCGATGACAGGTCGAGAGACCGACCCATGGACTGCGTCAACGCTTTCGGCGTGAAGTGCGGATTGATCTGCTGCCGATGGGCTTGGTGCTTGTCGCCCAACTTCAGTCCCATCAAGCTATTGGGCAGCACCGTCCCATCGGCATGGCGATTGGAGTCGACACTCTTCTGGCGAATGGCCTTGGGGACTTCGGCCACCGAAACGAAGGGCCTGCTGCCCCACGCCATGTGCAGCTTGAGCACCGGGCCATAGATCCGGTGCAACTCGACCAGCGCCTTGTCCCTGGCCCCGTGTTCGTGCACCAGCAGCGATCTCAGGTTGCCGAGAAAGAATGTCGGACTGGGGCCGGGAATGTGGCGCAGGCGGCGAAACTCCCGCAGGCGGGAAGCGATGGCCACCATGAGCAGCAGGGCCAGAGCGCCCGCCACCAGAACGCTGACGAACGATTGCGCTGTGAACTGCAGGCTGACCGCCTGGCCCACCAACAGTGCGCAAACGCTCGACACCGCCACGCAGACCAGCATGTACAGGCCTGCATAGAACCGCAACAGTGCCGCTGCGTCGTCTTGTTTCATTGGCCCCTCCTGATCCGACGCACATGCCATCGCAGAGATCGCGACGCCGTCTGCGGCGTTGAACGCATGTTCATTGCGTCGGGCCAGACCGGCGCGGCCGTGTTCAATAGTGAACAGGCACGCGCCGGGGCATGCTGCGTCAGCCCTCTTCGAAGCGCCTCCTACGGACATCGTGAATGCGGGTGCAATCCTGCAGAGCGGGGGCTCGGATCGGGAAAACCGTTACGTCAATCTTGATGAAATGCCGGCAAACGGCCATCAAGTGACGTTGGGACTGCGGCCGTTCAACGTCACGACTGACCCGGAGGGAAGGTTCGCATTGGCTCGTTCAACAGTCGGATCGGCGTTTTGCTCCAGACCGACATCACTCACCGATCTGCTCAGCGCGCAACAGTAGCAACTGCGGCATGCCGAGGCCGAGGGCCCTGGCCACCCCGAGGTTAATGACAAGCTCGAACCGGGTCGGCTGTTCGACGGGCAGGTCGGCGGGCCTGATGCCCATGAGGATCTTGTGTACGTAGTCCGCAGCGTGCCGCGCGATATCGGGCACGCTCGGTCCGTACGACATAAGGCCCAACGCGTCGACGAACTCTCGGAATCCGAACATGGTCGGCTGCCGATACCTGGCCGCAAGCTCTGCCAGCCGAACGCGGTGGAGAACGAAGAATGCATGGACCAGCACTAGCAGACCGTCTGCTTGCCTACTCTGCATCGCCGCGAACGCCGCGAACGCCGCGAACGCCGCGTCGAAGTCGGTCGGGCAGTGCACCGGAAGGTGCAGCAACTGCAGGCCCAGGCCATCTTCACGTTTCCGAGCGCGATTTCCTGGGCGGGACTCTGTGAGTAGCGGATGGAGAATCGACAAGCTGGGGGCGGGCTACGCTTGGCCCGAGGACGCCGGAGGCCGCTGCCGGGCCGCCACGCCAGCGACGAAGCGGCCGAAGGCGTCGAGCAGCGGCGCGGCGTCGAAAGACGGGCCTTCCAGCATCGCCAGCGCCTGCACGGTGGCTTCCAGCGTCGAGACCTGGTCGGCTCGCCGCGCCGGGCGGATCGCGCGGTAGCGGGTCGGCGCCGGCGCGTCCATCGACAGCCGCGGCAGCGCGGCCAGGGCCGGGTGCTCGAGAAGCATCCGCAGGCTCTTGCGCCACGTCGCGTCGAGGACCACCAGCCGCAGGGGCGCGCCCGCAGTCGTCCCCGCGGCCGACGGCGCGGGCGCGGCAGGCACGTCCGGGTAGAGCAGCCGCGTGTCCCGCCCGGGGCGCTGCAGTAATGCCTCCAGCGCCCCGGGCGCGAAGCGCTCGCCGACGACCACCTCGCAGTGCGCCAGAGACAGGCGCAGCATCGCAACGCTGTTCTTCGCCTGGCGCTGTTCCTGCGGGTGCTGCAGCACCAGCACCTCGGTGCGATGGGCGGTCGGCCGCGCCAGAGAGCACAGGCAGGTCGCCTGCGGGCGCAGGCAGCGCACGCACGTCGCGCGGGAGAGGGGGGACGGACTGTTCACGCGGGCATAGTCGCACGCCTGTCCCGACCACCGGCCGCCCCCGTCGGCCTTGACCCCGATTTCAGAGGGTCGGGAGCACCGATTCGCAGACGATGGAGTCGGTCATGGGTCGGGCTCGGACGGCGAATCCAAACGTTTGGGACGGGCGACCGGTTCCGAGGTGTCGCGAACATTCGCATATCCTTCACCGGAATGGCCGGTCTTGCCGATAGCCGCCTCTCACCTGGCGCGAGCGACCGGCCGCACCCAGTCTGTCAAGCCTTAACTCAAGCGGTCGTACGAGGCGCTGAAGAGCGGACATTCCGATAAGAAGGTGGCTGCGGCCCTAGTTTGACCGGCGACAGGAGCCGCGTTTGCATACTGTCAGTGCGCTGCGGCGGCGGTCAGCAGAACGAGTTCAGGCGGAACATGCGCCGGCACCGGGTTAGCCGATTCGTCCCGCCCTCGTCATCGACCGCCACCTACTGCCTTCGTCGGCACTGCGGTCATGCACCTTCGAAAGTCGTCATTGATTGACGAGACTGAGGATGTTGCCGTCCGGATCCTTGAACCACACGACCTTCATGTCCCCGAAGACGTGGACGTCGCCTTCGAGCTTCGCCCCGGGCATGTCGTTGTAGTGCTCGAAGCTCACGCCCTTTGCCTTCAGCGCACGCACGACGCCTTCGACATCGTCACCGACCACCCATGTCACGGCGGTCGCCTTGTTGGTTCCTGCGTATTTCGAACGGTAGACGTTCAACGTCGAGTTTCCGCTCTTGTAGACGATCAGCTCGTCGTCTTCCGCGTCGATCGGCTTCAGGCCGAGCGTGCCCTCGTAGAAATGCTTCGCGGTCTCGAGGTTCTTGACCGCGATATTGGCCGCTACATCCCAGTTTCCCAGCATGTCGAACTCCTTCATCGGGTGAGTCACCCTTGCTGGACAGTCGGCGCACTCCGCGTCGAGTACGAGTATTCGTGCGGCGCCACCCGCGGCGTCATGGCCGCGGGCAGAGGACGGTGGCGCCTACGCTCCGGGTGACCGGTAGCCGACCGACCGCGCACGGCCAAGGGCGTCCAGGGTCTCCTCGACGGTGAGCAGCGGCGTCGTCTCGATTTTCGACAACGCGCCACCACTGCCGATCGCGATCGCCACTGCGGCCATCGAGACGTTGTCAGGCGCTTCCCAGAGGGTGTAGCCGTCGTACGCGCCGAACGCGTACCAGAAGCCGTGCAGCTTCCCGCCGACTGACTCGATGTACTTGCGTGCAGCCTCGCGGCGGTCTTCGGGGTTTTTCGTCAATCGAGCCCACGTTTCCGGTGTGTAGCTGAAGCGCGTCAGATAGAGAGCCATGGCAACAACCTCCTTCCGGTGTCCCGTGCCACTCGCGATTCGCGGGCGGAGAAATTATGCTCCCGCCTATTGGTCGCGGACAGCCATTTCAACCACGCGAACCTGAGTATTGGCCCGTTCGGTGGGGTCACGACGCACGCTGAGCACCCACGTCCTTCAGCTGATCCGGTCCCGCATGCGGACTCGCGGTCGCGAGAGCAGAATCCGATCCACACACTGTTTCAGAGAGAGGAGTACGTCTCACGTGGCTACCGTCCTCGACAAAGAACTCAAGCGGCAAGTCACCGTCGACGGCGTGGACTACACCGTGGCCGTCGATCCCGAAGGATTTCGGTTGACTGGCAAAGGCAAGAGAAGGCCTGAAGTCGAGCTGCGCTGGCGTGATCTATTGAGCGGCGAAGCCGCGATGGCCATCGCCCTGAACGCTTCTGTATCGAAGAAGCAGCAGGCAGCCACCAAGCCGGCGATCGAACAGTCACCCGATCGAACGAGCAAGGGCGCGTCAAAGAAGCGGGCGCGCTAACGTTTGTCGGCCGCGAGCATCTGGAGCGCAGCTGCGGGACAGGAGCGAGCGCACGAGCTTCGCAGGCGGACCTTGGGCCTACGCGGTCGCGATGCGCAGCAGGTTGGTCGTGCCCGCCGTGCCGAACGGCATGCCGGCAATCACGACGATCGCCTGGCCGGGGTCGGCCATGCCTTCGGCGCGTGCGGCCTCGGCGGCGCAGTCGACCATGTCCTGTGCATCGGTCACGTCGCGCGTGTGCACCGAATGGATGCCCCAGGCAAGCGTCAGGCGCCGGGCCGTGGACAGGTGCGGCGTGAGGCTGAGGATCGGCGATTCGGGCCGTTCGCGCGCCGCGCGCAGACTGGTGGCGCCCGAGCTGCTGTAGGTCACGGCCACGGCCGCATGCACGAGCCCGACCGTGTGGCGCATCGCGCAGCAGATCGCGTCGGCCGCATCGGCGTTGCCCGCTGTGGCGGCGGTGTGCGAGGCGTCGATCAGCTGGCGGTACAGCGGGTCGCCTTCCACCTGGCCGATGATGCGGTCCATCATTCCGGCAGCTTCCACCGGGAAGCGGCCGGAAGCGGATTCGGCCGACAGCATCACCGCGTCGGCGCCGTCGTAGATGGCGGTGGCCACGTCGGACGCTTCGGCGCGCGTGGGCACCGGGCTCGCCACCATCGAGTCGAGCATCTGCGTCGCCACGATCACCGGCCGGCCGAGGCGCCGGCAGCAGCGCACGATGCGCTTCTGGATCGCGGGCACCTGCTCGGCCGGCATCTCCACGCCGAGGTCGCCGCGCGCCACCATGACGGCGTCGGACAGCGCCGCAATCTCTTCCAGCCGCTCGACGGCGGCGGGCTTCTCCAGCTTGGAGACGATGCCGGCGCGCCCATCCACCAGGCGCTTGACCTCGGCCACGTCCTCGGGCCGCTGCACGAAGGACAGTGCCACCCAGTCGGCACCGAGCGCGAGCGCGGTGTCGAGGTCGTGCCGGTCCTTCGGCGTCAGCGCCGAGATCGGCAGCACGACGCCGGGCACGTTGACGCCCTTGCGGTCGGACACGTCCCCGCCGACCAGCACACGCGTCTTTGCATGGTCGGTTGTGCATTCGTCCACGCGCAGCCGCACCCGTCCGTCGTCGATGAGGAGCTCCACCCCCGGCGTGAGCGCCGCGAAGATCTCCGGATGCGGCAGGCTGCAGCCGCGGGTGTTGCCGCTCACGTCGGCCAGCGTCAGGTCGAACCGTGCGCCGGCCTCGAGGCGCACCGGCCCGCCGGGAAACGTGCCGACGCGCAGTTTGGGACCCTGCAGGTCGGCGAGGATGCCGATCGGCCGGCCGGTCTCGCGTTCCAGCGTGCGGATGATCTCCACCCGCGAGCGGTGGTCGGCCGCGCTGCCGTGGCTGAAGTTGAGCCGGAATACATCCACGCCGGCGAGGAACAGGCGGCGCACCGTCTCGAGGTCCGAGCTGGCGGGGCCGAGCGTGGCGACGATCTTGGCATTTCGGATGCGGCGCATGGTCTTCAGGTCCTTGATGCGCCGGCCTCGTGAATGAGGATGGCGCGAAAGTCGTTGACGTTGGTGAGCGTGGGGCCGGTGACCACCGCGTCGCCGAGCGCGCCGAAGAAGCCATGGCCGTCGTTGTCGGTGAGCCGTTCCATCGGACGAAGGCCTTGCGACCAGGCACGCGCCAGCGAGTCGGGCGTGAGCACCGCGCCGGCGATTTCTTCCTGGCCGTCGACGCCATCGGTGTCGCCCGCTAGCGCGTGCACCTGCGGATGGCCCTCGAGCGCGATGCCGAGGGACAGCAGGAACTCGACGTTGCGTCCGCCGCGGCCCTGGCCGCGCACGGTCACCGTGGTTTCGCCGCCGGACAGCAGCACACACGGCGGGCGCACGGGCTGGCCGCGCTCGGCGACCTGCAAGGCGATGCCGGCCAGTACCTTGCCGACGTCGCGCGCCTCGCCTTCGATGGCGTCCCCGAGGATGACGGGCGCGATGCCGGCCTCGCGTGCCACGGCGGCCGCGGCCTCGAGCGCCCTCTGCGGCGTGGCGACGAGGCGCGTCTCGTCGCGGGCCAGCCGCGGGTCGCCGGGCTTGGGCGATTCGCCGCGGCCGCTTTCCAGCAGGTCGAGCACCGCGCGCGGCACCTCGATCGCATGGCGTCGCAAGATCGCCATCGCGTCGGCGCAATGCGTGGGGTCGGCCACCGTCGGGCCGGAGGCGATGTCGATCGGACGATCGCCCGGCACGTCGGACAGCGCGAGCGTGAGCACGCGCGCCGGGTGGCAGGCGGCGGCGAGTCGCCCGCCCTTGATGGCCGACAGGTGGCGCCGCACGCAGTTCATCTCGGAGATGGTGGCGCCCGAGCTGAGCAGCGCCCGATTGACCGCCCGCTTGTCGGCGAGCGTGAGGCCGGGCAGCGGCAGCGGCAACAGCGAGGAGCCGCCGCCGGAGATCAGGCACAGCACGAGGTCGTCTTCGGTGAGCCCGCCCACGAGTGCCAGCATGCGCTGCGCCGCAACGAGGCCGGCCGAATCGGGCACGGGGTGGGCCGCTTCCACGATCTCGATGCGGTCGCACGGCACGGCGTAGCCGTAGCGCGTGACGATCAGACCCGACAGCGGGCCCGGCCAATGGTCTTCGACCGCGCGCGCCATCGCGGCGGAGGCCTTGCCGGCGCCGATCACGATCAGCCGGCCGCGTGGCGGCTCGGGCAAATGCGGCGGCACGCACAGCGCAGGTTGCGCCGACGCGATGGCGGCATCGAACATGCGGCGCAGGAGGGCGCGGGGATCAGCGATCGCGTGCATGGTGGAGAGTCGGTGGGAGGTGGCGATCCAGCAGGCGGTGCCTGGATTTCCCCTCTCCCTCTGGGAGAGGGTAGGGTGAGGGCGCGGCCTGTGTGACACACAAGCGGTTGTGCACGCGCGGCCCTCACCCCAACCCTCTCCCAGAGGGAGAGGGAGCAACACGACAGGGGCGATCTCGCTACTGCGCCGGAATCTCGAAGTTGGCCATCTTCTCCAGGGCGCGCACCATCGCCGAGTGGTCCCAGGCCTTGCCGCCATGGGCCACGCAGGCGTTGAACAGCTCCTGCGCGGTGGCGGTGTTGGGCAAGGACATGCCGAGCGTGCGGGCGGTCTCGAGCGCGAGGTTCAGGTCCTTCTGGTGCAGCCCGATGCGGAACCCCGGTTCGAACGTGCGCTTGATCATCCGCTCTCCGTGCACCTCGAGGATCTTGGACGACGCAAAGCCGCCCATCAGCGCTTGCCGCACGCGCGCCGGGTCCGCACCGGCGCGCGCTGCGAAGAGCAGCGCTTCGGCCACGGCCTCGATGTTGAGCGCGACGATGATCTGGTTGGCCACCTTGGCGGTCTGACCATCGCCGTTCTCGCCCACCCGCGTGATGTTCTTGCCCATCAGCTCGAACAGCGGCCGGATGCGCTCGAAGGCGGCCTGCGACCCACCCACCATGATCGACAGCGTGGCGTTCTTCGCGCCGACCTCGCCGCCCGACACCGGCGCGTCGAGGTAGTCGCAGCCGAGCGCGGCGATGCGCTGGGCGAACTGCTTGGTGGCGATCGGTGAGATGGAGCTCATGTCGACCACCGTCTTGCCGGCCGAGAGGCCCGAGGCCACGCCGGTCTCGCCGAACAGCGCGGCGTCCACGTCCGGCGTGTCGGGCACCATGATGAAGACGATGTCGGCGCGCTGCGCCACGCCGCGGGCGTGGGTGCAGACAGTGGCCGAGGACTCGGCGATGGCCGGCGGCAGCTTGCCGAGTGTGTACACGAAGAGCTGATGCCCTGCCTTGATGAGGTGGCCGGCCATGGGCGCGCCCATGATGCCCAGGCCGATGAAGCCGATCTTCAGGGGTTGTGTGGTCATGTCTGTGGTTCTCCGGAATGGGATGGGTCAGACGGCGAGGCGCTGGCGCCAGCCGAGGCCCGCTTCGGTCGTGCCGGCCGGCTTGTATTCGCAGCCGACCCAGCCGCGGTAGCCGATGCGGTCCAGGTGCGCGAAGAGGAAGGCGTAGTTGATTTCGCCCGTGCCCGGTTCGTGGCGCCCCGGGTTGTCGGCGAGCTGCACATGCGCGATGCGCGGCAGGTGGCGCTCGAGCGTGGCGGCCAGCTCGCCTTCCATGCGCTGTGCGTGGTAGAGGTCGTACTGCAGGAACAGGTTGTCGGAACCGACGGCGTCCATGACGGCGATCGCCTGCTCGGTGCGGCAGAGGTGGAAGCCCGGGATGTCGAAGGTGTTGATCGGTTCGATGAGCAGCTTCACGCCGGCTTTCGCGAGTTCACCGGCGGCGTAGCGCAGGTTCGCGACGAAGGTGTCCCCGGCTTGCGCCGTGCTCACGTTCGCGGGTGTCTTGCCGGCCAGGCAGTTGATCTGTTTCACGCCCAGCGCGCCGGCATAGTCGATCGCGCGCGCCACCCCCTCGCGGAACTCGGCGCGCCGATCCGGCAGGCAGGCGATGCCGCGCTCGCCGGCGTCCCAGTCGCCCGCGGGCAGGTTGTGCAGCACGAGCGTGAGGCCGTTGGCGTCCAGGCGCGCCTTGATCTCGGCGGCGGGATGCGCATAGGGAAAGAGGAATTCCACGGCCTTGAAGCCGGCCTTGGCGGCACGTTCGAAGCGGTCGAGGAACGGCACCTCGTTGAACAGCATGGTCAGGTTGGCGGCAAAGCGCGGCATCGTTTTCTCCAGTGATGTGTTCGCAGATTCGTAGCCCGGATGAAATCCGGGGTCGGGACGCCGGCGAAGACCGTCCCCGGATTTCATCCGGGCTACCCAATCCTCGCGGCCTCCCAAGCTCAGTCCAGCAAGCCCGCCAATTCCAGGCCCTGCGTGCCTTGCGGGTGCCGGCAATCGATGGCTTCGAACTCGTTGATCTTGTCGATCTCGGTGCCCATCGCGATGTTGGTCACGCGCTCCAGAACGCACTCCACGACCACCGGCACGCGGTGGCTGAACGCCATGGCCTGCGCCATGCGCAGGGCGCCCTCGATCTTCTCGGGGTCGGTCACGCGGATCGCCTTGCAGCCCAGGCCTTCGACCACGGCCACGTGGTCCACGCCGTAGCCGCGCAACTCGCCGGCGCTTTCGGGGATGTTCTGGTTCTCGAACGACAGTTGCACGCAGTAGTCCATGTCGAAGCCGCGCTGCGCCTGGCGAATGAGGCCGAGGTAGGAGTTGTTCACCAGCACGTGCACGTAGGGCAGGCGGAACTGCGCGCCCAC
>DATKCI010000195.1:0-10216 GCA_035513255.1 Piscinibacter sp. | reverse complement strand
CCGACTCCCAGCGCGGCCAGCCACATCAAGGCCTCGCGGCGGCTGCCCTGCGCCACGCCGCAATCGCATCGCATCGACTTCTTCATGGGACGTCCTCCAGTCACATCTGCCGAAAGAGGTGGTGATGGTGCTCGCTCACCGCCAGGGTCTCGCTTCGCTGCTTCAAGCGCACCGCGAGTTCGCCATTGCCTGCGCGCATCACGCTGTCGATGGCGCGCACATTGACGATCACCGAGCGATGGATCTGCCAGAACATGTTCGGATCCAGATCGGCGATGAGTTCCTTGATGGTCTTCTTGATCAGCGACTCCGAGTCGGCGGTGACGACCAGCGTGTACTTGGCATCGGCCTTGAAGTAGCAGATCTCTTCCACCGTGAGCAGGCGCACCGAGCTGCCGCGCGAGACGCGGATCCATTGCAGGAAACTGGCCGCTGCTTTCGGGCGCGCGTCGGTCAGGCCCGGCAACTGCGACAGGTCGACGGGCGGCTGCGAAACTCGCGCCTTCAGGCGCTGCACGGTCGTCACCAGCCGCGCCAGCACGAGCGGCTTCATCACATAGTCGATGGCACCGGCCTCGAAAGCACCCAGAGCGTGCTGGTCGAACGCCGTGATGAATGCCACGTGGCAGCGTCCCGCGATCTGGCGCGCCACATCCAGGCCCGTGAGCCTGGGCATCTGGATATCGAGGAAGGCAATGTCCGGCACATGCGCCTCCACGGCGTGCAGCGCGGCCACGCCGTCGCCGGCGCGCGCGACGATCTGCAGCGCGGGCCACAGCGCGGCGAGGTGATCGGCCAACTCTTCGGCCAGCAGCGGCTCGTCCTCGGCGATCACCGCGGTGGGCAGCCTCGAGGCACCCGCTCGGTCAGGCAGGTTCAAGGGGCACCTCCAACTCGATTCGTTCGCCGCCGCCCTGGGGCACCAGGCGCAGCTTTCCGCGTTCGCCGTACAAGGCTGACAACGAGTGCTGCAAGCGCTCCAGCGTGGCGCGGGCGGGCGTGTTGGTGTCGCTGACATGCACACACACGGCCTGGTCCCGAGCACTGGCATCGAGCGCGATGCGTCGACCTGTGCCGGCCGGGCCCGTCAACAGCGGCAACAGCACGCCGGCCGGAAAGCCCGCCGTCGCGAGGTCAGGGGGGAGCCGGACGTCCAGCTCGATGGTCGCTGCGCCGGCGCCGCGAAGCAGGCGGACGTAGCTTTGCACCAGCCCGCACTCCACCTCCAGCGTCGATGAACGACGCCACCGCGGCACTGGCCAGCGCGGCCGCCATCATCGCCAGCAGGGCCGCGGGCGTGCGATGCGGACGCGGCTTTCCTCGGCGATCGATGTATTGCAGCGCCACCACGGTTGCCAAGACATTGATTGACAGCCGGATCGACTCGTCGCCCTTGTAAGCCATCCAGTCGAGCAAGCCGGCGAAGAGCATCGCATGGTCGGTGCGAACCGACTCGAACAGCAGGTGCGCCATCTGCAGTCCGGACACGATCGCGAGCTGGGTTCGCCAGCCCGATGCCGACACCGGCCGTGCGGCAGGCTCGAGCGGCAGGATCAGCCTCGGCACATGCGCCATTGCCGGCATCCTCATGCGCGCAGTGCATCCGCCGCGCGGAACACCGCATCTCGCGGCGCGTCGCTGCACGGCAGCGTCAGCCGCGCGATCACGCCGCCGCTTTCGCGTTGCTCCAGCGACAGCGACGATTGTTCGCCGAAGCGCGCGGACAGCTGGCGGCGGATGTTCACCAGCCCTACGCCGTGGCCACCGGTGTCGGCGCCGAAACCCACGCCATCGTCGGCGACGCTGACCTCGAGCGTCCCGCCGAAGAGTCGAGCAGTGAGCTGCACCGTGCCGCCCAAGTCGGCCGGCGCCAACCCGTGCTTGATGGCGTTCTCGGCCAGCGTCACCAGGACCATGGGTGGAAAGCGCAGGCCGCGCAATGCAGGCGGCAGATCCATGATGAAGCGCAAACGCGGCCCCATGCGCACCTGAAAGAGCTGCAGATAGGCCCGCGCCAGATCGAACTCTTCGCCAAGCGTCGACTCGGCGCGCCGCACCTGCGGCAGCGCGGCACGCAGATAGGTCATCAGGTTGTCGATGGTCTGCGCGCCGGCGGCAGGGTGCTTGCGATAAAGGCGCCGCACGTTGGCCAGCGTGTTGAAGAGGAAGTGCGGCTCGATCTGGGCCTGCAGCAGCTGCAGCTGCGCCTCGGACGCTTCGCGCTCGAGCTCACGCCGCGCGGCGTCGAGTGTCAAGGCCTGCGCGTTGGCACGTTCGGCGTGGTGCTGCAGCGCGCGTGCTGCGTACACAAAGCCGCCGAGCATCGAATACTTCAGGGTCTCGCCGAGCACTGCCGCCGGCGCCGCCGGCCACCACTGGCCGGAGTACTGCCAGGTGATCAGCCAGACTGCCAGCAGCACGGGCGCGACGATGGCCGTGGCGAGCAGCGCGCCGCGCGCAAGGGTTTTCCGGAGCCGACATTGCTCGGCGGCCACCACCGACAGCCACATCAGCACGCCGATGACCGACACCTCGCCGAAGAAATTGGCCCAGCCTTGGGCGATGTCGGGCAGCTCCCACATCTCGAACAGATGAGGCTGGAACAGGACCTGAGTGGACACCAGCCAGGCGAGCAGAATGATCGTGCCGAAGGCGGGCCAGCTCAAGCCGGCGCGCACGCGTTGCCAGTATCCCTGCTCGATCGCGGTACTCATGGTCGGACTTCCCGGTGCGATCTTCGTCCCGCTGCATCGTACGGCAGGCAGGGCAGCGACGAAAGCGGCAACTCGGAGTGCGAAGCCGTCAATGCAGCCGACGAAACCGTCCGGGCTCGCTCGTCGCGACCCAACGCGACCTCAGACGCCGTCGATCTCCTGCCTCTCCTGCACCACGCTTTGCCGCGGCCGTCGCCGTGCGTTGGCTCATGCGCCTGCCTGCGACCAAGCTTGCGTCCAGCGCTGCAGGTCGCGGCGCGAGGAGCTGAAAGTGAAACAAGCCCTGTCTTCGATCTCCCTCGGCGTGCTGAGCTTGTGCGCCGCACCCACCATGGTCCGCGCAGACTCCGTCACCGACTGGAACGCCAACGCCGGCGCCGCGGCGCTGGCCGCATGCATCGCGCCCAGCGACGATCCACTGCACGAGTCGCGTCTGTACGCCATGCTGCACCTGGCGGTGCACGATGCACTCAACGCCATCCAGCGCCGATCGCGCCCTTATGCCTACGACGCGACGGCCCCGGCCGGCACCTCGCCAGAGGCGGCGGTCGCCGCCGCCGCGCGGGGGGTGCTCGTGAGCCAGATCGCGCTCATCGGCGCCCCCTTTCCGCCGCAATGCGCCAGCGACGGCATCGCGCACGCCGAGGCCGACTACGCCAGCGCGCTCGCCGCGATCGCCGACGGGACGGCCAAGACGCAGGGGATCGCACTCGGCCAGGCGGCGGCTGCCGCGATCATCGCGCGCCGTGCAAACGACGGTTCGGATACCCCGCTCGTCGATCCGAACTTTCCACAAGGCACCGCACCCGGCGAGTGGCGCTTCACGCCGGGCTCGCCGCCGATTGCCTTCGCCGCCGGTTGGGGCCAGGTGAGCCCGTTCGCGCTGCAGAGCGCGGCGCAGTTCCGTCCCGGGCCGCCACTGGCGGTCGATTGCGGCGGCAAGCGTCCGAACAATGCCGACGGCTGTCGCAAGTACGCCGCGGATGTCGAAGAGGTGCGCCGGCTCGGCGGCGACGGCGTGAGCGCACCGAGCGCACGCAGTGCCGAGCAGACCGAGATCGCGCTTTTCTGGGTGGAGAGCTCGCCACTGGCGTGGAACCGCATCGCCCGCAGCGTGAGCGCGACGCAGGGCCTGGATCCCTGGCAGAACGCTCGCCTGTTCGGGTTGCTGAACATCGCGCTGGCCGACGGCTACATCGCGAGCTTCTCCACCAAGTTCCACTATCGCTTCTGGCGGCCGGTGACGGCGATCCGCGCGGCCGCGGACGACGGCAACCCGGGCACGACGGCCGACGCGGCCTGGATGTCGCTGCAGCCCACGCCGCCGATCCCCGAATACGAGTCAGCGCATGCGGTGGAGGGCGCAGCGGCAGCCCAGGTCATGAAGCGCGTGTTCGGCCGCGACAACATCGCCTTCAGCGCCTGCAGCCTGAGTCTGCCGGCGGGCAGCAACTGCAACGATGCCAACGCGCTCCAACGCAACTTCAGCGGCTTTGCCCAGGCCGCCGACGAGAATGGCGAGTCCAGGATCTACGTGGGCTTTCATTTCCGCGACGCGGTCGAAAAGGGGCTGAGGCACGGGCGACAGATTGGCGAATGGGCCGTCGACAAGACCCTGGTGTTGCAGCGCTGACGAATTTCACTGCCGGCCGGTGACTGCGCCATGATCTTCTTCAGGGGTTGAGCAGGAATCGCGATACGGCGTCGGCGTACAACGGGGGTGCGGTGGTCATGCCCTCGTCGTGCGATGAGTCCTGGTTCCCGCCGGACAACGAAGGAGCCACAAGCTGACCGCTCGCGCCGCAGCAGTCTTGGACAGCAGTGGTCGAATCCATAGGTCGGCTCAATATGCGTGCACACTGCTCGTCGATGCACGTTAACCCGAGGTCCGAGCGGCGGACGATTTCACTACGATCCCCAGTCCTGAACCGATTGCCGCCTCATGCAGTCAATCCTCATTGCTGACGACGATCAGACAATCGTCGTTTCGCTCCAGTACCTTCTTGAGCAAGCGGGCTACCAGGTGGTTGTGGCGCACGATGGCCAGGAAGCACTGGATGCCATGCGGCGTCACGTGCCGGACTTGCTGCTGCTGGACGTCATGATGCCCAGGCTCTCGGGCTACGACGTGTGCGAGCGCATCCGCGAGAGCCCGACCTGGCGCCACGTTCGCATCCTCATGCTGACGGCAATGGGTGGGGAGATCGAGGCGCGCAAAGGGCTTGCGCTCGGCGCGGATGACTACATGACCAAGCCGTTCGCAACGCAAGATCTGCTGAGTCGGATCAAACGGCTGCTGTCGAGACAGACATGCGAGCCGACTTGACGGATGCCTACAGCACAGTACGCGTCTCCTTGCGGTTCAGCACGAGATTCGCCAGCTTGACGAGGCGCCCGACGTCGGCACTCGCGCAATGCCCCCGGAAATCGAATGTTCGGCGTGGCCGCGCAGCGCTGAACGGTCCTCGGCCGAGACGCCCGCTGCTCGCAGTCGGCAAGCAGCCGTGTCGCGCAGGTCGTGCACCCGCATCTGCGCGACCCCACTGCGCGGCGCGCGTTTTGCCAGCCGCTGTCATGCATGGCGCGCAACCTCGGGCAGGTGGTAACGCCGGTCCAATCGGTATTGGCGACCACACGATGCGTGGGTACAAGCATGAGACTCATGCGCTTTGGCTACTCAGCATCTGGTTTCACGCTGACTCGGAGTGGCCCCTCCATCGCGGCCAACGTTCCCACTCTTCGCAACGCCTCCCGGTGCGCCTCGTGAGGAAGAGAGCTCGGGGTCAAGTCTTGGACTTGACTCCTGGGTCACGCCGACAAGAGGGGCGCAGCGAATGTCTTCGCGACCTCCAGGTTCTGCTCAGCCAACCTCCTCATCTCTGGCGACAACGGCGCCGTCAGGGCTTCCGACTGCGCCGATAGCCAGAAGCGCTCAGCGGCCCGGGCCGCCCGCTCCCAAATTTCTGGCTTGGGGCCGATAGTGCCGATCTTTGGCTCGATGACCGTGAGGTCCGGGTCCACCCCCCCTCCGATGGACGCGTAGCGCATTGGCAGGATGTCGTAGGCCGGCGCGATGCCCTTGTACTCGCCGTCCTCGTCGATGAGCAGCGAAATATTCTCGAAGTGCCTGTCGGTGTTGCCGATGAGTTCGCTGAAAGCCGCCATGGTGTCGATGAGCCGGGCGTCGCCCGGCGGCAGGTACTTCGCCTGCTCGCAGCGCGCCGCAAACTCCGGCCATGAGTCGCGCAGACCAAAGAACTCGTCGTCGACAGAGCCGGCCGAAAGCATTCCGATCCGACCGGTCAGTCCCACCCGGTCGAAGCGCGCGACCTCAAGGAAGACGTAGTCGCCTGCGGCCAGCAGCTGCGTCGGCGCCGCCGGCACCCCGACTTCTTCCAGCGCGCGCAGGGCAAGGTGCTCGAGCGGCAGCAGCTCCGCCATCCGACTGCCGAACTTGGCGAACTTCACGATGACGTGGCCAGAGTCCTCGGTCAGGCTGAGGAACTTCGGCTGCTCGCCGCCGGCGCTCGAGCCATATGCAGACGCCTTGAGGGCCGACGCAATCGCCACGTAGTGCGCAAGTTTCTCGGCAGCAGGAATCGGCGCCGCGGCGCGGAGTTCCATCTCCTTCTGCAGCGGGGCATCCCCGAACACCAGATTGCCCGGCAGATTCAGTCCCTGGGTGAACAGGTATGCGACCCGATGCTCGTCCCTCCAGTCCTTGAGGCTTGCAGGGAACAGTTGGGAGCGGGCCGCTTCCTGAGCAAGCTTGCGTCCGAGGAAGCCCGATGGCGCGGCGAATGCCATGTAGGGCGGCAGTCCCTCGTACAGCGTGGTGGCGTTGCCGGCCCTTTCCAGGGTGCCGCCGCCTACCAGGAACTCGACATCTGCGAACGGCCGTATGTGGCCCTTGCTGAGATATCGGTAGATGCGCTGGCGTGGGTTGAGGCCCATCGGCAGCTGTCGCAGCAGCGAGTACAGCGGCGTCCTCTGCCCTGTCACCCTGAAGCTGGTCACGGATTGCGACAGTGCTCGAATAGCTCGCGAAAGCGTTGGCTGGCTGATTCCCAGAGCCGCGGTGAGTTGCGCCGCTGTTCTCGGACCCCCTGCCAGTGCACGCTCGATGTCACGACCCAAGCCGTCGCCAGAAAAGGACAGATTGGTCCCCAATCGAATTCCTAGTGAATAATTCGAAGAATTCTACATGAATTGTTCAAGAAGTTGAGGCATCGCTCACGCTCCCATTCTCGGCATCCCAGAAACAGCGACAGAGGTGTTGACTTTGAACAGGCCGCGGTAACGCGGCTCCATCGTTGCGCCGGCCTGCACCGCCAACTGCCGCGGCGTGGCGGCGAGCAGGAACTCGCGCCGCTCGGTCACCGTCTTGCGGTCCTTGCCTTCCCCGACGCTGGTGTCCCATTCCTCGACGCGGGCGCTCAGCAACACCGGGCCGAGCAGCGACTGGCGCCCGGCCAGACTTTGCTCGACGCTGTCTTGCGCCTCGCGCGAGCGCATCTGCCGTTCTTCGACGAGGCCGCCGATGCGGCCCAGCGCGAGCATCAGCACGACGGTGATCGCGACGATCGCCAGGACCTTGAGAACGAGGGAGTTCGGTTTCATGCACGCTCCTGCAACGGAGCGCACTGTCGCCTTCGGCGGTGAACCGAGCGTGAAGCCTGTGTGAAGTGGCCGCCCAGACGGCTGTTCGGGCTGTCGCCGAGCCGTGTTCAATCAGCTCCGTCACACGAGAGGTAGTCATTCGCGATGCGCGTGCCGCTCGCGCACCCACCAGACCAGCGGCGCGAGCAGCGCCGGCCGCCAGCTCAGCGTGAACGCCACCGTCAGCGCGGCGGCGGCGAGCATCATCACCCACACCAGGGCCGCCATCGACACATGGTCGGCGCGCAGGCAAATCCAGAGCGACAACACGACGCCCACCACGCCCAGCACGCGCAGGGTGTGCACCACGCCGCGCGCCCTTCTCTGCTCGTCACGCACCTGCTGCCAGTGCGGCTCCATCGCCAGCGCAATCCATCCGAGGCCGAGCACGCAAGACAGGTAGGCCAGCAAGAACCACAACGCCTTCGACACGTCCGCCTCAGCCATGGACCATCTTCCCTGACACCGTGGCGCCGGGCAGGGAAACCCGGTCCGCCTCCTGCGCTGCGCCCTGCTCGCGCCGGCGCAGCTTGAGCGCGACGATCACGGCCAGGCCGGCGCTGCCCAGCAGCGCCAGGTCCAGCCCGGCCACCGGCCAGAAGCCCTGCCCCACCGTCTTCAGTAGATGATCGCCGGTGGTGGCCCAGTTCAGCAGCACGGCGAGCACGGCCAACACCGCCACGGCCCAGCACTGCTCGCGCCATGCAGGCGAGATGCGAGCCTGCAGCACCGGCGCCGAGCGCCAGAACGCATGGCCCATCGCCAGCAGCCACGCAGCCCAGAAGCTGTACTCCTGCCAGTCGCCGCGCTCCGGCAGGACGGCGGGCAGGATGCGGTTGACGACGAGGATCGTCGCGGTCGCGCTCAGCATGCCGGTGACGGTGGTGACCGCCATCGCATCGGCCCAGCGACTGCCGCTGATGCCGGCCTTCGCGTGCTGTTTCTTGCGCTTCTCGACGAAGAAGACGAATCCGGTGGCGATGCACGCGCAACCCGCCAGTCCGCCCAGCACGTACAGCCAGCGCAGCAGCCAGTGCTCGAAGTGCTGCAGGTGCAAGCCGGTGAGGAACTCGTTGATCCCGGTCACGGCGGTGGGCGGGGGTTCTTCGCGCAGCACCTTGCCGCTGGCCGCCTCGAAATGCAGACCCTGCCCGACCAGCGCCACGCGGTCGCTGCCGGCGCGGAAGATGCTCACGTAGCCGTTCTTGTCGCCCACGTGGGTGAGGGTCAGGAAACCCACCTCGCCCGGCATGCCGCGCGCCTGCCAGCGGCGCTTGGCCTCGAGCACCATCGCATCGACCGAGGCCAGCGGCGCGGCCACGCCGGCGGGTTGGTGCGGCAGCCCGGTGCGCGCGGCCTCGACCGCCTCGTGCGCATGGGCCAGCGGCCGGAGCATGGTCTCGCCGACGGGCAGGTAGAGGGCGGCGAAGATCACCAGGCCGGTGAAGGCGAAGAAGAAGTGAAAGGGCAGCGCGACCACGCCGGTCAGGTTGTGCAGGTCCAGTGCGCTGCGCTGCGTGTGCTTCTTCGGCCGGAACGTGAAGAACTCGCGGAAGATCCTGCGGTGCATCACCACGCCGCTGACGAGCGCGGCCAGCAGCGCCAGCGCGGCCACCCCGACGATCCAGTGGCCCAGGTCCTTCCAGTGCAGGTGCAGGCTGTAGTGCATCGGGTAGAAGAACTCGCTGCCGAGCTTCATCGGCTCGCCCGGCAGAAACTTGCCGCTGCGGGGATCGATGGTCACGTCGCCGTGCACGTGGTTGTGGCCGTCGGGGTCCACCGGGTGGGGCACGCCGAAGCCGGCGCCCATGCGCAGCACCGGGTCGCGGTGAGTCGTGTAGGCCCAGTACTCCTCGGCTTTCAGACTTTCTCGCGGGGGGATGGGCCCCTTGCTCGGGTCCATCAGCCTCGCCATCTCGTCGGCGTAGTGCTCGGCGTCGGGCTGCAGCTTGGCAAAAATGGGCAGCAGCACGTGGTCGAACGACGGCATCGGCTGCGGCTCGAAGCGCGACTCCGGAATCGACCAGCGGTCGATCTCGCGGTCGAACACCGACAGCGAGCCGAAGAAGAAGCAGACCATCAGCACGTAACCCAGCACCAGGCCGAACCAGGTGTGCAGCCACGTCATGGAGAGGCGAAAGCTGGAGAACATCGGGCGGACCTTCGATCAGGTGAGTGATGACTGCACGAGCCAGGCCGCGCCGGTCATCAGCGCCGCGCCGCCGGCCAACACCGTCCACACCCGGGCCAGGCTGGCCGCGGCAAACGACCAGCAGAAGACGACGAGGAAGACCAGGAAGGCCAGCAGCATCGAGGCCGTGTGCGCCTCGTTGTACGGCTGCCCCATCGCCACCTGGCCGGCAATGGTCAGTGCGGTGAAGCCCCAAACGAAGGCCCAACCCCCCAGCAGGCTGGCGGCAATGCGGCCGGCGATGTGGATGCGGTTGGGCATGGCGGGACGGCTGACATGGGAATGATTCGCATTATGGATTAGTTTCGGCTTGGCGCTGGTGGTGCTGGCACGACGCAGCGCGCGCGCTGCGCACGCCAGATCACTGCCGCGAGAACTTATTGCGAATCGCGCACGCGCAAGGCGCGTGCGCCTTCAGTCTTCGGGCGTGAACCCGGAAGCTTTGACGACGGGCCCCCAGAATGCGGCCTCGCGCTGCCGCAGCGCCACCAGTTCGGCGGGCGCGCTCGGCGCGGCGACGAAGCCGAGCTTGCGCATGCGGTCCTCGATGCCGGGGGCGACCAGCCGGCTGGCGAGCGCGCTCCGATACTTGCTCGCCACGTCGCTGGCCAGGCCCGCGGGGCCATAGAGCGCGTACCAGGCGGACACATCC
>DATKCI010000194.1:0-24329 GCA_035513255.1 Piscinibacter sp. | reverse complement strand
GACATCAGCATCGTTGTCCGAGCAGGCGGTCTCGACGGCGACTTCATCGCCCACCCGCTCGCGACGTCGCAGGTGGTGCTGTGCGCGGCGCCGCAGTACCTGCGCCGACACGGTCAACCGAAGGACCCCGTCGGCTTGGCCAGGCACGCGCTGCTCATCGCGTCGCTCGGCCGCATGCCACGGGCGTTTGCCATGACGAATGCGGGGAACCTCGATGCCCGGCAAAGGGGCACGACCGTCGAGGTCGTTCCCGAGCGTGTCGTGCTCAGCAGCCACAACGCGGAACTGATCCGTGCCGGCGCATTGGCCGGCATGGGCATCGCCGCGCTGCCGAGTTTTGCGGTGCAAGGTGATCTTGAACAGGGGCGGCTTCAGCGCGTGCTCGGCGACTGGCGGCTGTTCGATGTGTCGGTATTCGCCTGCCTCCCCAGCCGCAAGCAAGTCCCGGCCGTGGTCCGGGCGGTGCTTGACTTCCTGCGTGCCGAGTTTCCCGGATCCGACTGCGATCCTTGGCTACCGATGGAGGCTGCGGCGCCTCATCACCTGCGTCTCGCGGCGTAGCTTGCGTGGGGTCAAGGGCCTCGGAACAACCGGTCGTACTCGAAGGCGCGCACGACCGTCGCGGCGAGCTTGCGGGCATGCGGATGCGCAGGGTTGATCAGCGTGGTCGGCTCCTCCGGGACGATCACCGAAGGCACCACCAAAACCAGCGATCGTGACGATCGAAGCCATTCGGCACCGATGGTCATGCTCGCCTTGCCGGCCGGGATCGCGGCCCATGCCGGAGGCAGCGCGGACGCGCTCAACGCCTCCCGCGCGGCCCATGCGGCATCGGGTACGTCGATCCGTACCAGGAACCGGTTCAGCGGGAGGCCGGCGGCGTCGATGTGCGCGGCCGTTTCGAGAACCGCGAGGGCGATCGTCGGCGCGGTGTAGAGCACCGGCTGACCGTCTTCGTTCCAGCGCCCCGGGTTCCTGGCCGCGCCGGCGCCGCTGAGGTCGGTGGCCGGGTCGTGGCGCGTCTCCGCGGCGATCCGCCAGAGGATCACTGGTAGGCGCCGCTCTCGATGGAGCCGAGAAGCCGTGAAACCATCTCTGCGCCCGTTGGGGTGCCGATCAGTTCAGCCGGCTTGCGGCCGCCCAGCGCCGGCTGCGGACGCTCGATCCACTGACCGAGCCACTTCGCTGCGTCGAAGTCCTTGGCCGCCGGCGAAGTCGAGTTGTCCACGATCTCGCGGGCCTTGGCGAGCAGCTTCGCCATCGCGACCGCGGCTTGTCCGCCGGCGCCGGTGATCTCCGTGCCTTCGGCGGACCGCTTCTCGACGGTCGCCTTGGGTACCCCGAGGATCTCGTAGAACCGAACTGCAGAGACGCCGATCTTTTTCGAGAAGTCCTTGATGAAGCGGCCCTTCACGCCGTGACGCTCGACGTCGACGAGCTCCATGGGTGTGGCTTCAGAGATGCGCTGCACGAAGGAGTCGACGCCGTGCGTGGGGCTGTACGAAATCACCACCGCGCGGGAGGTCTGGTAGGGGTGCCGCTCACCCTCCTTGGCCTTGGCAACGGTCACGGTCTTCGCGGCAGGTGTCCTGTAGAACTCGAGCTTGGAGCGCTGGACGCTCCTCTGCGGCAATGGCTTGACCGGGTTTGCGCGAACGCGCTTGGTGGCGGCTGTCATGGCGCACTCCTGTGTATATAGGGACGAATTGTAGTACACCAATAGACGATGCCGGTCGTTCGCCGGCAACCCGCACGGACTGCAGCGGTCCGTGAAGCGTTGGACCCACGGCGCAGCGGAGTACCATTTGGCTGTTCTCAACGCGCCGAATGGATGACCTATGAGCACCGCTGCCGAAGACACGATTCTGTACCGGAGAAGCCACTCCGGTCCGGCCCGCGGCCGAGCTGCAGTCAACGATCCGCGAACGTTCTGGGTCGTGCAGATCAAGAGGCAGAACGCCAGCGCCAAGGAATGGCGCCGCGTCTTTCATGAACTCGTCAGCCGGGTCATCGAGTCACCCGGGGTGATCCTGTTCGACGCCGTCGAGGCAGGCGTGCCGACCTACCTGGTAAACGTGATCGCTGGTGCGACGGGTGAGGCCGCCACCCATGTCATGGACATGATCGGCGTGTCGCAGACAACCTTCCGTCGCAAGGAAGAAGCGAACGAGCCTTTGCCCGATGTGGCGGGGCACCGTGTGATGGGCTTCCTGCGCGTGGCCGCAACGCTGCGCCGGCTGCTCGAAGAAAGCGGCGATCCGGAGCAGCTGAAGGACTTCGACCTCGAACGCTGGGTGGCGCAGTGGATGGGCGAGCCGCTTTCCGAGCTGGGCGGCAAGACGCCCGCGGAAATGCTGCGCAATCCTGAGGGGCAGCGTGCCGTCGAGCAAGTGCTCGAGCGCATGAGAGGCGGGTTGCCCGCGTGACAGTCAGCTTGTGGCGCATCGCTGCCGACACGCCGCTGTGGACGGCGCAGGACATGGCAGGGAAGGGGGCTGCCCACAAGGGCGCGCGCTGCAACCACGCCGGCGAACACGTGACCTACACGTCCACGTCGATCTCCCTGGCAGCCTGGGAGACGCGGGCTCACTTCGGCAAAGGAGCCGGGCTGCCCTGGAATCGGTATCTCGTGCGAATCGACGTGCCCGATGACGTGTGGGCGGCGCGCGAGACCCTGAGTCGCCCGCCTGCGATCGGGTGGGATGCAATCCCGGAAGGCTTGGTGTCGCGCGTCGCGGGGTCCGCTTGGCTGAAGTCGAGCCGGACCGCTTTGCTGGCCATTCCCTCGGTCATCATCGTCGACGAGGACAACGTGCTGATTAATCCGGCGCATCCGGACGCCCGGCGCATCGCGGCTCTCAAGGTGCGCCGCTTTCTCTACGACCCTCGAGTCTGAACTCCTGCCGAGCCGCGGTTGAACGACAATCCAGCCCCCGAAGGCCTCCAGGTTCCGCCCCCCCGATCGCATGGCCCCCAAGTCCACGTCCAACGCATCCAGCACGGCCCGGGCCGCGCGCCGCACGCCGGCCCCGCCGCGCCTGTCCCGAACGCGCAAGCCCGAGGCGATGTCGGCCGAAGATTGGCAAGCCGAGCTGCGGCGCCAGTTCGGCCGCGAGCAGTCGTTCAAGCTCGAACGGCTCTCTGACGAACCGGTGTTCTCCGAATTCGCAGTCGCCAACCCGCAGACCGGCGGACGCTACCGCGTCGCGATCCGCGGCGCCGGCGTGGGCGAGAACTTCTGCTCCTGCGCCGACTTCGCGACCAACGACCTCGGGACCTGCAAGCACATCGAGTTCACGCTCGCGCGGCTGGAAGCGCGGCGCGGCGGCAAGGCGGCGCTCAAGCGCGGCTTCCATCCGCCGTACAGCGAGGTCTACCTGCACTACGCAGGCGCGCGCCGGCTGCGCTTTCGCGCCGGCACCGACTGTCCCGCGGCGCTCGCGCAACAAGGGCGCCGGATGTTCGACGGTCACGCCGGGGGCGCGGTCGACATCGAGGCGTTTCTGCGCGCCGCGTCGAAAGCCGGTCATGACGTGCGCTGCTACGACGACGCACGGGCCTTCGTGGCCCGGATGCGAGACGATGCGGCGCGGCGCAACATCCTCGCCGAGGCTTACCCGAAGGGCGCGAAGAGCGCCAAGCTGTTGAAGCTGTTGAAGACCAGGCTCTATCCCTACCAGGCCGAAGGCGCGTTGTTCGCGGCGACGGCGGGGCGCGCGCTGATCGCCGACGACATGGGCCTGGGCAAGACCATCCAGGCGATCGCCGCAGCCGAGTTGCTCAGCCGACACTGCGGTGCCGAGCGGGTGCTGGTCGTGTGCCCCACGTCGCTCAAGCACCAGTGGCAGCGTGAGATCGCGCGCTTCAGCGGACGCGGCGCGCAGGTCATCCACGGCCTGCATGCCGCCCGCCGGCAGCAGTACGCCAATGTTGCCGACGCGAACGCGTGGGCCAAGATCACGAACTACGAAACGCTCGCGCGCGACCTCGACCTGATCAACGCCTGGTCGCCCGACGTCGTGATCGTCGACGAGGCGCAGCGCATCAAGAACTGGAATACCGTCGCGGCGCGCTCGCTCAAGCGCATCGTGAGCGCCTATGCGATCGTGCTCAGCGGCACGCCGCTGCAGAACCGGCTCGAAGAGCTGATCTCCATCGTGCAGTTCGTCGACCAGCACCGGCTCGGCCCCACCTGGCGCCTGCTCGAGAACCACCAGCAGCGCGACGAGGCCGGCCGCGTGGTCGGCTACCGCGAACTCGACCGCATCGGCGCGACGCTGGCGCCCATCATGATCCGCCGGCGCAAGGCCGAGGTGCTCGACCAACTGCCCGAGCGCATCGACAACACGCTGTTCGTGCCGATGACCGAGCAGCAGCTGGTGCACCACACCGAGAACGGCGACACCGTGGCGCGCATCGTGAAGCGCTGGCGCAAGAACGGCTTCCTGTCCGACGTGGACCAGCGGGTGCTGACCTGCGCGCTGCAGAACATGCGCATGTCATGCAACAGCACCTACCTGCTCGATCACGAAACCGATCACGGCACCAAGGCCGACGAGCTGATGACGGTGCTGGAGGAGGTTTTCGAGCAGCCCGGCGCGAAGGCGGTGATCTTCAGCCAGTGGGTGCGCACGCACGAGCTGATCGTTCGCCGCCTGCAGTCGCGCGGCTGGGGGCACGTGCTGTTCCACGGCGGCGTGCCGAGCGATCAACGCCCGGCGCTGATCGATCGCTTTCACGACGACCCGGCGTGCCGCGTGTTCCTGTCCACCGATGCGGGCGGCGTCGGCCTGAACCTGCAGCATGCCGCCGCGGCCATCGTCAACATGGACCTGCCGTGGAACCCGGCGGTGCTCGAACAGCGCATCGGCCGCGTCCACCGGCTCGGTCAGCGCAAGAGCGTACAGGTCGTCAACTTCGTGGCGCAGGGCAGCATCGAAGAAGGCATGCTGTCGGTGCTCGCGTTCAAGAAGTCGCTGTTCGCCGGCGTGCTCGACGGCGGCGAGAGCGAGATCTTCATGCAGGGCACCCGGCTGTCGAAGTTCATGGAGAGCGTCGACCAGGTGACCGGGGCGATGGGGTCGGCAGAGCCTGCCGAGGCGCCGCAAGCCGATGCCCCGCAGCAGCCCGAACCCACAGCGCCGGCGCCCGCGGCCGACCCGTGGGCGCCCCTCATCGACGCCGGGTTGGAACTGGTGCAAACGCTCGCGCGCGGCAACGGACATGCCGGCGAACGGCCCGCCTGGATCGAGCGCGACCCGCACACCGGGCGCGACATTCTCAAGCTGCCGGTACCGGAGCCGGACACCGTGAAGCGCCTGGCCGAAGCGCTCGGCGGCTTGCTGGCGGGGCTGCGGCGCTGACTGTCGTCCCGAGGCTCGCGATGACCCTCGATCCCTCCACGCTGGCCACGATGCGGCGCCAGCATCCCACGTGGCGGCTGCTGCTGGCCGACTCGGCGCCGCTGATTGCGAGCTTTCTGCACCGCGTGTTCGTCGTGCCCAACGTGCGGGTCATGAGCCAGGCGGCGCTCGTCGAAGCCCTCGAAGACACGCTGTTTGCGCTGCGCGAGCAACGCGGCGACAACGCTTATCCGAAGGGCGCGCTGGAGTACCTCAACGACTGGGCGGCGAACGAGCGCGGGTGGCTGCGCAAGTTCTATCCGACGGGCTCCGACGAGGCGCATTTCGACCTGACACCGTCGACCGAGAAGGCGATCGCGTGGCTCGCGAGCCTGGCCGAGCGCAGCTTCGTCGGGACGGAGTCGCGTCTGCTCACGCTGTTCGAGCTGCTGCGGCAGATGAAGGAGGGCAGCGAGACCGACCCGCAGGCGCGCCTGCGCGAGCTGCACCGGCGCCGCGACGACATCGACGCCGAGATCGCACGCGTGCAGCAGGGCGACGTGCCGCTGATGAACGACACCGCGCTGAAGGAGCGCTTCCAGCAGTTCGCGGCGCTCGCCCGCGAGCTGCTCGCCGACTTCCGGGAGGTCGAGCACAACTTCCGTGGGCTGGACCGGCGGGTGCGCGAGCGCATTGCGCTGTGGGACGGCGCCAAGGGGACGCTGCTGCAGGACATCATGGGCGAGCGCGACCTCATCGCCGAGTCGGACCAGGGCCGCAGCTTCCGTGCGTTCTGGGACTTCCTGATGTCGCAGGCGCGGCAGGACGAACTGACCGATCTGCTCGACCGCGTGCTGCAGCTCGCGCCGGTGAGCGAGCTGCAGCCCGATGCGCGCATGCGGCGCGTGCACTACGATTGGCTGGAGGCCGGCGAGCATGCCCAGCGCACCGTGGCGCTGCTGTCGCAGCAGCTGCGGCGCTTCCTCGACGACCAGGCCTACCTCGAAAATCGCCGCATCATGGACATTCTGCGAGGCATCGAAGCCGGTGCGCTGGCAGTGCGCGAGTCCCCGCCCGCCGGCGACTTCATGGCCATCGCCGACACCGCGGCCGGCATCGAGCTGCCGATGGAGCGGCCGCTTCACGCGCCGGCGTCCAAGCCGGCGATCAGCAGCGTGAAGCTGGAGGCGGGCGAAGAGGATCTCGACGCCGACGCGCTCTTCTCGCAGTTCGTCGTC
Source organism: Piscinibacter sp. (assembly GCA_035513255.1). Taxonomy (GTDB): domain Bacteria; phylum Pseudomonadota; class Gammaproteobacteria; order Burkholderiales; family Burkholderiaceae_C; genus Albitalea. Next base: position 17,749 of record DATKCI010000194.1, on the reverse strand, counting down.
GACAAGGCGGCCTTGGCGCAGCACGTGCGCCAGTCGCTGCAGCAGCGCCAGCAGGTCACGCTGGGCGAGCTGCTCGACGCGCGCCCGCTGCAGAACGGCTTGGCCGAACTGGTCGCCTACCTTCAGTTGGCCGGCGAAGACGGCGCGAGCGTGGTCGACGAATCCACCGAGGACACAGTGAGCTGGCAGGCGCAGGACGGCCGCTGGAAACGCGCGCGGCTGCCGCGTGTGATCTTTTCGAGGACCTGATGCAAGACGATACGCCACCCCAGCTCACCGCCGAGGCCGATCTGTCGGCCGTGGTCGTGCCGCTGCTCAAGGGCGTGATCTACCGCGACGACGATGCCGCCCGCTGGAGCGCACTGCTCGACCTGCAGGGCCGCGTGCGCGACTACGTGGCGGTGCTCGGCCTGGAGCTGAGCCTGGACGAGGCCGAAGGCTATGCCTTCCTGCGTTCGCGGGTGCCGGCGGAAGGCGAGACGACGCTGCTGCCGCGCCTCATTGCCCGCCGGCCCTTGTCGTTCCCGGTCAGCCTGCTGCTCGCGCTGCTGCGCAAGAAGCTCGCGGAATTCGATGCCGCCTGCGGCGACACGCGGCTGATCCTGTCGCGCGACGACGTGGCTGAGCTCGTGCGTGTGTTCCTGCCCGAAGGCAGCAACGAGACCCGGCTGATCGACCAGGTGGACACGCACCTGAACCGCGTGGCCGACCTCGGTTTCGTGCGCCGGCTGCGCGGCCAGGACAACATGATCGAGGTGCAGCGCATCCTCAAGGCCTTCGTCGACGCACAGTGGCTCTCGCAGTTCGACGAGCGGCTTGCGGCCTACCGCGCGCAGCTCGGAGGCGCATCGGATGAAGAATGAGTCGTTGAGCCTGGACTTCGCCGCCGACGAGCAGCTCGCCGGCTTTCGGCTGCAGCGGCTCGAGGTATTCAACTGGGGCACCTTCGACGGCCGCGTGTGGACGCTGCGCGCCGATGGCCGCAACGCGCTGCTGACCGGCGACATCGGCTCGGGCAAGTCCACGCTCGTGGACGCGGTGACCACGCTGCTCGTGCCGGCCCAGCGCGTGGCCTACAACAAGGCCGCCGGCGCCGATGCGCGCGAGCGCACGCTGCGCTCCTACGTGCTCGGGCACTACAAGTCCGAGCGCAACGAGCAGGGCGGCTCGGGCCGGCCGGTCGCGCTGCGCGACGCCAACAGCTACTCGGTGATCCTCGGCGTGTTCCACAACGCCGGCTACGACCAGACGGTGACGCTCGCGCAGGTCTTCTGGCTCAAGGACCCGCACGGCCAGCCGACGCGCTTCTACGTGGTGGCCGACCGCGCCTTGTCGATCGCCGGCGACTTCGCCGAGTTCGGCTCCGACATCACGAAGCTGCGCAAACGGCTGCGCGCTGCCGGCGCGGAGATCGAAGACAGCTTTCCGCCCTACGGCGCGTCGTTTCGCCGGCGCTTCGGCATCAAGAACGACCAGGCATTGGAGCTCTTTCATCAGACGGTGTCGATGAAGTCGGTGGGCAACCTGACCGACTTCGTGCGCAGCCACATGCTGGAGCCGTTCGACGTGGCGCCGCGCATGCAGGCGTTGATTGCGCACTTCGACGACCTGCACCGCGCGCACGAGGCGGTGCTCAAGGCCAAGCGGCAGGTCGAGCTGCTGGCGCCGCTGGTGGCGGACTGCGAACGCCACGACGAACTGGCCGCGCAGATCGGCCGGCTGCGATCGGCGCGAGAGGCGTTGAGGCCTTATTTCGCCGGGCTGAAGGTCGAGCTGCTCGACAAGCGCCTCGAGCACCTGGCCGACGAACTCGCGCGCCATGCGAGCCACATCGCGCGGCTGGAGGAGCACAAGGCGAAGCAGCACACCGAAGAGCGCGAGCTGCGCCTGGCGATCGCCGACAACGGCGGCGACCGCCTCGAACGCCTCGCGATCGAGATCGCGCAGAAGGAGCACGACAAGCAGCGGCGCCTGGACAAGAGCCGGCGCTACGACGAGCTGCGGCAGGCGCTGGGGCTGCTGACGATGGACAGTGTCGACGACTTTCTCGCGCAGCGCCGGCTGTGCGGGCAGCTGCGGGAAGCGGCGCAGGAGCGCGAGGCGGCCGTCCAGAACGAACTCAACGAAGCCGGCGTCGCCTTTGCCCAGGGCCGACAGGAACACGCCGAGCTGGCTTCGGAGATCGACAGCCTGAAGGCGCGGCGCAGCAACATCGATGCGCAACAGGTCGCGATGCGCGCCGCCCTGTGCGCCGCGCTGCGGCTGCGCGAGGCCGACATGCCTTTCGCCGGCGAGCTGATCCAGGTGCGCGACGACGAACGCGACTGGGAGGGCGCCGCCGAGCGCCTGTTGCGCAACTTCGGCCTGTCGCTGCTCGTGCCCGATGCGCACTACGCCGAGGTCAGCGAATGGGTCGACCGCACCCACCTGAAGGGCCGGCTCGTCTACTTTCGTGTGCGCGCGGCGAACTGCCGGCGCAGCACCCGGACTCGCTCGCACGCAAGCTCGCGCTCAAGCCCGACTCGCCGTTCTACGCCTGGCTCGAGCGCGAGGTCGCGCATCGTTTCGACGTGGCCTGCTGCACGAGCCAAGAGCAGTTCCGCCGCGAGACCCGCGCGATCACGCGCGCCGGACAGATCAAGGCGCCGGGCGAGCGGCACGAGAAGGACGACCGCCACCGCCTCGACGACCGCAGCCGCTACGTGCTCGGGTGGAGCAACGAGGCCAAGCTCGCGGCGCTGCAGGCCAAGGCGCGAACGCTGCAGGCGCGGCTGGCAGAGATCGGCAGCCGCATCGCCGCGCTGCAAAAGGAGCAGCACACCGCGCGCGAGCGCCTGCAGGCGCTGAACAAGCTGGAGGAATACCGCGACTTCGCCGAACTCGATTGGAAGCCGCTGGCCGCCGAGATCGCCGGGCTGCATGACGAGAAGCGCGCACTGGAGGCCGCCTCCGACGTGCTGAAGACCTTGACCGAACGCCTGGGCGCGCTGGAGGCCGCGCTCGCGGAGACCGAACGCACGCTGAAGGAGCGCGAACGCGAGCAGGCCCAGAGCGCGCTGAAGCAGGAGCAGGCGTGCAACCTGCTGGAACAGACACGCGCCGTGCTCGCGGAGCCGGACGCGGCCGGGCGCAGTATTCCGAGGCCAAGTTCCTGCAGGTCAAACACATCATCGAGCGCTTCCGCGGGCGCGAAGGCTCGGCCGAGCACGACCGGCGATGGGCCGCGAAAGTGACCGACGTGCGCAACTGGTTCGTCTTCGCCGCCAGCGAGCGCTGGCGCGAGGACGGCAGCGAGCACGAACACTACTCGGGCTCAGGCGGCAAGTCCGGCGGGCAAAAGGAAAAGCTCGCCTACACGATTCTTGCCGCGAGCCTCGCCTACCAATTCGGCCTCGAATGGGGTGCGGTGCGTTCGCGCTCGTTTCGCTTCGTCGTGATCGACGAGGCCTTCGGTCGTGGCTCCGACGAGTCGGCCCAGTACGGGCTGCGGCTGTTCCAGCAGCTCAACCTGCAGCTCCTGATCGTCACGCCGCTGCAGAAGATCCACATCATCGAGCCCTTCGTCGCCAGCGTGGGCTTCGTGCACAACGAAGACGGAAGCGCCTCGCGGCTGCGCAACCTGAGCATCGAGGAATACCGGGCGCAGCGGGACGCAAAAGAGCCATGAGCGGGTGGACGACGCCGGCCGATCTGCGCGCGCAGGTGCAGCGCCTGTGGGACAAGGGGCGCCTGCCGGCCTGCCTGGTCGAAGCCGGCGACCTGTTTCCGCTGCGGCTGGTCTTGAAGGTTCCGCGTTCCAGCGACCTCTCGGACCGATTTGACGACGTGCGCGCGTGGTCGCAGGCGCTGCAGCAGGGCGCGAAGGCGGGTTACCGGCTGGTCATGCGCGAGGTCAAGCACCGCGTCATCGGTAGCAATGCGGTGCCCGACGAGGCCTGGGTCGACACGCCGGACGACGCGCTGCGCCTGATCGGCAAGCTGCGCGAGGCGCGCGCCCTCGAGCGGATCGTCGAGCACACGCGCGAGCACCAGCCGGTGCTGCTGCCTTGGCTGCAGCAAAGCGCGCTGCGCGCGCTCGCGCTGGCCGACGTGTGGGGCCGGCTGCTGGATGTCGTGGCCTGGATCGCCGCTCACCCGCGACCCGGCATCTACCTGCGGCAGGTCGACCTCGGCGGCATCGACAGCAAGTTCATCGAGGCGCACCGGGTCGTGCTGTCGGAGTTGCTCGACCGCATCCTCCCGCCCGATGCGGTCGACGCCGCGGCCGGCGGCGCCGCCAACTTCGCACAGCGCTACGGGTTTCGCAGCAAGCCGGTGCGCGTGCGCTTGCGCATGCTCGATCCGCGGCACGCCCTCGCCGCGACCGGGGCGGACGGGGACGTCACGGTGTCTCACGACGGCTTCGCCGGGCTGGCGCCGCGCGCCTCCCGCGTGTTCATCACCGAGAACGAGATCAACTTCCTCGCCTTCCCGCCGGTCGCCGACAGCCTGGTGATCTTCGGCGCCGGCTACGGCTTCGAGATGCTGACGCGTGCACGCTGGCTGGGTGACAAGTCGATTCACTACTGGGGCGACATCGACACCCACGGTTTCGCGATCCTCGACCAGCTGCGCTCGCACTTCGGACACGTCGCGTCGTTCCTGATGGACCGCGCGACGCTGCTTGCGCACCAGGCCCAATGGACGGAGGAACTTCAGCCCACGCTTCGCGACCTGCCGCGTCTGAGCGCCGACGAGCGCGCGCTGTACGACGACCTGCGCTGGAAGCGGCTGGAGCCGAGGCCACTGCGCCTGGAGCAGGAACGCATCGGGTTTCGGCGCGTCGAGGAAGCGCTGGCTCGTCTTGCTTTGCCGGCGACTACGGCAGCGCCAGCGCTGGATGCCGCTCGAACTCCGGAGAGCTGAACGACCGGGCGAGCCGCTCGCATTCGGCCGGCGCCACGCCGTGCTCGCGCAGCACGGGATGCCAGCGTGCACCGACCACCCGGCGAATCTCGTCGACGATGGTTTCGGCGTGTTCGCGCGACAGCTTGAACTGCCCGTGCCCGGACAGCAGGTTTGAACGCGTCGCCAAGCGGTCACGCACGCCGCAGGCCATCGCGAGTTCGCGCCGTTCGGCGTTCGCGGGATGTGGCGTCAGGTCGAACGCCGGCGACAGCTCCCACTTGTCGGTCATCGCGATCAGCGCGTGGTGGCGCGGGTGGTCGTTCGTGTTCGAGATCAGTGCGTTGAACACCATGCGCCGGAACAGCTCTTCCAGGTCCTGCGTCGGCCGAGCGCTGCGGCGCCGCAGTTCGTCGGCGAGCAGCAGGTAGGACCACTTCGCGCGATCGGCATCGGTGTCGTCAGCGCCCAGGACCGTGAGTCCGCTGACCATGCGGTGGCGCAGATCGCCTTCGGCGGTCCGCGTGCGATCGAAGCGCTGCACGAGCAGCACGTCCTGGCCGCCGACGGTTTCGACACGGTGCCTGGCCGCGCGCAGGCCGCACTCCTGCGCCAGGGCCAGCATGGCCGCCTCTACGCGCGCGTGGCTCCACCGTTCGTCCGGGTGGGGGAACTTGGCCAACCACAGGCCCTCGTCGTCTTCGACCACGCACTTCGGGCGCGCGCCGCCCATGGAGGTGTCCGGCTGCACGTGGTCAAACGTCCCTGCGGACAGGTCGGGCACGTCCGAGGCCGCAATGAGCACCGCTCGCAGCTGCGAGATGCGGGGAAATCGGCGCTGCGACGCGGACGGGGCCTTGTCGCGACCGAACGAGAGGGCGCCTGCGTGGTCGTCCGGCGCGTTCAACAGGTAGTCCACGCGCGTGAGATCGGCGCGTCCGGCGCGTTGTTCGATGAGGCGGCGGCCCCATGCGTCGGGCAGGGCGTCGCGCAGCGTGCCGAAGAGGCCGCCGAGCTTGGCCGTGTGCATGCGGCGTGGCGCAAGCGGCAGCTCGTACGGATCCAGCGGCACTGCATCGGGGCGCTCCAGGTACGCGGGGTTGTAGACGAACGATCCCGTGGGCGCGCCGGGTGGCGGCTGCAGCTCGAACAGGCCGGCCGTCACGATCTCCATCGACTGCGGCAGCTGGAGGTAGACGTAGGCGCGCGGATCAGAAGTCGCCATCGAGGTGATCCTTGCGGTGGCGCACCCGCTCGGGCAGGCGCGCCAGCTCCAGGTGTTTGCCTTCCTCGTCGCGCTCGGGGTCGACGAAGGCGTGGATCTCGGACTCCAGTCCCATCGCCCACAGCATCGCCAGGTAGGCACCCAGCCCGGTTTGCAGGTGACCGCCTTCGACCGCGCGGGCGGTGTCGTAGCTGATGCCGGCCTTCGACGCCAGTTCGCGCAGCGTCAGCCGGCGGCGCTTGCGCGCCAGGGCCAGCCGCTCGCCAATGCGTTGTGCGCCATCCTTCACCGCAAAGGGCGCGGTGTCGTTCAGCTGGAGTGGACGCGGCATGTTGAAAGCGTTAAAATGTCGTTTTAGGACTGTTTCAGTCTGCCGCAAGCGAATGACACAGTCGAATACCGGACGGTTGAAGACAATCAAATATAGCATAAGATTGGTTTCAGCCGTTCTGACCAAGAGGTGGTTGCCGTGCGCTGAACTTTCGACCGGATTGGCGGTCAATCGCTGCCGGTTCGATCCAAGCCGATCGTTCCGCATCACTTGACGCATCTCGAACCTCGGCTGGTCTTCGGTCGCCCGTCACGGGGTTCGGCGGCCGGAAAGCCGGCTTTGAAACCGGCAGGCAACCCCCACCTGATGACTGACCGCGGCGTGGTCGCGTCCCAAGCAGCTTTGGCGTGCCGAAGGACGTTCCCGCCGGCTCTTGCTTGATCCCATTCGAGGCCGCAACCGAGCGACCCACGTCACCTTAGGAAAATCGCATGACCTCCAAGACAACTGCTTCCTCCGCTGCTCAGGCTGAACGTGCCGCGGCTCGGGCGCCGAAGGCTGCCAAGCGCGCGGCGCCCACCGCTGCCAAGGCGAAACCCGTTGCCAAGCGCAAGCCGGCGGTGAAGAAGCTCGATGTCGAGGCGGATCTGTCGGATCTCGATTCCTCGCTCGACCTCGAAGACGATGTCGACGACGTGGCCGCCATCGCCAAGCCGGAAGACGCCGCCGCGATCGCGAAGGTCAAGCCCCTGCGCGTGAAGGTGCCGAAGTCCAAGGAACGCGCGCTGATCCGCGAGTTCGGCCTGGACACCACCACGCTCACCGAAGAAGAGGCCGAGAAGCGCCGCAGCGAGCTGAAGATCCTCGTCAAGATGGGCAAGACGCGCGGTTTCCTGACGCAGCAGGAGATCAACGACCACCTGCCCGAGAAGCTGTTCGACGCCGAGGTGCTCGAAGCGACCGTCAAGATGCTCAACGACATGGGCATCGCCGTGTACGAGCAGGCGCCCGATGCCGCCACCCTGCTGGTGGCCGGCGGCGGCGGCACGGCCGCGACCGACGAAGAAGCCGAAGAGGCGGCCGAAGCCGCGCTGTCCACCGTCGACTCCGAGTTCGGCCGCACGACCGACCCGGTGCGCATGTACATGCGTGAAATGGGTTCGTTCGAGCTGCTGACCCGCGAAGGCGAGATCGAGATCGCCAAGCGCATCGAGGGCGGCCTGCAGGCGATGATGCTCGCGATTTCCGCTTCGCCGTCGGTCGTTGCCGAGATCCTTGCCTACGGCGACAAGATCGCTTCCGGCGAGATGGCGATCTCCGACGTCGTCGACGGCTTCGTCGTGGCCGACGAGGCCGACGACTACGTGGCCGAGGAAGACGTCGACTCCTTCGACGAGGAAGAAGACGACGACGGCAACGGCGGCAGCAAGGCCATGACGCGGCGCCTCGAAGAGATGCGCGTGGCCGCACTCGACAAGTTCGCCGCGATGCGCACGAGCTTCGACAAGCTGCGCCGGGCATTCGAGAAGACCGGCTACGGCTCGCCTGCCTATCACACGGCGCAGAAGGCGCTCAGCGACGAGATGATGACGATCCGCTTCACGGTGAAGACCATCGACCGGCTGTGCGGCATGCTGCGCTCGCAGGTCGACGAGGTCCGCCGCCATGAGCGCGAGATCCGCAAGATCGCGGTGGACCGCTGCGGCATGCCGCAGGAATACTTCGTCGAGCACTTCCCGCGCAACCTGCTGAATCTCGAGTGGGTCGTCGCCGAAGCGGCGAGCCGCAAGCCCTACAGCGCCGCGCTGGGCCGCCACAAGCCCGCGGTCCAGGAGCTGCAGACCAAGCTGGTCGACCTGCAGGCGCGGGCCGTGATCCCGCTCGATCAGCTCAAGGCGATCAACAAGCGCATGAGCGAAGGCGAGCGCGCGTCGCTGGACGCGAAGCGCGAAATGATCGAGGCCAACCTGCGCCTCGTGATCTCGATCGCGAAGAAGTACGCGAACCGGGGCATGCAGTTCCTCGATCTGATCCAGGAAGGCAACGTCGGCCTGATGAAAGCGGTGGAGAAGTTCGAATACCGCCGCGGCTTCAAGTTCTCGACCTACGCGACCTGGTGGATCCGCCAGGCCATCACGCGCGCCATCGCCGACCAGGCCCGCACGATCCGCGTGCCGGTGCACATGATCGAGTCGATCAACAAGATGAACCGCGTGAGCCGGGCGCACCTGCAGGAGTTCGGTTTCGAGCCCGACGCCGCGACGATCGCGCAGAAGCTCGAGATGCCCGAGGCGAAGGTGCGCCAGATCATGAAGATCGCGAAGGAGCCGGTGTCGCTGGAAGCGCCGGTCGGCGACGAAGGCGACACCACGCTCGGCGACTTCATCGAAGACACGCACAACGTCGCGCCGATGGAAGCGGCGATGCAGTCGGGCCTGCGCGCAGTCGTCAACGAACTGCTCGACGGCCTGACGGCCCGCGAAGCCAAGGTCATGCGCATGCGCTTCGGCATCGACATGAGCAGCGACCACACGCTCGACGAAGTGGGCAGGCAGTTCGACGTGACCCGCGAACGCATCCGCCAGATCGAGGCCAAGGCGATGCGCAAGCTGAAGCACCCGAGCCGCTCGGACAAGCTGCGCACCTACGCGGAAAGCCTGTAAGAGCGAGAGAAAGCCTGTAAGAGCAAGAGACACCGTCACCCCGGCGAAAGCCGGGGTGACGCGTTTGGCAAGTCCGTTTTTCGTTAGGGCAGTTGGACTAGGTTTCGAACGCTTCTAGCTTTCCCCGACCAGCCTTGCGCGGCCATCATCGGCATGTCCCAACTCCCCACGAGAGACGCATGACCACCCAAACCTTGACCTCCATCGCGACCACCGTCGTCGACCAGTACAACCAGGCCGGCAAGCAACTCGTTCGCGCCTACCGCCGCGGCAGCGAGCGCGCCGTCGGTGCCGTCAGCCAGCGTTTCGCCGCCACCGTCAGCGCCGGCACGCTGCCGCTGGTGACCGACGGCGTGAAGGCGAGCCTGATCGGCGCGCAGCAGCGCGTCGCCGGCGCCGTGTCCTTCGGCGTGGAGATCGGCGCGAACGGCGCCGACCTCACGATCGACCAGGTGGCTCGCCGCGTGACCAGCGGCATCGAGCGTGTGTCCGGCGCGACGTCGCGCGTCGACGGCATGCTCGGCACGCCGGCGCTGGAGCGTGTCGGTTCGCTGGCGCTGCCGGTGGCCAATGTCTCGCTCGAGATCGCCAACGCCGTCGCCGAGGGCAGCAAGCGCCTGTCCGACCGCGTGGCGGGCAGCGTGGCCGCTCCGGCCAAGAAGGCCGCCCGCAAGGCGGTGAAGAAGGTCGCTCGCAAGCCGGCGGCCAAGCGCGCCCAGCGCGGCACGCGCCGCGCATAATCCGGCACGACCTGCCCCCGGCCTCGAAGCCGGTGAAACCCCCGCGGCCGGCTTTGCCGGCCGTTTTACATGCTGCTGTGAAAGGCGTTCGCCATGGCGAGCAAATCGGACACCCCCGCCGCGAAGAAGGCCAGGAGCCGGACGGCACGCAAGACCGCCGCCCCAGCGGCGCCTGTCTTGCCGGCCAAGCAGGCCGGCGGCGCGAAGAGCCTGCTTCGCGCCGGCCTGAAGGCGCTGAACGAGGTGCGCGACGACGTCATCACGCGGCAAAGCCGCGTCTTCGAAGCGCTGCTCGGCATCGACACCTCGCAGACGGTGAACGATCGCGCCGCGCGGGAGCGCAAGCTGCTCGGCGCCGGCGAAGACGCGGCCGGCATCCAGAAGTTCGAGGAGATCTTCGACCAGCGCGTCGCCCGTTCGCTGGAGCGTCTGGGCATGCCGTCGCCGCAGGCACTGGCCGCGCTGTGCCGGCAGCTCGAGGCGATCAACGAGCACCTGAAGCGCATCGAACCTGCCGCGCCGAAGCGCGCGCCGCGCCGCCGGCCCACGCGCGACTGAACGGCAGCGCCGAGGCCTCCCGGTGGCTGCACCGAAAACACGCGACCGCATTCTCGAGACCAGCCTGGCCCTGTTCAACCAGGAAGGGCTGGCGGGAGTGTCGACCCATCGCATCGCGGCCGAGCTGGGCATCAGCCCCGGCAACCTGCACTACCACTTCCGCACCAAGGAACTGATCGTCAGCTGGCTGTTCCGGCGCTTCGAGGAGCGCTTCGCCCCGTGCATCGACGCCAGTGCCTCCGTCACGGCGCTCGACGACCTGTGGCTGTCGCTGCACCTCACCTTCGAGGCGATCGACGAATACCGCTTCATCTACCGCGACATCGAGTACCTGCTGAACGAGTTTCCGCAGCTGGAGCAGCGCGCGCAGGCGCTGACGGCGCGCAACCTGCTCGCGTCCAAGGCCTTGTGTGGCGGGCTCGCTGCCGCCGGCGTCATCGAGGCTTCCGCGGAAGACGTGGAGATGCTCGCGCTGCAGATCGTGTTCTCGACCACCTGCTGGTTTTCGTTCAAGCGCCTCACGCCGCCGCAGAAATCGCCCGCGTACGGGCCCGCGGCATTGGCGGCGTATTACACGCTGACCTTGCTGTCGCCCTATGTGGTCGGCGAATCGAAGGACTATCTGAACTACCTGCGGGCCAAGTACCTCAAGTGACGGGGTGCGGCACCGTGGTCGTCGCGCAGGAACGCCGTTTGCATCGCTGCAGGCGTCAGTTCAGAGAGGGGCCACGGCCATAGCGAGATGAATCCTGTGAGGGCGATCTGTGTCGCGACCGGGTTGGCCGTACTGGCGGCGTGTGCAACGCCGCCCCCCCGGCCGGCTGCGAGTGTGATGGTGATTCCCAAGCCGGCGGACGTGCCGCCGGCGCCTGGCACGGCTACGCCGGCGGCTCCACCCCCCACGGCCCCGGTGACCGCGATCGATGCCGTTCCGCCCCCGCCCGAGGCCGTGCCGAAGCCGCCGATTCCCGACGTGCCGGTGCCGCCCGCGCCAGCCCCGGTGCCAGCGAGTGAAGTTCAGCAGCCCGCACGAGTCCTCTTCTTCGAGCCCGACGCCTACAAGCTCGCACCCCGCTATCGTCCGACGCTCGAAGCCCATGCGCGCAAGCTGAAGGCTTCGCCGGCGCTGCGGCTCGTGATCGAGGCCTACACCGACAACCGAGGCGCCGCCGACTACAACCTCGCGCTCAGCAAGAAGCGGGCAGAGACGGTGGCGAAGCAACTCGTCGCGATGGGCGTGGCGCGCCACAGGATCGAGCTGGTTCATCACGGGGAGCGCGGCGCAACCAAAGGTGCGCGCAACGATGTCGCGACTGCCGGGGACCGCCGCGTGGAGCTTCGCTATCGGTGAACCGCCTCGCCGGCGATGTCCATGCTCAGCGGGCGACCCCGACCGGCCCCGCCGGCGAGTCCGGCGCCTCCCGTGGCACGTCCAACACCCAGCAGCGCGACCCGCTGCGGCGTGCGCAGCTTGGCGAGGGCCGACTCGAGCTTCAGCGCCTCCTGGATCGCCTCGTTGACGAACTGCCTGGTGGCCGCCTCGCCCCAGGCCCCGAGCGAGCCGCGGCCGAAGCCGCCGGCAAAACCCTTGGCGCCGGCCAGGCCGACGCCGTGCACCTCGCAGGCTTCACCGTCGAGCACGCGCACGCCGGCGCCGCCGAGGATGTGACGGACCTCGTCGGCCACGCCCGATTCGTAGTCGTGGTTGCCGAGCACCGCGACGATGGGAACGGAGACCACGCTCAGTTCGTCTGCCAGCACCTTGGCCTCCTCCGGCAGCCCGTAGTCCGTCAGGTCGCCGCACAGCAGGAGCGCGTCCGCCGCCTCGCCTGCCTGCGCGAAGAAGCCGCGCAACGTGCCGGCCGCGTCGACCGTGCAGTGGATGTCGCCGACGGCGGCGAAGCGGATGTTTCGCTTGGTGACCATGCTGGTTCCTCGGGTTGATGCGGTTGTGCAGGTCAGCGTGCAATCGGCACGCCCGGCACGCCCATTGCCCACGAAGTCCAGGACTTCTCACGTCGCAGACCATGCCAGAAGCGCTCGGCGGGCCGTCATCGCATGACGAGACTGGCATCGGCTGCTGCAGCGATTCGGTCCGCATTGGCGCGTGCTGCTGAGCCACCTCGTGCTGTTCGGCTTTGTCTATCCCGGCGAACGTTCGCGGGTGCCGGCCTGGCTGATGAACGAACTGGTCGAGCGCCTGCAGAAGGAGACGCTGCGGCCGCCGACGCGCACGCGGCTGTGCGCCGGCACGCTGCTGTCGCGAGCGCAGTACCGGCCCGACGTGGAGGACAACGGCTACCGCGACATCCGCTTCACGCCGCTGAGCACGATGGAGCCGCAGGACGTGGCCGACTGGACCGATGCAATCGAAGGCCGCAACGGACCGCCGCAGGACGGCCATTGTTGGGCGGCGCGATCACCGGCACCCGGCTGCGTCCGCTGAGACCTCGAGCGCGTCGTCCAGCGCGGCCAGCAATGCGTCCGCGCTGAACGGCTTGGTCAGGTAGCGAAAGAAGCCGGCGGCCAGGCCGGTCTCGACGGCGTTCGGCAGCGCATTCGAGCTCAAGGCGATCACCGGAATCTTTGCCGTGCGCGGATCGTTGCGCAGGATGGCGTGTGCTTCGCGCCCGCTCAGCTCCGGCATGTTGTTGTCCATCAGGATGACCGCCGGCAGATGCGTTCGCGCCAGCTCCACACCCAGCCTCCCGTTCGACGCGGACAGCAGTTGCACGTCGCTGCGCATCGCGAGCACTTCCTGAACCAGCCGAAGGCTCGCCGGGTTGTCCTCGACGCACAGCACCGTGGCCATCGCGGGAGGCGCCGGCCTGGCGTTGGCGGCGGCTTGCGGCGGCCGGGCCGGCGCGCCGCCGGTCGCGGCGTGCGCCCCGGCACCCGCCAGGTCCACCCAGAACACGCTGCCGACGCCGGGCGTGCTGCGAACGCCGATCTGTCCGCCCATCAGCTCCACCAGTCGCTTCGTCAACACCAGGCCGAGGCCGGTGCCCTCCACGCCGTCGGCCTCCCGGCCCAGCCGGTTGAACGGCTGGAACAGCGCGTCGACCTGCTCGGGACGCATGCCGGCGCCGGTGTTCTCCACCGAAATGCGGATGCGGCCGGCGCCGGGCTGCGTGCATTCCACCGCGACGGTCCCGTGCTCGCGGTTGTACTTGATGGCGTTCGACAGCAGATTGAGCAGCACCTGCTTCAGCCGCGTCGGGTCGGCCACCGCATGCAGGCCGCCACCGTGAGGGAACGCCATGCGGACCTGGCGCTGGAAGGCCAGCAGCTCCATCATCGACTCGCACTCGGCCAGCATGTCGTCCAGCGGGCAGTGCACCAGCGTGATCGCGAGCTTGCCGGCTTCGATGCTTGCCAGGTCGAGGATCTCGTTGATCAGCGACAGCAGGTGCTCGCCCGCACCGACGATGTGGCCGACGAACGCTGCCTGTTGCTGCGGCGAGCGCACGCCGCCCTCGGAGGCGGCCAGCAACTGCCCGAAGCCGATGATGGCGTTGAGGGGGGTGCGCAGCTCGTGGCTCATGTTCGACAGGAAGTCGGACTTCGCGCGGTTCGCCCGCTCCGCGGCCGCCTTTGCGAGCGCCAGGTCCTGGTTGCTGACCTCCAGCTGCGCCGTGCGCTCCCGCACACGCTGCTCCAGCTCGTCGTTGACGCGCATCATGCGCGCCTCGACCTGTTTGCGTTCGGTGATGTCCAGCAGCGTGCTGAACCACCGCATGGGCGCACCGCGCCGGCCATCCTCGATGGGCTCGATGACCTCGGAAACGTGGACCACGCCGCCGTCCGGCAGCGCGATGCGGTATTCGACGTCGACGCGCGTCTTGCGGGCCGCGGCTTCGAGGCTCCTCGCGCGAAACAGCGCGCGGTCCTGCGGATGCACGAGCTGCCGCATCCACTCGCGGGTGGACCGCGGCAATTCCCCGGCCGAGACCCCGGCCAGTTCGGGCAGCGTTTGCGACCAGCTCTCGAAAACGCCGTCCGGCCCCGTCACCACGTGCGCCAGCCGCGCCATCGACTGGGCGCGGGTGAGCCCGGCCTCGCGTTCGCGCAGCGCCGTCTCGGCGCGCACTTGCTGCGTCACGTCGATCGGGCACACGAAGCGGGCGCGCCGGCCCAGGTAGGGGATCTCGTGCGAGGTGATCCGCACGTCGATCAGCGTGCCGTCCCTCAGCCGATGGCGCCACAGGCCGGACTCGAAGCTGTTCGCGGTCGTCGTCCGCACGGACTCCTCGACATGCGGGATGTCTTCGGCCGGGCGGATGTCCCGGAGGGTCAGCGCGAGGAATTCATCGCGGGTGTAGCCGTACTTGCGGCAGGCGACCTCGTTGACGTCGAGAAAGCGCAGCGTCTCGAGGTCGTAGATCCACATCGGCAGGGGATTGGCCTCGAACAGCAGGCGGTAGCGCTGCGCATCACCCGACGAGGTGTCTTCGGCCAGCGGGCTGCTGTCGGTGGGGACCCCCCCTGTCCCATCCCCCATCTGCGTCTCCCTGCAGTCGTTCGCGAACTGCGATCCGCCGGGGCAGGAGTGCGCGCGGCGGCCGTCGTTGGCGCGAGTGGGAGTCGACTCTAGAGGATTCCGCGCCGACGCGCACCTGTGAGAAATGCCAGTGCATCTACACCTCTTTCAGAGCTCCGAGCGGGAGAAAGCCCGGCGTCCGCGCTTGCGCTGCAAAAACCGCGGCAGCGTGAGCCACTCCAGCAGCCCGCCGGTGCGCCATCGGGTGCCGCGGCGCTCGAGCGATTCGAGCGATGCCGGCTTTGCCGGACCGGCCTTGGCGACAGGGCCCGGAGCCGTCGCGGGCCTGGCCGGCGCCGTGGCCGCATGGGCTCTGCTCGAGGGGACGGCCGCGCCGGCGGCCGGCGGAGCAGGGCACAGAACCGGCGCGAGCCAGTCGAGGATCGGCTTCCACTGGGCCATGTCGGCTTGCACTTGCGCGGCAGGCAGGTCGAACAGCGTCAGGCCCTGTTCGACGCAGCGGACATAGGCCTGGGTCTCGCGCAGCACGCCGACGAACGGCAGTTCGCGCTCGGCGGCCCAGGCTTCGAGGACTTCGGCCCCTTTCGTGCGCGCGTCGACGCGCATGCCGATGGCGGCCACCTTGCAGCGGCCGCTTGCCACGCGCGGCAGCGTCATCAATTCGGCAAAACATTCGGCGGCCGACTCGCGGTCGAAGACCGAATGGCACACCGGCATCAGCACCGCATCGGCAAACGCCACCACCCGCACCAGGTCGAAGCCGCGCAGGCCGCCCGGCGTGTCGAGGACGACATGCCTGATGCCCGCGGGCGGACGCAGCACGCTCTTGGGATCGACCGTCCAGCCGACGATGGGGGCGCCCTGCCGCGGCTGCTGCTTCTCGCGCTGGCGCAGCCAGACGCGGGTGGACTGCTGGCGGTCCACGTCTCCCAGCATCACCGGCAGACCCTGGGTCGCGCAATGCGCCGCCAAGTGGGTGGCCAGCGTGCTCTTGCCGCTGCCGCCTTTGCGGTTGATGACTGCGATGACGGGCATGGCGGGTTGGGGTCGGCAATGGCCTCGGTAAGCGGGGGGCGCGCGAAAGGTCGACGTGGTGGGCGCCCGGATTACAACACCGAACACAGTCACCTGAACGCCGGATAAGCCCCGCAAAGGCGCCGCTGGCGTCTCGCTTGGCAACGGGCGACGACGCGTCTAAGGTAGCGTCACGCCCCCTGCCGGAGACCGCCATGACTTCGCCGACTGACCCCGATCTGCGTCGCCTGCCGATCAAGCTGGACTCGACGTCGAACGGCGAATTCGCACCGGTGGCGCTGGACGCGGCAGCCCGACATGCGCGCGCGCTCGCGCGCGGCGCCGTCGATGCGGCCGCGCGCCGGACGGGCCAGGACAGGCGGCGCTATCTCGTCTCGCTGCTCGGTGCCGCGGCCACACTGAGTGCGCTCGACCGTGCGTTCGCCGCGGCGGGAAAACGCGGCGGCGGCTACATGCTGCCGGCCGAGGCGCCGTTCGAACTGGCTGCCGCGCAAGCGGCGCTGGCCGGCGACGAATTCATCTTCGATGTACAGCTGCACCATGTGAACCCGCAAGGCGCCTGGCGCAAGAACGCCGGGCCGAACGCCTTCAAGGGCATGCCCAACAGCGACTGCGGCAAGCCCGACCACGTCGAATGTTTCTCGAGCGGCGCGCTGCTGAAGGACGTGTTCCTCGACAGCGATACCGCGATGGGGGTGTTGTCGCACGTCCCGGGAGGCGCAGACACCAATCCGCTCGACTTCGAGGCGGCCGGCGCGACCCGAGAGGCCGCCCGCGCATTGGACGGCACCGAGCGCTTGCTGCTGCACGGCCGCTGCATGCCCACGCTGCCGGGTGAACTCGACGGGATGGATGCCCAAGCGGCGCGCCACAAGCTCGCGGCCTTCAAGACCTACACGCAGTTCGGTCCGCGCGACGGCGACAGCGGCTTCTTTCTGGACGACGAGCGCCACGGCACGCCGTTCATCGAACGGGCGCGCAAGCTCGGCGTGCGCAACATCGCGGTTCACAAAGGCCTCGCCTTCGGACCGCGAGGCTACGAATTTTCCACGGCGCGCGACATCGGGCCGGCAGCGAAGCGCCACCCCGACATGGGCTTCCTCGTCTATCACGCCGGTTTCGACACCGGCGTGAAGGAGGGTCCTTACGACCCGCGGGCCGAGGCGGGGGTCGACGTGCTGATCCGCTCGGTGATCGAGGCCGGACATCCTCGCAACGTCTACGCAGAACTCGGCAGCACCTGGCGCTTCGTGATGCGCGACCCGGACCAGGCCGCTCACTTGATGGGCAAGCTGCTGAAGACGTTCGGCGAGGACCACATCCTGTGGGGCACCGACTCCATCTGGTACGGCAGCCCGCAGGATCAGATCCAGGCGTTTCGCGCATTCGACATCAGGCCTGAGTTTCAGCAGAAGTACGGCTATCCGGCCATCACGCCGGCAATCAAGCGAAAGATCTTCGGCCTGAATGCCGCACGCGTCTACGGCCTGAAGCCCGACGAGATGCGCAAGAAGCTGGTGAAAGACCCGGTACAAAAGCGCAAGGCGGAGTATGCGAACGACCCGCAGCCGTCGTTTGCAACCTACGGGCCGCGCACGCGCAGCGAGTTCCTCGCGTTTCGCAGAATCCAGGGTGAGCTGCCGTAGAACTTGCCGCGGCGTACCATTTGCCGCGACGCATCGCCGCTTCGAGGAGAGCCATGCCCGTCGACCTCAATCACACGATCGTTCATGCCCGAGATCCGGCGGCGTCGGCCGCCTTCCTGGCCGAGATGCTCGACCGCGGCGAGCCGGTGAGGTTCGGCCCGTTCCACGGCGTCGAACTCGACAACGGCGTCACGCTGGATTTCATCCGGGTCGACGAGGTCGTCCT
>DATKCI010000193.1:0-17548 GCA_035513255.1 Piscinibacter sp. | reverse complement strand
TCTTCGTCATCGTCGTCATCGTCATCGGTCGCCGCGCGATCGGCGACGTCGTCGGGGTCGATTTCCTCCAGCGACACGTTGTCGGCGTCGTCGTCCGACGCCTGCGACATCGACTGCACGCGGTCGGTGCCGATGTCGCGGCCGTCGCGTGCCTCCTCGTCGGGCAGCGCGGCGCCGCGCGCGCCGGTGCCCCCGGCGTCACTGTCGCCTGTCGGCGGTTCGACCGGCGTGATGCGGTCGAGATCCACCGGTGCAGCGAGATCGAGTTCGCCCTGCACGTCGCTGCCGGTATCGGATCGGTCGCTCGGACCGAGCGACTCGACGTCGCGGCCCGAGGGTTGTGCGGGCGCTCGTTCACCGCCCAAGATGCTGCTGCGTGCCATCGTTGCTCCTGCTGGGGATCAGGCCCGTCCCAAGCAAACGGGGTGCCTCGATTCAGAGGCGGTGCGACGGGCATGCCCGTTGCCGCTCTTTGGGTGTGCATCCCGCACGACAGCCTCATGAAGGAGCTTTCATGAACGAGCAGAAACCTCAGAACAAACCTGGACAGAATCCGCTTCCCGACTCGCAACGCGACAAGGAGCAGCAGAGCGACAACCAGCGAAAGGGCGGGCAGGCGAGCGAGTCGGATCAGGCCTCGCGCCAGAACCGTGACAAGCCTGCCGATCGGCAGGGCAATGAATCGTCACCGGGGCGTTCAAGCGCCGATCAGCCGTCGCGGTCTTCGCAGCAAGGCGGCCGCCCCTCCGAGCGGATGGACCGCGAGGACGACAGCAGCGTCGACTGACGCCGCTGCGAGCCGTCGTTCCTGACGGCCTGGAGGCCCGCCGTTCGGCGGGCCTCTTCTTGACAGGCTGTGTCGGCTCAGCGCGAGGACGAAGCCAGCTTGGCCAGCACGACGCCGGCGAGCACGCCGATCGCCACCGACGTGAGCGGGTTTTCGCGCACATAGCCGCGTGTCGCGTTCAGCCACTCGTCTTCCAGCTCGCCGAACCGGCCCGCGCGGGCCTTGAGGGTTTCGGCCGCGCTGTTCGCGCCGGCACGTACTCTTTCAACCGCCGGTCCGGCTTTGGCGGCGAGGCGATCGATGGCTTCATGCGCGCTTTGGGCTGCGCGGTCCACGGTGTTGACCGTGCGTTCGGCGATCGCATCGACCGTTGCACCGCTGACTTTGTTTTCCATGAAATCTCTCCTCAAAACGAAATCACGGCCTCCCATCGCTGGTGCGGCGCACCGGCGATGGATCGGCCTCGACCAAAAAGGCAGAAAGAACAGGCAGAAAGGAACCGCTCGTCCCCAGCCTAGCGCACTTTGCCGCGACGGAACAGGTTCACGATGCCCAGGAGCACGATCGCGCCGAGCAGGGAGATGACGAATGCCCCCACGCTGAACTGCTGGTTGATGCTCGGTATGCCGAGCAGCGGCGAGATCAGGAAGCCCGCGACGGCGGCACCGACGATGCCGACGACGACGTTGAGGATGACACCTTGCTGCGCATCGGTTCGCATGATCATGCTGGCGATCCAGCCGACCAGACCCCCAACTATCAGCCATACGATGAAGTTGATCATGGAAGTGGTCCTTTCACAGTGATGGGGAAGCCGGCCACCGCCACTCGCGGCGATTGACCTTGATCGTTCGTCGGCAAATGGCATGCCCTGCGGTGGACCTGCCCGCGCCTGCGGCAGGGGCGCCCCCACCGGCGTGAACCGTCGCCTCGCGGCAGGCCGCGCGGTGCGGGAGGCGCGGTACTGATCGCAGGAAGAATTTTTAGCGAGCTGTAAGGCCTGCAGCATGTTCCCCAGCAAACCGGCGAAAGGTGGCGGGCCAGCGGGACGCAGGCTCGCCCTTTCGTGGGCACGCTGCTTGCGCGTTCCGTCCAGGCGCCCCGAAGGGGAGCAAAGGATGCAGGGAAATTCCAATGAGGCAAGACGCCAATGACAGTCCACCAAAGGAGCGGCAACGACGGGCGGCCCCGAAGACGGTGGGAGGACGCCGGTCGTTGCCGGATCTGAGCGAGTCCTATTTCCAGCGCTTCGCCGAAAGCAGCGAGGAGGTGCTGTGGCTGGCGGACCTGGACAGCAAGACGCTGTTGTATGTGAGCCCGCGTTTCGAGCAGCTTTGGGGCGTGCGCGCCGACATGCTGCTGCGCGACCCGACACACTGGAATCGCGCGGTGCTGGCGTCGGACGCGAAGCAGCTGCCCACGCCGTTCTTCGCCGAAGATCCCGACGCCGAGGAGACGGTGCGCGAGTACCGGATCACCTCGCGTCATGGTGAAACACGATGGATCCGCGACCGGCGGTTCCATTTGCGCGAACCCGACGGCGCGACGGTGCAGGTCGGCGGCATTGCCGAAGACGTGACCGAGGGCAAGGAACGCGAGATGGAGCGCGAGAACCTGCTCCAGCGCGAGCGCGAAGCGCGCACCGCCGCCGAAGCGGTCGTCGCGGCGAAGGACGAGTTCCTCGCTGTCGTCACGCACGAGCTTCGCTCGCCGCTGAACGCGATTCGCGGCTGGGCGCACGTGCTGCGCCAGAGCGCCAACCTGACGCCGATCCAGGTCAAGGCGCTGGATGCGATCGACCGCAACACGCAGGCGCAGGCGCGCCTGGTGGACGACTTGCTGGACAGCCAGCGCATCCTCTGTGGAGAACTGGAGCTGACTCTCGCCCGCGTGCCGCTGGCCGAGGTGATCGACCAGGCCGCCGCGACGGTGCAGCCGGCGGCGCAGGCCAAGCGTATCCGCTTGGAGGTGGCGCACGATGAAACGATCGGGCTCGTGCAGGTGGACACGACCCGCTTGCGCCAGGCGTTCGTGAAGCTGCTCTCGAATGCCGTGAAGTTCACGCCCGAGGACGGCATCGTCACCCTGCGCAGCGGCGTGCGCGAGCATGCCCTGGCCGTCGAGGTGCGGGACACCGGCATCGGCCTGGAGCCGGCTCAGCTCCCGTTTGTCTTCGATCGCTTTCAGCAGGCCGACAGCTCGAGCACCCGCCGCGCCAACGGTCTGGGCCTCGGCTTGTCGCTGGCGCAGCAACTGGTCGAGCTGCACGGCGGGCGAATCGTCGTCGAAAGCGAAGGCGTCGGGCTCGGTGCGCGGTTCACCGTGGAACTGCCACTGCACTTGTTGCTCCCCAACGGCGCCGACGGTGAAGCCACCCGCACGGCGGGTTCGTCGTTGGCGGGCAAGCGGGTGGTGATCGTGGAGGACGACAACGACGGGCGGGAGGTGCTCGGAATCATTCTGCGCGGCGCGAAGATGGAACTGCAAAGCTTCGACCGTGCGGCATCCGCATACGAGTACCTCGCGCAAGCCCCCGCGGATCAACAGCCCGACGCGATGATCTCCGACATCGCAATGCCCGACGAGGACGGTTATGCGTTCATTCGCCGCGTGCGCGAAATGGAGGACCACCGACACCGGCCGCATCTCGTCGCGCTGGCGCTGACGTCGTTCACCCGTGCCGAGGACCGCCTGTGCGCGCTGAAGGCCGGATTCGACGCCCATGTGCCGAAGCCGATCGATCCGGAGACCGTGCTGCGCAGCCTCGAGCGGGCGCTGGGCTTGTCGAAGGAAGCCGGGCTGCCCGCGTGAACGGCACCGCAGGTTTCTAGGACCGGTCGTCGAGAAAACTCTCGATGACGCTCGGGTCCACGGGTTTCACGAGATGGGCATCGAATCCGGCCCGGGCCGTCTTCTCGCGGTCGGCCGGTTGCCCGTAGCCGGTCAGGGCCGCGAGCACCATGTCGCGGCCGAACGGCAGCGATCGCAGCTCGCGTGCCACGTCGTAGCCGCTCATGCCAGGCAACCCGAGATCGCAGAAGACGACCTCCGGTCGGAAGTCGGTCGCGGCACTGATGGCGAGCGGGCCGTCCGACGCGGTGCGCACGTCATGGCCTGACAGCGCCAGCAGCTGCGCCAGCGATTCGACCGCATCGGTGTTGTCGTCGACCAAAAGAACGCGCCGCGGTGTGCTCATAGCATCCCCTCCGCCCCAAACGACGGCAAACGGAGTGCCGAGGCTCTTGTTGCATCGGCCGCCGGGGAGGGTGGCACGTCGTCCGGTAAGTTGTGCACAGCAAATTACGGAAACTTCCAGGATTTGCCGACATCATGGTGAGGAGTTGCAGCCGGCACCTCGCCGTCGCTGACGGACGAGAGCGCTTCTACCCAGGGGACGGCACGTTGTTGCAACGCGATGTGAGCGGAACCGCAAGCTGGTACAGCCTTTGCTCAAGAGGCGACAAGGAGCGGCCAGCGCGTGTCGTCGACATCGATGCCCTGCGAAGCCCTCCGCCGATTTATCCGGCTCGAGCAACCAACTGCGGCGCTCCCCCCCCCTTCCTCCCGACTCATTGGGCGACGTGGGCTCGAGACGGTGTTTTATACCGAAGTCCCCCGGGCACTGGAGCGAAAACTCCACGTGACCCGGGCGCGGCGACCGGCTTGGCGGGACCGACATTTGCCCCTTCGTCATCGAGACCGACGTGGTCTCGATGTCTCTCTACGAAAGGAACATCCGGATGAACAAGGACCAAGTGAAAGGCCGGGCCGAGCAAGTGAAGGGCAAGGTGAAAGAAGGCGCCGGCGAGGCGACGAACAACCCGCGCCTGCACAACGAAGGCAAGGCCGATCAGGTCGCCGGAAAGACGCAGGAGAAGGTGGGCGACGCCAAGGAGAAGGTGAAGCGCGCGATCGACAAGGCCTGACCGGTCGTGCTTGCCCACATCACCCCGCCTGAACCGCAGCGGCCGCCGCAGCCACCGCCCATTCCGCCCGGCCCGGAGATCCCGCCACCCGGAGTGGACGATCCGGGCCCGGTCGAGAACCCGGTGCCTGTGCGCGAGCCCCCGGCAATGCCCACGCCGGTGGGTGCACCGCCCCCCAACGGGTGACAAGGGCGTGCCCCGCACCCTGTGAGAGGGGCGGGGCGTTCGTTCTTGCCTGCTACCAGCGCTGAAGCTGGTTGTTCTCCACGCGGATCCGGTCGCCCACACGCAGACCGTTCAGGTCGGCGTAGTCGTACGAGCGCACTTCACCGTTGTCCAGCCGCACGTCGATCTTGTAGTAGCTTTCGGGTGCGCTGCCCCGGCGCTCTTCGATCTTGTTGCCGATGACGGCGCCGCCGACGGCGCCCACGCCGGTCGCCGCCGCGCGGCCGGTGCCGGAGCCGATCTGGTTGCCGAGGGCGCCGCCGACTACCGCGCCGAGCAGCGCACCGGCACCCGAGGTCCGTTTCTCGGTTTCCATCTGCGTGATGTTGTTGACATAGCCGTACTGGACGGACTCGTTCTGTGCCGGCTGCTGATACACCGGCGCGCTGCCGACGGTGCTCGACGGCGTGCTGGCCGTTGACGAGCAGCCGGCGGCAAACGCCACGGCGGATGCGAGAGCAGTGACAGTCATCAACTTGCGTGTCATTTCGAACTCCTTTAGCCACAGAAAAGCGCCACCACTCTTGCGAGGGCGGAGCCTCATGCTGCCTCGGGACGGCCTGGCGGCGTGCAGTCGAACGCCGATTGGCGTGTCGGGCGCCGCCGCTTGCGGCTGTGCGGATCGGCCTACAAGGCGGCCGGATCGGCCAGGCGTGTGCGCATCACCTGCGTTGCCTGCACCATCGCGCGCAGTGCCTGCTCGGTTTCGGGCCAGCCGCGGGTCTTCAGCCCGCAGTCGGGGTTGACCCACAGCCGCTCGGCCGGCACGACGTCGCAGGCGCGCGCCAGCAGCGCGACGATGCTGTCGACCGACGGCACCCGCGGCGAGTGAATGTCGTACACGCCCGGTCCGATCTCGTTCGGATAGCGGAACGCGCCGAAGCCGTCGAGCAGCTCCATCGCGGAGCGCGAGGTCTCGATCGTGATCACGTCCGCGTCGAGCTCGGCGATCGCCGGCAGGATGTCGTTGAACTCCGAATAGCACATGTGCGTGTGGATCTGCGTGTCGTCGCGCACCACGCCGGCGGCGAGCTTGAAGGCGCGCACCGCCCATGCGAGGTAGTGAGCCCAGTCGCACGCCTTCAGCGGCAGGCCCTCGCGGAACGCCGGCTCGTCGATCTGGATGATGCGGATGCCGGCGTGCTCGAGGTCCGCGACCTCATCGCGGATCGCAAGCGCGATCTGCGCGGCCGTGAGCTCCCGTGGCTGGTCGTCTCGAACGAACGACCATTGAAGCATCGTCACCGGTCCGGTCAGCATGCCTTTCATCGGCTTGTCGGTCAGCGACTGAGCGTAGCGCGCCGTATCCACCGTGATCGGTTCGGGCCGGTGCACGTCGCCGTAGAGGATGGGCGGCTTCACGCAGCGCGAACCGTAGCTCTGCACCCAGCCGTGTTCGGTGAAGGCATAGCCCCACAGCTGCTCGGCAAAGTACTCGACCATGTCGTTGCGCTCCGGCTCGCCGTGCACCAGCACGTCCAGCCCGAGCGCGGTCTGCCTCTCCACCGCGAGGCGGATCTCGGCGCGCATGCGGTGAAGGTAGTCGAGCGCGCCGATCTCGCAGCGCTTGAAGGCGGCACGCGCCTGGCGGATCGCCGCGGTTTGCGGGAATGAGCCGATGGTCGTCGTCGGCAGCACCGGCAGTCGCAGCGATTCGCGCTGGGCCGCGATGCGCCGGGCGAACGGCGAGCGCCGCTCGGCCATTGCAGGGCTCAGCGCTGCGAGGCGCTTTTGCACCAGCGGCTTGTGCGCGCGCTGCGACGCGCGCCTGGATGCGACTGCCGCGTCGGACGTGGCCAGCGCGTCGGACGCGGCCGCTTCGCCGTCGTTCAGCGCCAACGCCAGCGCCTGCAGCTCGGACAGCTTTTCGTGCGCGAACGCGAGCCAGCTGCGCACCCCGGCATCGAGCTTGGCTTCCGGCGCCAGCGAAACCGGCACATGCGCCAGCGAGCACGAAGGCGCGAGCCACAGCCGATCGCCGAGCTCGTCGTGCAGCGGCTGCAGCGTTTGCAGTGCGCGCCGCAGGTCGCATCGCCAGACGTTGCGTCCGTCGACGATGCCCGCCGACAGCACCTTGTCGGCGCCGAGCGCCGCACGCCATGTGGCGAGCTGCTGAGGCGCGCGAACCAGGTCCAGGTGCACGCCGTGAACGGGCAGAGCGGTGATGCGCGCGGCGTGCTCCGCAGCGCTGCCGAAATAGGTGGCGAGCAGCAAGCGAGGTCCGCTGCCGCCGAGACGCGCATATGCGGCGTCGACGGCGGTCAGCCACGGCGGCTCGAGATCCAGGCACAAGGCCGGTTCATCGAGCTGCACCCACTGCACGCCCATGCCGTGCAGCCGCGCGAGAATCTCCGCGAAGCGGGCGGCCAGCGACGGCAGCAGGCTCAGCCGGTCGAAACCGGCCACGTGCGACTTCGCAAGGTGCAGCCACGTCAACGGCCCGACCAGCACCGGCTTGACCGGCAGGCCGAGCGCCTGTGCCTGCGCAATCTCGCGGAAGAATTCGTCGCTTCCGCGGTCGAAGCGGGTCGACGGACCGACCTCGGGCACGAGGTAGTGGTAGTTGGTGTCGAACCACTTCGTCATTTCCATCGCCGGCTGGCGTTCGTTGCCGCGTGCGAGTTCGAAGTACTGCGTGAGCGTGAGCCGCTCTGCGTCGAAGCCGAAGCGTTCGGGCAGCGCGCCGAGCAGTGCACTCTGGCTCAGCATCGGATCGTAGAACGCGAAGTCGCCGGCGGCGATCTGGAACGAACCGGCTTCGTGCTGCGCCTGCCAGCGCTGCAGCTTCAGCACATCGGCCGTGCGGCGCAAGGCGGCTTCGTCGGTGTCGCCGCGCCAGAAGGATTCAAGAGCGAACTTCAGTTCGCGGCGGGCCCCGATGCGGGGCATTCCGAGCACATGCGTGCGGGCCATCAGCAGACTCCAATGATGCGAGAGAGAGAGTGGCAGTGTCGGCAGCGCGTAGACTTGAATCAAGCGACATGTTTTCACAGGAACATGAGCGCCATTCATACAAGAAGGAATGGACGACATGCTCGAACTTCGTCACCTGCGCTCGCTGCAGGCAGTGGCCGACACCCGCACGCTGGCCGACGCCGCCGCGCGGCTGCACCTCACGCAGTCGGCGCTGTCGCATCAAATCCGGGCGCTCGAATCGCACTTCGATCTGACGCTGTTCGAGCGCACCGCCCGCGGCCTGCGTTTCACGCGCGGAGGCGAACGGCTGCTGGCGCTCGCGCGCAGCGTGTTGCCGCAGGTCGACGACGCGCAGCGCGACCTGCTGCGCCTGCGCGACGACACCCGCGGCGAACTGCGGATCGCGCTCGAATGCCACACCTGTTTCGACTGGCTGATGCCGGTGATGAACGAGTTTCGCCGCCGGTGGCCGGAAGTCGAGGTCGATCTGGTTGCCGGTTTCCACAGCGACCCGCTGGCGCTGCTCGGCGAGGGCCGCGCCGACGTGGTGATCGGCGGCGCGCCGCCGGCCCGGCGGGCATTTGCGGTGCGGCCGCTGTTCCGCTTCGAAATCCTGCTTGTCGTGGCGAACGAGCACCGGCTGCGCGGCAAGCGCTTCGTCGTGCCGGCGGATCTGGCCGGAGAGACCCTGATCACCTATCCGGTGCCCGAGAACCGCATCGACCTGATCCGCGAGGTGCTGCTGCCCGCCGGCGTGCAGCTCGAGCGGCGCACCGCTGAACTGACCGTCGCCGTGCTGCAGCTCGTCGCGAGCCGCCGCGGCATCGCGGCGCTGCCCAACTGGGGCGTGAAGAGCTACGTTGACCACGACTACGTGCTGGCCAAGCGCATTGGGCGCGGCGGCCTGTGGAGCGAGCTGCATGCGACAGCGCCGAAGGCCGTGGCGGCGCGCCCCTTCTTCGACGACTTCGTCGCCCTGGTGCGCAGCGTGTGCCAGGTGCAACTGGACGGCATCGATCTGTTGTGAACGGGCCACTACCCTGCTGGCTTCATTGTTGAAATGTGCAAATGGCACATTTAGACTGAGCCGACGGAGCGAAGCACCCATGAAATCGTGCAGCGTAGTCGGCTCGCTCAGAGGCCAGCCGGCGGTCCAGAGTCAAATTCGTCACAGCCTCTGAGCCCAGGAGTGATGTCCGAAGGTGCCCACGCAGTCTTTGAATGCAGTCCCGGCGGCTGCCGGCGACGAGGCCGACCAGGCGCTGCTGCGCGCATGCCGCGCGGTGATGGCGCCCTTGGCCCGGCTCGCCGTGGCGCGCGGCACCCGCTATGCGCAAATCGACGATCTGCTGCGCAGCGCGTTCGTCGATGCAGCCCGGGAAGCGCACCCCGACGTGCCGGCGAACCGGGCCGTGAGCCGCGTCAGCGCCGCGACCGGCTTGAATCGCCGCGAGGTCACCCGCTTGATCAAGGCCGACGAAGCCGAAGTGCCGAAGCGCTCGCCGGCCACTGAAGTCTTCACCCGCTGGCTGAGCGACCCCGCGCTGCGCCGCAAGGGCAAGCCGATGCGCTCGCTGCCGCGCCAGGGACCGGCGCCGAGCTTCGAGAGCCTGGCGCAGTCGGTGACCAAGGACGTGCATCCGCGCACGCTGCTCGAGGAACTGTGCCGGCTGGAGCTGGCGAAGGTCGACGACAAGACCGACGCCGTCGTGCTGCTGCGCGACAAGTTCGTGCCGACCGGCGATGCGCGGCGGCTGTTCGGCTTTCTCGGTGCCAACGTCGGCGACCATCTCTCGGCCGCCGTTGCGAACGTGCTGAACCCGACGCCGCGTCATCTGGAACAGGCATTGTTCGCCGATGGACTTTCAAGCGACTCGGTGGAGCAGCTTCGCCCGATCGTCAGCGACCAGTGGCAGGCGCTCGTGCGTGCGCTTGCGCCGACCGTGCAGCAGCTGATCGACGAAGACGCCGCGAACGGCCGCGCACAGGACCACCGGCTGCGCGTGGGCTTGTACGCGTTTGCCGACCGCGTATCCGGCACCGTCAACGAACCGGCTGAGCAGGGCCGAACGGCCACTCGGAGGAGAAAAGAATGAGCAGTACTTGCCCTCCCGTTGTTCGGCGATTTCGGCATCTGCTGGTCGCCATGGTCGCGGCGACCAGCCTCATCGTCGCTTGCGGCGGCGGCGTGGACACCGGTGGCACCGGCGCGCCGGCCCAGACCTATTCGGCCGGGCGCATCTCGGGCTTCGGTTCCATCATCGTCAACGGCGTGCACTTCGACGAGTCGGCGGCGAGCATCGTCGATGAAGACGGCGTGTCGCGTTCGAGAAGCGAGCTCAAGCTGGGCATGATCGTCGACATCGAGGCCGGTCCGGTGACGGTGGATACGTTGACGAAAGCCCCGACCAGCACCGCGAGCCGGATCCAGCTGGGCAACGAGATCAAGGGTCCGGTGGAATCGGTCGACGTGGCCGCCGGAACGCTGGTCGTGCTTGGCCAGCCCATCGCCGTCGACCTCGACACGGTGTTCAGCGGCCTGTCCAACGGCCTGGCCAGCGTCGCGGTCGGACAGCAACTGGAAGTGTTCGCTTTCTACGACCCGACCACCGGCGTGCATGCGGCCACCCGTATCGAGCTGAAGCCGAGCCAGGACGAATACGAATTGCGCGGCGTGATCGCCGACCTGGACCCGGCCGCCCAGACCTTCCGGATCG
Source organism: Piscinibacter sp. (assembly GCA_035513255.1). Taxonomy (GTDB): domain Bacteria; phylum Pseudomonadota; class Gammaproteobacteria; order Burkholderiales; family Burkholderiaceae_C; genus Albitalea. Next base: position 6,977 of record DATKCI010000193.1, on the reverse strand, counting down.
GCGAAGCGACGATCCGCTACGACCAGTTGCCGGCTCAGCCGGCACCGAGGCTGGAGAACGGTCTGGTGGCGCGGGTCGACGTTCTGTCGGTGCAGCAAGGCGGCATGTGGATCGCCACCAAGGTGCGCACCGACATGCGCGTGATCGCCGACGGAGCCGAGGCGGAGGTCGAGGGCATCGTCAATGACTTCGTGAGCCTCGCCGACTTCCGGGTCAACGGCGTCGCGGTCGACGCGAGCGGCAGCGGCGTGAAGTTCAAGGGCGGCAACAGCGGCCATCTCGTGAACGGCGCTCAGGCGGAGATCGAAGGGACGATGCGCGGCGACGTGCTGGTCGCCGAAGAGGTCCACATCAAGAAGAAGGGCGGCGGCGAGGAGGAGAAGTTCGAACTTCTGGGACCGGTCGAATCGGTGGATGCCGCCGAGCGCACGTTCGTGCTGCGCGGCGAAACCGTTGCCTGGGACAACAAGACGGACTTCAAGGGCGGTTCCGAGAATCAGCTCGAGCCGGGCGCCGAAGTCGAGGTCAAGGGGATGCTGACGAACAACGGCACGCGGCTCTACGCGACCAAGATCGAGTTCAGTCGCGGCGACGATGACGACGATGACGATGACGATGACGATGACGATGACGATGACGATGACGATGACGACGACGACGACGGAAGCGATTGAATGAGTTCCGCATGCTTCGCCCCCACCGCGCCGGCCCGGCTCGACCGCCCGATCCGGGTGCTCGTCGTCGAAGACGATCCGGTGCAGGCCACCACGTGCTCCAGTGCTACCTGCCTGTGGCATGGCTGGCCGAGGCGTCGGCGTTGGGTTGATCAGGTGAATCAAGAAGGAGCGGTGCGATGCGTCATGTGCTGGTAGTGGACGACGAACGCGACTCGGCCGAAACGCTGGCTGTGCTGGTCGCAGGTGAAGGTTTCACCGTGGCGACGGCCGGTTCGCTGAAGGACGCGCGGCGCCAGATGGTTCTGCAGACGCCCGACCTGGTGCTGCTCGATCTGGTGCTGCCCGACGGCAACGGCCTGCGGCTCGTCGAAGAAACACGCGGGCAGCCGAACACCGAGATCGTCCTCGTCACCGGCCACGGCGACGTGGAAAGCTCGATCCAGGCGCTGCGCCTGGGCGCGTCGGACTACCTGCTCAAGCCGATCGACACGAAGCAGCTGCAGGAGGTGCTGGCGCGTGTGAGTCGGCCGGGGTCGGCGGCGTCGCGCCGCCCGCGCCTGGCCGCGGCGCAAGCCGGCGGCCAGTTCGGTTCGCTGCTGGGGCGCTCTGCGGCGATGCAGCGCGTGTACGACCAGATCGCGCGTGCGGCTCCGAGCGGCGTGGCGGTACTGATCACCGGCGAGAGCGGCAGCGGCAAGGAACTGGTGGCCTGCACGCTGCACGAGCTGAGCCGGCGCGCGCAGCGCCCGCTGTTGGCAGTGAACTGCGGCGCGATCTCGCCGAACCTCATGGAAAGCGAGATCTTCGGCCATGAGAAGGGGAGCTTCACCGGCGCCGACAGCCAACACATCGGCTTTTTCGAGCGAGCGAGCGGCGGCACGCTGTTCCTCGACGAGATCACCGAGATGCCGCCGGAACTGCAGGTCAAGCTGCTGCGTGTGTTGGAGACGGGCGCGTTCATGCGGGTGGGTTCGACCCAGGTGCAGACGGCCGATGTTCGGCTGGTCGCGGCGACGAACCGCGATCCGGAGCGGGCCGTGCGCGACGGCAAGCTGCGCGAGGACCTGCTGTACCGGCTCAACGTGTTCCCGATTCATGTGCCGCCGCTGCGCGACCGCGCCGAAGACGTGCCGTTGCTCGCCGCGCACTTTCTCGATCTGCTGTCGCACCGTGAAGGCGGCGCCGTCAAGCGGTTCGCGCCGCAGGCGCTCGAGTGCCTGAGCGGCTACCGGTGGCCGGGCAACGTGCGCGAGCTGCGCAACGTCGTCGAGCGCGCCTACGTGATGGCGCCGGGCCGGGAGATCGTCGACGCCTCCCTGCCGAGCACGCCACCGGCGCCGGTCCCCGAGATGCGCCCCGTGCCAGACGTGCCGACCGTGATGGTGCGGGTCGGCGCGAGCTGGTCCGAGATCGAACGCGAAGTGACGCTGGCCACGCTGAAGCACTACAAGGGCCACCACCAGCACACCTGCCACGCCCTCGGAGTCAGCGTGAAGACGCTGTACAACCGGCTGAAGGAATGGCAAGTGCGGCCGGCGGCCTGAGAGGTTGAGGTCTTGGTTCCCTCTCCCTCTGGGAGAGGGCCAGGGTGAGGGCGCGGCGGTGAACGAACAGCCGGCGTTACCCGAGCAGAACGGCGACACCGAGCAGCGCGAACAACAGCGCCGCCACCCGCCGCACCGCGAGCATCGGCAACCGATGCGCGAGCCGCTCGCCGACGAGCACCGCCGGCACGTTCGCGATCATCATGCCGAGCGTGGTGCCCGCGACGACCGGCAGCAGCACCGCGTACTGCGCCGCCAGCGCGACGGTGGCGATCTGCGTCTTGTCGCCCATCTCGGCGAGGAAGAAGGCGACGACGGTCGTGCCGAACACGCCCAAACCGGTGCGCGCGGCATCGCCGTCATCGAGCTGGTCGGGGATCAGCGTCCATGCCGCCATCGCGAGAAAGGCGCCGCCGACCGCCCAGCGCATCACCTGCGGCGGCACTTGCGACGTGAGCCACGCGCCGAGTGCCGCCGCGAGAGCATGGTTGACCAGCGTGGCGACGAGAATGCCCGCGATGATCGTCCACGGCCGGCGAAAGCGCGCCGCAAGCACGAAGGCGAGAAGCTGGGTCTTGTCGCCGATCTCGGCGAGGGCCACGAGGGCCGTGGAAAGAAGAAGTGCGTCCAAGCGGGTGTTTCCCATGGCCGGACAGAAACCGTTTGACCATGCGCGCCCGTCCGGCCAGTTCGGAGGCGGCATGGTCAAAGGTCTTGCCAAGTGCGGGCACCGCTTGCACCATGGTCGACGGACCAAGTGTGTTGACGCAAGCCCCTTCGACCGGCGAAGGGCGGCTACTCCCCAATGACCCGGCGATTGTAGGTGGCGGCGTCGCGCAAACGGAGCGCGAGACCTTCGTCACGAAGTTGCCGCTGTCAGTCCTTACAGGTTGACGCGTGCCCCGGTGGCGCGAGTATCGTGCGAAGGGCAGACGAGAACAACCACGGAGTCGACACACTCATGGACAACGGCGGCGGCAGCGCACCCTACGAGCGCTGCAAACGCAGTGCCGATCTGGTCGCGCACAAACGCCTGGTCAAGCAGATCGCGCGCCGCATCCGGGCTCGCCTGCCGGCGAGCGTGGGCCTCGATGAGCTCGAACAGGCCGGGCTGATCGGCCTGAACGAGGCACTGTCGCGTTTTGAGGAAGGCCGCGGCACCAGCTTCGAAACCTACGCGGCGCGGCGCATCGAAGGCTCGATGCTCGACGAGTTGCGCGCCTCCGACACGCTGTCGCGTGACGCACGCTCGCGGCTGCGGGAGGTGCGCACGGCGGTGCAGCGCCTCGAACACGTGCTCGGCCGCACGCCGCGAGCCAAGGAGGTTGCCAACGATCTCGGCTGGACGCTCGAGAAGTTCCATCGCTGCATGGTCGAGGCCGGTGCAGGCGGCGTGCGCGCCGGTGAGGCCGACCTTGAGAACATGGAGGACGATTCGGCGATCTGGGGCGGGCATGGCGATGACGACGGCGCCATCGACGAACATGCCGATCCGCTGCGCGCGCTGCAGCAGCGCCAGCGCCACGTCGCGCTGAGCGCGGCGTTCGATGCGCTCGAAGAGGCGGAGCGCTACGTGATGGAGTCGATCTACCAGCACGGCACGCCGCTGCGCGAGATCGGCGAGGTGCTGGGCGTCAGCGAATCGCGCGTGTCGCGCATGAGCGCCGAGATCGTCGCCAAGCTGAAGCGCAGGCTGCGCGACTGGTAGCGCGTCGGCGGGCGGGCCGGTTCGCTGTAGGAGTTGTCCTGTTTTGGGCGGCCGGCGCTCCACCGCAGCGGCGCGGGCCTATCCTTTCGATACACGTCGATGCGAAAGGACCACGCATCATGGTTTGCTCGACACATCTTCCTCGCACCGTTGCCGCGGTGTTCACCGGCGGTGCGCTTCTGTTCGGCGGCTGCGCGTCGACCCGGCTCGATGCGCAGTGGGCCGACCCGCAAACCGCTCCGAGCGCATTGCGCGGAGCCCACGTGCTGGTGGCTTGTGAGGCGCGCGAGGCGGTGATTCAGCGCCTGTGCCAAGACCGTCTGGCCGACGAGGTCGTGGCGCGTGGCGGTACCCCCGTCCTCGCGCCGTCGACCGCGCGCACCGGCGGGCCCGTCGGTGACGAGCAGTACCTGAGCGCCGCACGCAACGCCGGCGCGCGCGCCGTACTCGCGAGCACCGTCACGACTGCTGGCATCCAGCCGCGAACGGGGGTTTCGGTCGGCATCGGCGGCTTCGGGATCGGCAGCGGCGGCTTCGGCGCCGGCATCGGCGTGTCGGCGCCGCTGGGCGGTGGGCAGGCAACTACGGGCTATGCGGTGAACAGCCGCATCCTCGATGCGGGCAGCGGCCGGCTGTTGTGGACCGCCAGGGCGAGCACCCCGCCTTCGGGGAACGTCCAGTTGCAGATGAGCGAGCTCGCGAAGGCGGTGTTCGGCGCGGCCGACAAGGCGAACCTGTTCTAGCCTCAGGGTCGCTTGACGACGACCAGCGCGATGCCGCCGAGGATGGCGGCAGAGGCGGCAAGCAATCGCAACGTCAGCGGTTCGGCCAGCAGCAGCACGCCGCCCAGCGCGGCGATCGCCGGCACGCTGAGCTGCACCGTCGCGGCGCTGGTCACCTTCAAGCCGGGCAGCGCGGTGTACCAGACGGCGTAGCCGACGCCTGAAGCCAATGCACCGGACGCGACCGCGTAGCCGACGCCGGCCGGATCGACCGCAGTCCACGGCAGCGCCGCGAGGCTCAGCGCGGCGGTGAAGGCCACGGCCCGCAGGAAGTTGCCCGCCGTCACGCGCAAGGGATCGCCACTGCCTTTAGCGCGCAGGCTGTAGATGCCCCAGGCCACGCCGGCCGCGAGCATCAGAACCGAGCCTTGAAGCGGCGGCGCCGACAACCCGGGCAGCAGCAGGGCCACGAGCCCGCCCACGGCGCCGACGAGCCCGGCCGTCTGCCAGGCGCGAAGCCGTTCGCCGCGCCACAAGCCGACCGCGATCATCGTCGCCTGCACGGCGCCGAACAACAGCAGTGCGCCGGTGGCCGCGGTGAGGCTCACGTAGGCGTACGAAAACGCCGCCGCGTAGATGAAGAGCGCGAAAGCCGACGGCCAGCTGCCCGACAGGCCGTGCGCGCCGTCGCGCAGGCGCACGATGAGCCACAGCGCAATGGCGCCCGAGACGAGGCGGATCGACGTGAAGCTGGCCGGGTCGATGGCCGTGTCCTTCAGCGCCGCGCGGCACAGCAGCGAGTTGCCGGCGAAGGCCAGCATCGCGAAGACGGTGAGGAGCAGCACTCGGGCAGGGGACATCGAGGCGGTCGGCGTGTCAACAGGGTGCCGAATGCTGACACAGCCGCTGATGCCGGCACGGACGCTGCTATCGTCGCTTCCATGCACGATCACGAGCCCGACTTCTGGCGCAACCTGCGCACCGAACTGGCGTCCGGCACGCAGTGGTTCGATCGGGCCGTCGTGCTCGCTTATGCCGCCGCGACCGGCCTGGTGGTCGTGGGTTTCACGCTGCTGTCCGAAACGGCCAGCGACGGCTTCACGTGGTTGCGCCAATGGGGCGATGCCGGCCCGTGGCTCACGCTCGTGTGGACGCCTGCGCTGACCGTGGCCGTGCTGTGGTGGACACGCCGTTTCGTGCCGGGGGCACTGGGCTCCGGCGTGCCGCAGGTCGTCGCCGCACTCGACGACGACACACCGCCGCGGCAGCGCAGCATGCTGGTGTCGTTGCGCCTGTCGCTGCACAAGATCGGGCTCGTCTCCGGCGGACTGCTGGCGGGGCTGTCGATCGGACGCGAAGGGCCGACCGTGCAGGTCGGCGCCGGCGTCATGCAGCACGCTTCGCGCTGGCTGTCGCCGCGCTCGGGCATCGATGCGCACGACCTGATGGTGGCCGGTGCGGCCGCCGGTATCGCGGCCGCGTTCAACACGCCGCTGGGCGGCGTGATCTTCGCGCTGGAGCAGCTGTCGCGGCGGCGCAGCGCCTCGCACAGTTCACTGGTCATTGTCTGCATCGTGCTGTCGGGCCTGGTGGCGGTGTCGATCTTCGGCAACCTCAGCTACTTCGGCGAGCTGCGGGTGCAGCAGCTGTCGTGGTCGCTTCTCGGCCCGGGGCTGCTGGTGGCGCTGGTTGCGGGGCTCGCGGGCGGGCTGTTCTCGCGGCTGCTGGTGGTGTCCGCGCGCGGCATGCCCGACCGCTTCAGCCTCTGGCGGGCCCGCTACCCGCTGCGCTTCGCGATGGGCTGCGCGTTCGCGGTGGCGATCATCGGGATCGTCACCGGCGGCGCTACGGCCGGGGCCGGCTACGCGCCTACGCGGGCCCTGCTCGAGGCGCAGGGCGAACTGCCGGTCACCTACACGGTGCTCAAGTTCTGCGCGACCTGGTTGTCGGCATGGACCGGCGTGCCGGCGGGCGTGTTCGCGCCGTCGCTGTCGATCGGCGCGGGCATCGGGCACGACGTCGCGGTGCTGACCGGCGTGCATGCCGAAGCCGCGATTCCGCTGATTGCGCTCGGCATGGTGGGTTTCCTCGCGGCCGCCACGCAGGGGCCGATCACGGCGTTCATCATCGTGATGGAGATGGTGTCCGGTCATGCGATGGTGCTGAGCCTGATGGCGACGGCGCTGCTGTCGAGCGGTGTGGCGAGGCTGCTGACCGGCCCGATGTACGTCGAGCTGGCCCAGCTGCTGATGCCGCAAGGGCCCCGCGCACCCTGACCCGGGGGACATCCCGCTCACCCCGATCCGCGCCGTCACCCCGCGCCGGG
>DATKCI010000192.1:0-69315 GCA_035513255.1 Piscinibacter sp. | reverse complement strand
GTGACGACCTACGGCCTCGCCTGGCTCGGACTCACCAGCGGGCAACTCGGGTTGACCGAGTGCGACGAACGCCAGCTGGCTGGCTGGCTGTCGCGGCTGAACGCGGCCGAGGCGCTGGTCGATCGCGACCAGGTGCCGGCGGCGCTCGCGCAGTCGCGCGTCGCCGTCACGCACCGCCCGGCCTGGCAGTTCGATGCCGCGCTCGGCCAGCGCAAGCTGTGCGAGCAGTTGCGCGTGGCGAGTCTGGCCGGCTTCAATGCGCAAGAGCTGGTTACCGCACATGCCGCCGCGGCCGCGCTGCTGAGCTACGCCGAGCACACCCAGGGCCAGGCGCTGGCGCACGTGCGCAGCCTGCAGGTCGAGCGCGCCAGCGCGCTGCTCGATCTGCCGCCGCTGACACACCGCAATCTCGAACTCACACAGACGCTGCGCGGTGAAGATGCGCCGACGCTGCTGTCGCTGCTCGACACCTGCCGCACCGGCATGGGCAGCCGCACGCTACGGCAATGGCTCACCCATCCGCTGCGCGAACGCACCATCGCGAGCCAGCGGCACGACGCGCTCGAGGTGCTGATGGAACACGGCGTCGACGGCCTGCGCGACGCGCTGCGCGGCATCTGCGACGTCGAGCGCATCACCGCGCGCACGGCCCTGCGCCAAGTGCGCCCCCGCGAGCTGACCGGCCTGCGCGCCACGCTGCAGGGCCTGCCGACGCTGCGGGCGAAAGTGCCGGCGCATGGCGCCATGCTGCTGGACATGCTGGCCGAGGCGCTGAACCCGTCCGCCGACATCGAAGCGCTGCTCACCGCGGCGATCGCCGACGAACCGGCGGTGCTGCTGCGCGACGGCGGCGTGATCGCGCCGGGTTTCGACGCCCAGCTCGACGAGCTCCGCGGGATCAGCCAGAACTGCGACGCCTTCCTGCTGGACCTCGAATCCCGCGAACGTGCACGCACCGGCATCGCCAACCTGCGCGTGCAGTTCAACAAGGTGCACGGCTTCTACATCGAGGTCACGCAAGGCCAGGTCGACAAGGTGCCGATGGACTACCAGCGGCGCCAGACGCTGAAGAACGCCGAGCGTTTCATCACGCCCGAGCTGAAGGCCTTCGAAGACAAGGCCTTGTCGGCGCAGGACCGGTCGCTGGCGCGCGAGAAGCTGTTGTACGAGCAGGTGATCGACCAGTTGCAGGCACATGTCCAGGAGCTGTCCGGGCTGGCCCGCGCCCTCGCGAGCCTGGACACGCTCGCGGCGCTGTCCGAACGCGCGACAACGCTGAACTGGTGCCGGCCGCAGTTCGTGCGCGAGCCCTGCATCGCCATCGAAGCGGGCCGCCACCCCGTCGTCGAGGCCCGTCTGGCCGAAACCGGCGCCGGCAACTTCATGCCCAACGACTGCCGCCTCGACGCGACGCGCAAGATGCTGGTCATCACCGGTCCGAACATGGGCGGCAAGAGCACCTTCATGCGGCAGGTGGCGCTGATCGCGCTGCTGGCGGCGATGGGTTCGTTCGTGCCGGCCAAGGCCTGCCGCCTGGGACCGATCGACGCGATCCACACCCGCATCGGCGCGGCCGACGACCTCGCCAATGCGCAATCGACGTTCATGCTCGAGATGACCGAAGCCGCCGCGATCCTGCACGGCGCCACCGACCAGTCGCTGGTGCTGATGGACGAAATCGGCCGCGGCACGTCGACCTTCGACGGCCTCGCGCTGGCCGGCGCGATCGCGAGCCACCTGCACGACCGCAACCGCGCATTCACGCTGTTCGCGACGCACTATTTCGAGCTCACCGAGTTCCCGAAGAAGCACGACCGGGCGCTGAACGTGCACGTGTCGGCCGCCGAGAGCGGCGATGACATCGTCTTCCTGCACGACATCCAGCCAGGCCCCGCGAGCCGCAGCTACGGCGTGCAGGTGGCGCGCCTGGCCGGCATGCCGGCCTCGCTGGTGCGCCAGGCGCGTGCGACGCTGGAAGCGCTGGAAACGAAGCAGCGCGAGTCCGACGCGCAGATCGACTTGTTCGCGCCGCCCGCGCCGCTGCCGGAGCGCGAGCCCTCCCCGAGCGAGCGTGCGTTGGCCGCAGTGAACCCTGACATGCTGTCCCCCAAGGAAGCCCTGGACGCCCTCTATCGATTGAAGGCGATTCAGGACGAGCGGTGAACATCTGCGCTGAGTGACCCGCGCATGCCAAAGGCGGCGCGCGGCAAGAGGCGCGAGCTGACTTTGACCAACAGCATCATGAGCACTTGGCGCCACGACCGGCGGAAAGTCAATGGACCGGCTCACGCGTTCCGCTTGCGCAAGGTTTCCAGGGTCTCCAACACCAACTTCACGCGCGGCGGCATCAACCGCGACGACGGCGTGACGGCACTGATGGGCATGGGGACTGGGCGATACGACGGCATCAGCTCCACCAGCAGGCCGCCCTCCAGTTCATGGCTCGCCATGTAGTCGGGGACTTGAGCCAGGCCCAGTCCCATCACGGCGGCGGCCACCATGCCTTCACCGTCGTTCACCAAGACGCGAGGTTCGGGCTGGAGCTCGACTTGGCGTCGCCCCTGACGCAGCTGCCACGGGCGGTTGCGACCGGAAGTTGGCAGGCGGAACACGATGGCCGAGTGGCGGGTCATGTCTTCGATGCGCCTGGGCGTGCCGTGCTCGCTCAGGTAGTCGGGACTTGCGACGATCACCAGCTGCTGCCAATCGATGCGACGCGCGACCAATGTGGAGTCCTGCAGCGGACCCACGCGGACCGCCAAGTCGAGCCCGTCGCGCACCAGGTCGGCATAGCCGTCCTGCAAGCGCACGTCGAGCTTCAGCGCTGGGTGCTGCCGCACAAGCTCGGCGAGCAGGGGCATCGCGATGCGTCGGCCATAGGTGATCGGCAGGTCGATACGCAGCGTCCCTGATGGCGTAGCGCGCGCGCCGGCTGCGTCGGCCTGCAGATCTTCCACCTCGGCAAGCACGCGCTCGCAACGGCGGTACAGCCGTTCGCCGTCGCCCGTCAGGCTCACTCGCCGGGTGGTCCGATGGAAGAGCTTCACTCCCAGCTGAGCCTCCAGGCGGGCAACGCTCTTGGCGACCGTGGACGGCGAGCTGCCGAGATCACGCGCGGCCTCCGCGAAACTGCCCCGACGCGCTGTCTGAGCGAAGGCGAAGAACTGTTGGATGCCGCTCACATCACGTCCTGGATTGACGAAAACTTGTCGGCAATGATACGGCGCTGCGGGTGCTTCTCTTCTAGTCGTGCCGCGAAGACACTGTCTCCGTCCCCGGCGCCACGGACTCCCTGAATCGAAACCTGGAGAAAACTCATGAACGTGATCGAACAATCCCGCCCCCCAGCCAGCGTGATCCCTGGCGTGGCCCACAGCACCCTGGCCTGCGGCGCCAACGGCCTGACCGAGTTATCGGTATGGCGACAAACACTGAGCGCGGGAGCAGCCACGCCGCCGCATCGACATGATTGCGACGAGGTGGTGCTATGCCTGAGCGGTTGGGGCGAGATCCACACCGAAGGCCGCGTGCAACGCTTCGGCCCCGACTGCACGGTGGCGCTGCCAGCCCACCGCGACCACCAGCTCTTCAACGTGGGGCCCATGCCACTCGAGATCATCGGCATCTTCGCCGCAACGCCGGTAGTGACCCGCGAGCTCGACGGCACGCCGCTGGACCTGCCCTGGCGCAGCTGAACGCAACGGCCGGCTGCCTCGCCGCGCCATCGGTATCAATTCGCCAGCGGACTGCCACCGAGAAGCAAATTTGGGCCGCAGGCCGTCACGCCGTAGGTCAAAATCGGCCTGTCGCTCGCCACCCACCGCTCCCCATGACCTATTGCGTAGGCATCAAACTCGACGCCGGCCTCGTGTTCCTGTCCGACTCGCGCACGAACGCCGGGCTCGACCAGATCAGCACCTTCCGCAAGATGATGGTCTACGAGCGGCCCGGCGACCGCTTCATGGTGCTGCTGTCGGCCGGCAACCTGTCGACCAGCCAGTCGGTGCGCGAGATGCTGCAGGCCGAGCGGGTGGACAACGGCACCGACGTGCCGCTGACGATCTGGAACGCGACCAGCATGTTCGACGCGGTGCGCGTGCTGGGCAGCACGGTACGCCGCGTTTACGACCAGGACGGGCCGTCGCTGAAGACGGCGGGCATCGAGTTCAACGCCTCGTTCATCTTCGGCGGCCAGATCGGCAACGAAGCGATGCGGCTGTTTCTGGTCTATTCGGCCGGCAACTTCATCGAAGCGACCCGCGAAACCTGTTACTTCCAGATCGGCGAATCGAAGTACGGCAAGCCGGTGCTCGACCGGATGATCACGCCGGCCACGCCGCTGGACGAGGCGGCGAAATGCGCGCTGGTCTCGATGGACTCCACGCTGAAGTCCAACCTGACGGTCGGCCTGCCGCTGGACCTGCTCGTCTACGAAGCGCGCGCACTGCACAGCGCCCAGATCGTCTGCATCGACGAGCAAAACCCCTACTTCCAGATGGTCCGCGGCACGTGGGGCCAGCGGCTGCGCCAGGTGTTCGAGTCGCTCGAGGATCCGCAGTGGAAAGGCGGTGAGACGCAGTACCCGCTGCTGGTGCCGTCGGCACGCTACGAGCCGATGAAGAAGATCACGCATCCGGGCGAGAAAATCGTCTGAGGGTCGGACGGCGCGTGACAGTGGATCCCGGCTTTCGCCGGGATGACGCATCCAACCGTCACCCTGGCGAAAGCCGGGATCCACACGTGGCGGCACGCCGGCACGAGGCTCTGGAACGGAAAGTCCGACGCCTATAATCACGCTTTACCACCACAGCACTTCCCGGTGCTGAACGCAATGACCAAGTTCGTCTTCGTCACCGGCGGTGTGGTGTCCTCGCTCGGCAAGGGCATCGCGGCTGCGTCGCTCGCGGCGATCCTCGAATCGCGCGGCCTCAAAGTCACCCTCATCAAGCTTGATCCGTACCTCAACGTCGATCCGGGCACGATGTCGCCGTTCCAGCACGGCGAGGTGTTCGTCACCGACGACGGCGCCGAAACCGACCTCGACCTCGGCCACTACGAGCGCTTCATCACGACGCGGATGAAGAAGTCGAACAACTTCACCACCGGCCAGATCTACAAGAGCGTGCTCGAGAAAGAGCGCCGCGGCGACTACCTCGGAAAGACCGTGCAGGTGATCCCGCATGTCACCAACGAAATCCAGGAGTTCGTCAAGCGTGGCGCCGGCCTCGGCGCCGAGCATCCAGTGGACGTGGCCATTGTCGAGATCGGAGGCACGGTCGGCGACATCGAATCGCTGCCTTTCCTGGAAGCCGTGCGCCAGATGAGCCTGCGCATGGGCCCCAACAGCTGCGCTTTCGTTCACCTGACCTACGTGCCGTTCATCGCGGCCGCTGGCGAGCTGAAGACCAAGCCCACGCAGCACACGGTGCAGAAGATGCGCGAGATCGGCATTCAGCCCGACGCGCTGCTGTGCCGCGCCGACCGCGCGATTCCCGACGAAGAGCGCCAGAAGATCTCGCTGTTCACCAACGTGCCCGAGTGGGGTGTGATCTCGGTGTGGGACGTCGACACGATCTACAAGGTGCCGCGCATGCTGCACGAGCAGGGCCTGGACGGGCTGATCTGCGACAAGCTGCGCATCAACACGCCGCCGGCCAACCTGAAGCGCTGGGACGAGCTCGTCAACGAGGTCGAGAACCCGCATCGCGAAGTGACGATCGGCATGTGCGGCAAGTACACAGACCTGTCGGACTCGTACAAGTCGCTCAACGAGGCGCTGCGCCACGCCGGCATCCACAACCATGCGCGCATCCACATCGAGTACATCGACTCCGAGACGCTGACACCCGACAACGTCGACCAGCTCGCCCGCTTCGATGCGATCCTCGTTCCCGGCGGCTTCGGCAAGCGCGGCGTCGAAGGCAAGATCCTGACCGCGCAATACGCCCGCGAACAGAAAATTCCCTACCTCGGCATCTGCCTCGGCATGCAGGTCGCGACCATCGAGTTCGCCCGCCACAAGGCCGGCCTGGCCGAAGCCAACAGCACCGAGTTCGAGCCCGACACGCCCCAACCGGTGATCGCGCTGATCGAGGAATGGCAGGACGCCGACGGCTCGATCCAGAAGCGCAGCGCGCAGTCCGACCTCGGCGGCACGATGCGCCTGGGCGCGCAGAGCTCCGACGTGAAGCCCGGCACGCTGGCGCACGAGATCTACGGCAACGTCGTGACGGAGCGGCACCGCCATCGCTACGAGGCCAACGTGAACTACCTCGACAAGCTGAGCGAGGCCGGGCTCGTGATTTCGGCGCTGACACAGCGCGAGCGGCTCACCGAGATCGTCGAGCTGCCGAAGAGCGTGCACCCGTGGTTCATGGGCGTGCAATTCCACCCCGAGTTCAAGTCGACGCCTTGGGGCGGGCACCCACTGTTCAAGTCGTACGTCCAGGCGGCGCTCGCGCACCAGGCGCAGCGCAAGGAAAAGGTCGCAGCATGAAGTTGTGTGGATTCGACGTCGGCCTCGACAGGCCGTTCTTCCTGATCTCCGGTCCCTGTGTCGTCGAGTCCGAGCAGTTGCAGATGGACGTGGCCGGCCGGCTGAAGGAGATCACGTCGGCGCTCGGCATCCCGTTCATCTTCAAGAGCAGCTACGACAAGGCCAACCGCTCCAGCGGCACGTCGTTCCGCGGGCCCGGCATGGACAAGGGCCTCGAAATTCTCGCGAAGGTGAAGCGCGAACTGAAGGTGCCGGTGCTGACCGACGTGCATTCTGAGGCCGAGATCCCCGCCGTGGCTGCCGTCGTCGACGTGCTGCAGACCCCTGCCTTCCTGTGCCGCCAGACCGACTTCATCCGCGCGGTGGCGCAGTCGGGCAAGCCGGTGAACATCAAGAAGGGCCAGTTCCTCGCGCCGGGCGACATGAAGAACGTGATCGACAAGGCCCGTGCCGCCGCGCGCGAGAAGGGCCTGCCGGACGACCGTTTCATGGCCTGCGAGCGCGGCGCGAGCTTCGGCTACAACAACCTCGTGAGCGACATGCGCTCGCTCGCGATCATGCGAGAGACCGGCGCACCGGTTGTCTTCGACGCGACCCATTCGGTGCAACTGCCGGGCGGCCAGGGCACGAGTTCCGGCGGCCAGCGCGAGTTCGTACCGGTGCTGTCGAGGGCGGCCGTCGCAGTCGGTGTGGCGGGGCTGTTCATGGAAACGCACCCCGATCCCGCCAACGCGCTCAGCGACGGGCCGAACGCGGTGCCGCTGAAGCACATGAAGGCGCTGCTGGAGCAACTCCTCGCGCTCGACCGCGTGGTCAAGCAGCAGCCGCTGCTCGAGAACGATTTTTCCTGCTGATGAGCTCTGCCTACATCATCGCCAACGTCCAGGTGACCGATCCGGTGCAGTACGAGGACTACAAGAAGTTCTCGACGATCGCGATGCAGGCCCACGGCGCCGAGGTCTGCGTGCGCGGCGGTGCGTTGGAAGTGCTCGAAGGCGATTGGCAGCCCGACCGCCTGGTGATCCTCAAGTTTCCGTCGGTCGAGCAGGCGAAGCGCTTCTACGATTCGACCGAGTACCTCCGCGCGCGCGAGGCCCGCGAGAACGCCGGTGTGATGCGCATGGTGGTCGTCGAGGGACTCTGATGTCCAACTCGATCACCCGCTGTAACGAATTGGCGGCACGATGCCGCCTGTCCTGAACACAAGATCAACCTGCAAAACATCGGAGAGACTGGAATGAGTGCCATCGTTGACATCGTCGGCCGAGAGATCCTCGACAGCCGCGGCAATCCCACGATCGAATGCGACGTGCTGCTGGAGTCCGGCACCATGGGCCGGGCGGCCGTGCCGTCGGGCGCCTCCACCGGCTCGCGCGAGGCGATCGAGCTGCGCGACGGCGACAAGAACCGTTATCTCGGCAAGGGCGTGCTGAAGGCCGTCGAGAACGTCAACACCGAGATCAGCGAAGCGGTGCTGGGGCTCGACGCGTCGGAGCAGGCCTTTCTCGACCGCACACTGATCGACCTGGACGGCACCGAGAACAAGAG
Organism: Piscinibacter sp.; assembly: GCA_035513255.1. Classification (GTDB taxonomy): domain Bacteria; phylum Pseudomonadota; class Gammaproteobacteria; order Burkholderiales; family Burkholderiaceae_C; genus Albitalea. The sequence goes on along the minus strand of DATKCI010000192.1, from coordinate 61,271 downwards.
CCGCCTGGGCGCCAACGCAACGCTCGCGGTCTCGATGGCGGTCGCGCGAGCGGCCGCCGAAGAAAGCGGCCTGCCGCTGTACCGCTACTTCGGCGGCTCCGGCGGCATGCAGATGCCCGTGCCGATGATGAACGTCATCAACGGCGGTGCGCATGCCAACAACAACCTCGACCTGCAGGAACTGATGATCATTCCGGTGGGCGCACCGAGTTTTCGGGAGGCGGTGCGCTACGGCGCCGAGGTGTTCCACGCGCTGAAGAAGATCATCCACGACAAGGGCATGAGCACGGCCGTCGGCGACGAGGGCGGCTTCGCGCCCAGCGTCGAAAGCCATGAAGCCGCCATCCAGCTGATCCTGCAGGCGATCGACAAGGCCGGCTACACGGCGGGCGAGCAGATCGCGATCGGCCTCGATTGCGCGGCGAGCGAGTTCTACAAGGATGGCAAGTACGCGCTCAGCGGCGAAGGCCTCACGCTGTCGGCGGCTGAATGGACCGACATCCTCGCGACCTGGGCCGACAAGTACCCGATCATCAGCATCGAAGACGGCATGCACGAGGGCGACTGGGACGGCTGGAAGCTGCTCACCGAGCGCCTGGGCAGCAAGGTGCAACTGGTCGGCGACGACTTGTTCGTCACCAACACGAAGATCCTGAAGGAAGGCATCGACAAGCGGATCGCGAACTCGATCCTCATCAAGATCAACCAGATCGGCACGCTGAGCGAAACCTTCGCCGCGATCGAGATGGCCAAGCGCGCGGGCTACACCGCCGTGATCAGCCACCGCTCGGGCGAGACCGAGGACTCGACGATCGCCGACATCGCCGTGGGCACCAACGCCGGCCAGATCAAGACCGGCTCGATGAGCCGCAGCGACCGCATCGCCAAGTACAACCAGCTGCTGCGCATCGAGGAAGACCTGGGCGACGTCGCCAGCTACCCAGGCCGCAGCGCTTTCTACAACCTGCGCTGACGTGCGCTTCATCACCGCCGCCCTGCTCGCGCTGATTGCGCTGGTGCACGTCGAAGTGTGGTTCGGCAAGGGCGGCGTGCCGCGGGTGATGGATCTGCGTGCGCAGCTGTCGCTGCAGAAGACGAACAACGACGCCGCGCACGCCCGCAACGCACAGCTCGTCGCCGAGGTGCGCGACCTGAAGGAAGGCCTGGAGATGGTCGAGGAGAAGGCGCGCTTCGATCTCGGCATGGTCAGGCCGGACGAGATCCTCGTGCAGATCTCCGAACCGACGCGATAGCCGCGGGCGATGGATTCGCTGATGCAGGCGCTGCAGCCGCTGTTCGCTGCGGCGTTCACGCTGTGGGGCTCGCCGGTGACCTGGCTCGAGATCGTCGCGTTCGTGCTGGCAGTCGCGATGGTCGTGTTCAACATCCGCGTCAACCCGGTCGCCTGGCCGCTGGCGATCGCGAGTTCGCTGCTGTACTTCGCGCTGTTCTGGGACAGCCGGCTTTACGGCGAGGGGAGCTTGCAGATCTTCTTTGCGGGGATTGCCGTCTGGGGATGGTGGCAGTGGCTGCGCGGCACGCAAGCCGACGGCTCGGTGCTGCGGGTGCGCCGGCTCGGCGTTCGCGGCCGCTGGATCGCGCTGGCCGCACTCGTCTTGGCCTGGCCGGCCGTCGGCCTCTTTCTCGATCGATTCACCGACACCGACGTTCCCTGGTGGGACGCCTTCCCGACCGCCGCGAGCGTGATCGGCCAATGGCTGCTCGCCCGCAAGTACGTCGAGAATTGGCCGACCTGGGTGGTCGTCAACGTGGTCAGCGTCGGGCTGTTCGCCTTCAAAGGGCTGTGGCTGACGGTGCTGCTGTATGCGGTCTTCGTCGCGATGTCTTTCGCCGGCTGGCGGGCCTGGCGAGCGCTCGCTGAGTCGCCGGCTCCCTGAGATGGCGGAGAGATTCGTCGTCGCCGTCGTCGCCGTCGTCGGCGCCGAAAGCACCGGCAAGACCACCCTTGCGGCCGGCCTGCGAGACGCGCTGTGCGCCGAGGGCCGGCATGCCGCGCTGGTGTCCGAATACCTGCGCGAATTCTGCGACCGCGAAGGTCGTACGCCGCGCCAGTCGGAGCAGGCCTCCATCGCCGACGAACAAACCCGCCGCATCGATGCGGCGGCCTCGCAGCACGAGATCGTCATCGCCGACACGACGGCGCTGATGATCGCGGTCTACAGCGACATCGTGTTCGCCGACACCTCGCTGTATGCCAGCGCCGTCGAGGCGCATCGCCGCTGCGGCCTGACCTTGCTGACCGCGCTCGACCTGCCGTGGCAGGCCGATGGCCTGCAGCGCGATGGCGCTCATGTGCAGCAACCGGTGGATGCGCGGCTGCGCGCCACGCTGCAACGCGAGGCGATCCCCTACGGGGTCGTGGCGGGCACGGGCGGCGACCGGCTCGCTTCCGCGCTGAAGGCGGTTCGCCATGCGCTGAATGCACCGACCGCCGAGGATGAGTCGGGCTCCCACCCGAAGTGGCGCTGGCTGTGCGAGCGCTGCGGCGATGCGGACTGCGAACGGCACCTGCTCCCGTAGCCCGGATGAAATCCGGGGCCGTGCCTCCCGCGAGGCGTACCAAACCCGGATTTCATCCGGGCTACAGACTCAATGCACGCCGGGCGGCAACGGCGCCTGGTTCGTCGGCGGCGTGAACAGTCCGCCGACATCGACCGCATCGAAGTCGTACTTCGTCCCACAGAAGTCGCAGGCGATCTCCACCCGCCCCTGTTCAACGACGATGCCGTCGATCTCGCTGCGGCCCAGGCTGCGGAGCATCTGGCCGACGCGCTCGCGTGAGCAGGTGCACGCGAAACGCGGACCGTTCGCGCCGGCCAGCGGCTCGAAGCGCCTCACCGTCTCTTCCCAGAACAGACGGCGCAGCACTGTCTCGGCATCGAGCGTCAGCAATTCGTCGCGCGTCAGCGTGGACGCGAGATGGGCAATGCGGTTGTAGGCTTCGTTGAGTCCGATCTCGTCTTCGTTGCGCGGCCTTCCGAGGTTGCCGGCCCCTTCGACCGGCAGGCGCTGGATCAGCAAGCCGGCCGCGACCTGGTCGTCGGCCGCGAGAACCAACCGCGTGTCCAGTTGCTCCGACTGGAGCATGTAGTGTTCCAGCACCTCGCTGAGCTGCTGCAGCGGTTCGCGCCGGTCCCCATGCAGCGGCACGACACCCTGGTAGGCCTGTTGGCCGGGCAGCTTGTCCTTCGGGTCCAGCGTGATCGCGCAGCGGCCCTGGCCGTGCACGTTGAGCATGGCTTCGAGCCGCGCGTCGGGCGCCACCGCGCCGACCACCTTGGCCGTGACGCGAAACGCCAGGTCCGGCTGCACCTCGGCCACCGCGAGCGTGACCGGCCCGTCGCCGGACACCTGCAGGATCAGCGCGCCGTTGAACTTGATGTTGGCCTGCATCAGCGTGGCCGCCGCCGCCATCTCGCCGGTCAGGCGGCGCACCGGTTCAGGAAAGGCATCTCCGGCCTTGGACCGGCGGCGCAGCACTTCCTGCCAGCTGTCGGTCAGGCGCACCAGCATGCCGCGAACCGGCAGGCCTTCGAAGATGAATTTGTGGAGTTCGCTCACGCCACGCGCCTCAATCCGTTCGCGTAGCGTTTCGCGTTCGCGACGTAGTGCGCAGCGGCGCGCTTCAATTCGTCGATCTGCTCGGCCGTGAGCTGGCGCACCACCTTGGCAGGCGAGCCCATGATCAGCGACCCGTCGGGAAAGACCTTGCCTTCTGTGACCAGCGAGCCCGCGCCGACGAGACAGTGCTTGCCGATGCGCGCGCCGTTGAGCACCACCGACTGAATGCCGATCAGCGAGCCGTCGCCGACCGTGCAGCCGTGCAGCATCACCTGGTGGCCCACCGTCACGCCCTCCCCGAGCGTCAATGGGTAGCCGGGATCGGCATGCAGCACCGAGCCGTCCTGCACGTTGCTGCCACGCCCCACGCGCAGCACTTCGGTGTCGCCGCGCAGCACGGCGCCGAACCAGACGCTGGCGTCGTCTTCAAGCATCACCTTGCCGATCACGCTGGCGCCGTCGGCCACCCAGGCGCTGTCAGCGACCTCGGGAACATGTTCATCGAGCTGATAGAGAGCCATGGCGGTTCACCGTTCGTGGAAGCCGATAATTCTACGGATGCGCCCCATGTCCCTGCGGCAACGCGCCCTCGAGATCCTGTGCACGGCCGACCCGGCCGACAAGGCGGCGCAAGCGCGGGCGCTCTTCGAGCGTTTCGAGGACCATTCGCTGGATGCCGAGGCGCTGGCCGAGCCGGACCTGCTGCCCGGCCGCCCTGCCCGGCCGCGCCTCGTGCCGCCGAAGGACGTGCCGACCCGCACACCCTTCACCCTCGAAGGCCGCGCCGCGCTGCTGCACGCGATCGCGCACATCGAGTTCAACGCGATCAACCTCGCCCTCGACGCGGTCTGGCGATTCGGCGGCATGCCGGCCGCGTTCTACCGCGACTGGTCGCAGGTGGCGAGCGAAGAGGCCCTGCACTTCACGCTGCTGCGCGAGCACCTGCAAAGCCTCGGATTCGACTACGGCGACTTCGACGCGCAAGACGGGCCGTGGCTGATGACGCAGCGCACCGCGCACGACGTGGTCGCCCGCATGGCGCTGGTGCCGCGCACGCTTGAGGCGCGCGGTCTTGATGCCACGCCGCCGCTGCAGGCCAAGTTCGCCCGCGCCGGCGACGAGCGCGCGGTCGAGATCCTCGCCGTCATCCTGCGTGACGAAGTCGGCCACGTCGCCGTCGGCAACCGCTGGTACCGGTGGCTGTGCGAACGCGACGGGCTCGATCCTCTGGCCCTGTACGCGGAACTCGTGAAGCGCTACGACGCGCCTCGCCTGCGCCCGCCCTTCAACCGGGAAGCCCGCCGCGCCGCCGGCTTCACCGACGAAGAGATCGCCTGGCTGCTCTGAGCGACGCACTCCCGGGCAAACCCGATCCGTCCTGTTGCGCCCCAGGCGACCACCGTACACTTCAGGGCGCTCACGAAGCGCCCCGGGCTCGCTCCCGAACACCAGACCCCTTCGAGGAATTCATGACTTCACTGACCACCCGTCGTTTCCTGCAAACCGCCGGCCTGCTGATCGCAGGCCTGGTGCTCTCGGCCTGCGGCAAGCAGGAGCCCCCCGCCACCACCGCCGCCGCGCCCGAAGCGAGCGCGCCCGCCGCCGCACCGGCACCGGCGAGGACCTACGTGGTCGGTACCGATGCCGCGTACGCCCCCTTCGAGTCGGAGAATGAAACCGGCACCATCGTCGGCTTCGACATCGACGTCGTGAAGGCTGCCGCCGACAAGGCGGGCATCGAAGTGAAGTTCGTCAACACACCCTGGGAAGGCATCTTCAACACGCTGCAGCAAGGCGACCGCGACTTCCTGGTGTCGGCGATCACGATCACCGAAGAGCGCAAGCAAAGCATGGACTTCACCGACCCATACTTCGATGCGCGCCAGCTCATCGCGGTGAAGCAGAACTCGAAGGTCGCCAAGTTCGACGACCTGAAGAAGCTGAAGGTCGGCGTGCAGACCGGCACCACCGGTGATGAAGTCGTCAGCAAGCTTCAGGGCAAGAACAGCACCAACATCAAGCGCTTCGAATCGACGCCGCTGGCGCTGAAGGAGCTGGAAGCCGGCGGCGTGGACGCGGTCGTGGCCGACAACGGCGTCATTTCGAACTACGTCGCCAACAACCCGGGCGCCAAGTTCAAGTCGGTGACCGACGAAGCGTTCCAACCTGAGCAATACGGGCTGGCAGTCAAGAAGGGCAACACCGAATTGCTGAACACGCTGAACAAGGCGCTCGCCGAGATCAAGGCCGACGGCACTTACGACCGCATCTACACGCAGTACTTCGGCGCGCCGCCGGCCAAGCCGGCCGCTGCCGAGGCGCCTGCATCCGCTGCCTCCAAGTAAACCCGCCGCATGGATCTGCGCTGGGAGATCCTCGGCGGCTACGGGCCGCTGTTCGCGGCCGGGCTGTGGGGCACGATCAAGCTGACGCTGGTGGCAATCACCGCCGGGCTGCTGCTCGGCGTGCTGCTGGGGCTCGTCAGCAGTTCGCGCGATGCGCCGGCGCCCAAGGCCCGGCCGCTCGCGTGGGCGCTGAAGGGCGCGCGTGCGGTGACGCTCGCCTACGTGACCTTCTTCCGCGGCACGCCGTTGTTCGTGCAGATCCTGCTCGTGCACTTCGCAGTGATGCCCGCGCTGGTGCATCCGGACAACGGCCTGCTGCTCGCCGGCGAGGCGGCGCGTGAATTCCGCCAGTCGCACGGGGCGTTCTTCTCCGGCGCGCTCGCACTGACATTGAACGCCGGTGCCTACATCTCGGAGATCTTTCGCGCCGGCATCCAGAGCATCCACGGGGGCCAGACGCAGGCGGCCTACAGCCTCGGGCTGACGCACCCTCAGGCAATGCGCTACGTGGTGCTGCCACAGGCGTTCCGGCGCATGATGCCGGCGCTCGTCAACGAGGGCATCACGCTGATCAAGGATTCGTCGCTGGTGTCGGCGATCGGCTTCGCCGAGCTGGCGCTGGCCGCCCGCACGGTCGCGGGAGCCTACTCGCGGTACTGGGAGCCGTACCTGGCGATCTCCGCGCTGTACCTGATCCTCACCTTGCTGCTGTCGTCGCTGGCCAAGCGGCTGGAAGCGCCGGCGCATCTTCGCGGACGTTGATCTTCCGCACGCCGTGGCGGCGTTTGTCGCGCACAGTGTCGCGCGGAGGAGACAGCCTGCGCGTGCCGCGCGCATAGACTTCGCCGCACGCGTGCGCGGCTGTTTGCGCGCATCGCACAGTCTCCGCATTCATCGACAAATCGTCATCAACGGAATTTTCATGACCCGATCCATTTTCTTGGCCGCTGTGGCCACCCTCGCCTCCGCCAGCGCGTTCGCGCAAGGCAGCATCACGATTTACGGCCGCATGAACGCGTCGGTCGAGAACATCGACCGCAACGGCGTGTCGACGACCGAACTCGTCAATTCGTCGTCGCGCATCGGCTTCAAGGGCACCGAAGACCTCGGCGGTGGGCTGACGGCCGGCTTCCAGCTCGAGCACGGCGTGAGCGTCGACACCGGCGCGGCCACCCACGGCAACCAGTTCTGGGCGCGCCAGAGCGAGGTGTTCCTCGGCAGCGAAGGCTTCGGCACGCTGCGCCTGGGCAACTACACCAGCGAGGCCTACTACGCCACGGCCGACTGGGTCAGCATGCACAACCACGACACCGGCACTTCGGCGGACATGCTGTACGCCTACATCGGCCGCAATACCAACAAGGTGGGCTACCGCTCGCCGTCGTTCGGCGGCGTGACGATCGACGCTGCGGCGTCGCTCGGCGAAGGTGCCGCCGGCCAGGAGCGCAGCCATGACCTCGCGCTCAACTACAACACCGACACCCTGCACATCGGCGCGGGCTACGAGGACAACGGCGATGCGAACCAGTTCGCCGTGAGCGCGCTGTACACGATGGGCCCGTTCACCTTCGGCGGCTACGTCCAGCGCGACGAAGACGGCCTGGCCGCCAACGCGGGCAACCGCACCAATGTGCGCCTGGTCGGCATGTACGCGGTCGGTGTCTCGGAGTTCCACCTCAACGTGGGCCACGCCGACAGCTACGACAACATCGCCAACAGCGACGCCACGCAGTTCACGCTCGCCTACAACCACAACCTCAGCAAGCGCACCAAGCTGTATGCGTTCTACACGGAGCTGAACAACGACGGTCCGGTGTACGGCGGCGACTTCCGCTCGATCGCCGCGGGCATTCGCCACAACTTCTGATCGCCTGAATCGCGATCTCCGAAAGGCCGGTCTCACGACCGGCTTTTTTTTTGGGTCGTCACCGAACCGAGCGAGCTGTCACCCCGGCGAAAGCCGGGGTTCCACTCATCGCCATCCGCAGCCCGTGGACCCCGGCTTTCGCCGGGGTGACGACTCGGTACGGGTCAGCCGAGAAAGTAGCGCTTCAAACCGGCGAGGATCATCTCGACCGAGATCGCGGTCAGCACGAGGCCCATCAGCTTTTCGAGCGCCGAGACCACCGAGTCGCCGAGCAGCTTTCGGATGCGGTCGCACAGCATCAGCACGGCGCCGGACACCAGCATCGCGCAGGTCAGCGCCGCCACCCAGTGCGTGAGCCGCTCGGGCTGGCGCGACGCGAGCAGCAGCACCGTTGCCATCGCCGACGGCCCGGCCAGGAGCGGCACGGCCAGCGGGAAGATCAGTGGCTCCCGGCCTTCCGGCACGCCGTACACGCCGCCTTCGTGGCTGAAGATCATGCGGATCGCCACCATCAGCAGGATCACGCCGCCGGCCACTTCGAGCGAGCGCTCCGACAGGTGCATCACGCGCAGGAACGCATCGCCGAGGAACATGAACGCGAACAGCACGCCGAAGGCGATAGCCACCTCGCGCACCGCCACCCAGCGGCGCCGCTCGGGCGCCACGCCGCGCATGATCGGGATGTAGAGCGGCAAACTGCCCAGCGGGTCCAACACCAGCAGCAGCAGGATGAAGGCGGAGAGGAAGCTGTGATCCATGGCGGCGCATTGTGGCCGATGCGCCGCACTCAGCCTCAGTCGCCCACGACCACGCCTTCGCGCCTCGGATCGGCGCCGCCGAACCACATCGGTCGGCCGTTCTCGACGATGCGCTGAATGCCCTGCAGTCCACTCGTCTGCGGATTCACGCGAACCTCGTGGCCGCGGGTCTTCAACGCATCGATCAGCAGCGGCGAACTGCGGCCTTGCTCCAGTTCGGTCGGCCCGTTTCGCGAGCCGAAGTTGGGCAGCGAGATCGCCTGCTGCACGTTCAAGCCCCAATCGAGCGTGCCGACGAGCACCTTGGCGACGTAATTGATGATGGCCGAGCCGCCCGGCGAGCCGACGGTCATCACGAGTTCGCCGCTCGCGCGGTCGAAGACCAGCATCGGCGCCATCGACGAGCGCGGCCGCTTGCCCCCTTCGACACGATTCGCCACCGGCACGCCGCCTTCGCTCGGAACGAACGAGAAGTCGGTCAGCTGGTTGTTCAGCAGAAAACCGCGCACCATGATCTGCGCGCCGAAGGCGTTCTCGATCGTCGTCGTCATCGACAGCGCGTTGCCGTGCGCGTCGACCACCGAAATGTGGGACGTGCCCGGCCGCTCCGGACTGCGATCGCTCGCCAGGCGCACGGCCGCTGCAGGCGGCACGCCCGGCGACGCCCGCCCCATGCTGCGTGGCGTGATCAGCGCGGCTCGCTGCTGCAGATAGCGCGGATCCAGCATCGCCGACGCGTTGCCGCCGGGCAGCGGCACGAAGTCCGGGTCCGCGACGTAGAGGCCGCGGTCCGCGTAAGCGAGCCGGCCGGCTTCGCTGATCAGGTGCACCGCCTCGGCGCTCGGCTCGAGGCCGAAACCGGACGGCACCGGCCCTGCGGACGCGAGATCGCGATGTGACAGCATGCCCAGCATCTGCCCGATCGCGAGCGGCCCCGACGACGGCGGCGGCATGCCGCACAGGCGCCAGGCCTTGTAGTCGAAGCACAGCGGTTCGCGCCGCTTGGCTTGGTAGCCGGCCATGTCGGCTTCGGTGAGCAAACCCGGGTTGGTCGGATGCGCGCGCACCTTGGCCACGATGTCGCGCGCCACCAGCCCCTCGTGGAACGCGGCCGATCCACGCTCGGCAACCTCGCGCAGAACGACCGCCAGATCAAGGTTGCGCAGCATCGTGCCGGCCGGCTTCGGCTGGCCGTCGACGCCGAAGAAATAGGCCAACGCTTCCGGATCGTTGCGCAGCGGGCCCGCACCCTCGTCGCGCAGCATCGCTGCCAGCCGCGGACTGATCGCGAAGCCCTGTTCGGCCAGGCGGATCGCCGGCTGGAACAGCTGCTTCCACGGCAGCCTGCCGTGTTGCCGGTGCGCCAGTTCGAGCGCACGCAGCACGCCCGGCACGCCGACCGAGCGGCCGCCGACCACGCCTTGCATGAAGGCCATCGGCCGGCCGTCCTTCATGAACAGCGCCGGCGTGGCCGCAGACGGCGCGGTCTCGCGGCCGTCGTAGGTATGCACCGCCCGGCAGTCGTGGTGAACGAGGAACAGACCGCCGCCGATGCCCGACGACTGCGGTTCGACGAGGTTCAGCACCATCTGCACCGCGATCGCTGCATCCACCGCGCTGCCGCCGGCCTTCAGCATCTGGTGGCCGGCGTCGGCCGCCAGCGGGTTGGCGGCGGCCACCATCTGGCGCCGCGCCGACCAGCCCGTCTTCTCGGTGAAGCCGCTGGCTGCTTCGGGGGCTTGGCCGGCGATCCCGGGCGGCCGATGGTCGAGGACCGGCGGTCCGCCGGCGCATGCGGCCAGCAGCAGCGCGGCAACGAGCGGCGCGAATATCCGGCGCAAGCCCGCCTTCATGTGCCCTGCGCCGATTGCTCGGGACCCACAGGTGCCAAGTGCACCACCCGCTGCGGAAACGGAATCTCGACCCCCTCGGCAGCGAACAGCGCCAGCACCGCCAGATTGACGTCGGACTTGACGTTGCCCTGCCCGTTCTCCGGGTCGCTGATCCAGAACAGCAGCGTGATGTCCATGCCGTCGGATCCGAAGGCGCTGAGCTGCGCCCCCGGCCCCGGATCGCCGATGACCCGCGGCACGGCACGAATGGCCGCCACGAGCTTGGGCTGGAGTGCCGCGACGTCGGTGCCGTAGGCCACCTGCACGGTGCTCGACAGCATCACCCGCGTATCGGCCAGCGACAGGTTCTCGATGCGCTGGGTGATCAGCATCTCGTTGGGCACGATCGCCTCGCGCCCGCCGAGCGAGCGGATCACGGTGTAGCGGGTGCGGATGTCGATGATGCGGCCCTCGAAGTTGTCGACCTTCACCACGTCGCCGATGCGCAGCGAGCGCTCGGCGAGGATCACGAAGCCGCTCACGTAGTTGGCGGCGATCTTCTGCAGGCCGAAGCCCAGGCCCACGCCGATCGCGCCGCCCAGCACGCTCAGCGCCGTGAGGTCGATGCCCGCGGCCGACAGCGCCAGCATCAGGCCGACGAACAGCAGCAGCGCGCGCACGGCGCTCGAGGCGATCTTGCGCATCGACAGGTCGGCGGTGGCCGCCCCTTTGATCAGCTGCGCCTCGATCGCCGCCGACAGCCACAACGCGAGCACCAGCACCGTCACCGCCGACAGCGTGCCTTCGAGCAGGTTGCGTGCCGAGATCCGCGTGGCGCCGAGCGTCCAGTTCACCGCATCGAGCTCGTTCATCACGATCGGCAGGACGCCGGTGATCCACAGCACGGCCCCGATCCACGCGAGCCAGGACACCGTTCGCTCGATGACACGCACCGGCCGCGAATCGGGGAAGGCGGCGCTGAGCACACGCACCGTGAGGCGGATCACCACCAGCGAGATCAGCACCGGGATCGCGAGCCGGAACACGGCGATCGGCATCCCGAGTGCAGACAGCAAGGCCCGCGCAACGATGGCAAACAGCAAGGCGAGCACAGGAAACAGAACGCCGTCGAACACGCGCCGCCCGAACAGCACCGACGCGGCCTTGACCTGCGTTCCGCGCAGCAGCCGCACGACCATCCACGACAGGCCGAGGCACACGGCGACCAGCCCGAACTCGGCCAGCGCGGCGGGTTGCAGCAGCGAGTCGGCGAGTTCGCTGAGTACGATGGGCGTCGGGGATTGGGACATGAAGCGGCGGCGAGTGGCTCAGCCCGCAACCATATCAGGGCGGCATGGCGCCCGACCGACCGTTGATTCGCCTAGGTGAGGTCAGCCAGGACCCGCAAGTGAACCGCCACGCTGCGCGCCAGCGCGCCAAGCGCGTAGCCGCCTTCCAGGCACGACACGATGCGCCCTTTCGCGTGGCGGTCGGCCACGTCTTTCACTCTCCGGGTGATCCACTCGTAGTCGGCTTCGACCAGTCCGAGCTGCCCCAGCTCGTCCTCCCGATGCGCGTCGAAACCGGCGGAGATGAAGATCATCTCGGGCCGGAACGCCTCGAGCTGCGGCATCCACATCGCCTCGATGACCTCGCGCACCTCGCCGCCCTTCGTGTACGGCGGCACCGGCACGTTGACCATGTTCGTGCCCTTGGGCACCGCACCGCTGTAGGGATAGAGCGGGTGCTGGAAGATGCTGACCATCAGAACCCGCTCGTCGCCGGCGATGATGTCCTCGGTGCCGTTGCCGTGGTGCACGTCGAAGTCGACGATCGCCACGCGCTTCAGGCCGCGCACGTCGAGCGCATGGCGGGCGGCGATCGCCACGTTGTTGAAGAAGCAAAAGCCCATCGCCTCGTCGCGCGTCGCGTGGTGGCCGGGCGGCCGCACCGCGCAGAAGGCGGTTTCCACCTCGCGGTCGATCACCGCGTCGGTCGCCGCCACCGCGGCGCCGGCGGCGCGCAGCACCGCCTGCCACGTGTTCGGGCAGGCGAGAGTGTCGGGGTCGAGCGCGCGGGGTTGGCCGCTGGCGCTCACCTCTTCCAGCAGGTTCTTCAGCTCCGCCACGTAGCGGACGCTATGCGCACGCTCGACGCAGCGCAGATCGACGGCCGGCGCATCGCGCATGTCCAGCGCCACGTCGAGCCCGGTGGCCCGCAGGTGGTCCTGGATCGCGGCTAGCCGCTGCGGGCATTCGGGGTGGCCGCGGCCCATGTCGTGCAGGCGGCAGTCGGAGTGGGTGTAGAACGCGGTGGACATCGTCGTTTCGGCGCCGGTTTTTTCGGGTAAGGTCCGCCGCATGCCAACGCCACTCGCCGCCCAGCTGACCCGCCTGATCGACCAGATTAGCACGATCATCGTCGGCAAGCGGCCGCAGATCGAAGACTGCGTGGCCTGCCTGCTGGCCGGTGGACACCTGCTGATCGAAGACGTTCCCGGTGTCGGAAAAACCACGCTGGCGCATGCGCTGGCCGTCTCGCTCGGATTGCGCTTTTCACGGGTTCAATTCACCGCCGACCTGATGCCCTCCGACCTGATCGGCGTGAGCATCTACGAGCGCAGCAAGGAGGCGTTCGTCTTCCATGCCGGCCCGGTGTTCGCCCAGGTGCTGCTGGCCGACGAGATCAACCGCGCCGGGCCGAAGACGCAGAGCGCACTGCTCGAGGCGATGGAAGAGCAGCAGGTCACCGTTGAAGGGGAGACCCGTGCGCTGCCGCGGCCCTTCTTCGTGATCGCGACGCAAAACCCCACCGACCAGCTCGGCACCTACCCACTGCCCGAATCGCAGCTCGACCGCTTTCTGATGTGCATCACGCTGGGTTACCCCGACCGCGCGAGCGAGCGGGCGCTGCTGTCGGGCCACGACCGGCGCGAGGCGATCCACGGGCTGGAGCCGGTGATGACGCCCGAGGAGCTGGTCGTCGCGCAAAAGGCGGTGCTCGCGATCCATGCCTCCGACGCGCTGCTCGACTACCTGCAGGCGCTGATTGCCGCCACCCGCTCGGGCGCGTGGTTCGTCGAAGGGCTGAGCCCGCGCGCCGGCATCGCGGTGCTGCGCGCCGCCAAGGCGCACGCGCTGCTCGGCGAGCGCGACTACGTGGCGCCCGACGACGTGCAGGCGATCCTCGCACAGTCGACGGCCCACCGTCTGGTGCCGATCGCCGGTGCGGGGCGCGGCCGTGTCGAGCAGGTGCGGGCGATGATCGAGGCGGTGCCTTTGCCGTGAACTTTGCCGCGGTCAATCCGCTCACGCTGGCCGCTGACGGCGTGCGCAAGCGGTTCCGCACGTGGTGGCAAAGCCGCCTGCGGCACAGCGACACGCTGCTGCTGACCCAGCGCAACATCTACATCCTGCCCACCCGCGCCGGGCTGATGTTCGCCGCGACGCTCCTGATCCTGCTGATCGCGTCGATCAACTACCAGCTCAACCTCGGCTACGTGCTGACCTTCCTGCTCGCCGGCAGCGGCGTGGTCTCGATGCAGCTCACCCACAACACGCTGCGCGGGCTCACGCTGCGCATGAAGCCGGTGGCGCCGGTGTTCGCCGGCGACGCGGCGGTGCTGGAGGTCGTGCTGTCCAGCCCGAACAGCGCGCGCCACGGCATCGGGCTGAAGATCGAGTCGGCCGCCAGCGCCACGCTGACCTGGGTCGACGTGCCGGCCGGCGGCCATGCGCCGGCCCACGTGAGCTTCGTGCCGAGCGTGCGCGGCCGCCATGAGGTGCCGACCTTGAGCGTCGAAACGCGGTTTCCGCTCGGCTTGTTCCGCGCCTGGGCGATCTGGCGGCCGGTTGGCGACGTGCTCGTCTACCCGAAACCCGAGCGCCCCGCCGCCGTGCTGCCGACCGCCCGTGCCGTGCCCGGTGGCTCCACCCGCGCCCATGCGACACAAGGCGGCGAGATCGAAGGCATTCGCGCGTATCGCCGCGGCGATCCACTGAAGCTCGTGTTCTGGAAGAAGGCGGCCAAGGCGATGGAAACCGGCGGCGAACTCGTCAGCCGCGACACCAGCGCCGCCACGCAGCGTGAGCTGTGGCTGGACTGGCAGGGCTGCGGCGCGCTCGCGCCCGAGGACCGGCTGTCGCGGCTGGCCGCGTGGGTGCTGGCCGCGGAACGCGCCGGCGTGAGCTACGGCCTGCGCCTGCCGGGCGCGGAGCTCGCACGCGGCCATGGCGAGGGCCAGCGGCGTGCCTGTCTGGAGGCGCTTGCGCTGTGGCACTGATCCTGCAACGGTTTCGCCACCTGCCGCGCGAGGCGCGCGACACGCTGTTCCTGCTCGCGGTCATCGCGTGGACCATCCTGCCGCACCTCTCGCATCTGCCGCTGTGGTGCTCGCTGCTGACCGGCGTGGTGCTCGTGTGGCGCGCGCAACTCGCCTTCGTCAACGCGCCGCTGCCCAGCCGGTGGTGGCTGGTGGCCGTGCTGATCGTCGCGACCGGGCTCACCTTGTGGTCGTTCCGCACGCTGCTCGGCAAGGAACCCGGCGTGACGATGGCGGTGGTGCTGATGGCGCTGAAGACGCTCGAACTGCGCGCCCGGCGCGACGCCTTCGTCGTCTTCTTCCTCGGCTTCTTCATCATCCTGACCCACTTTCTGTACTCGCAGTCGCTGCTCGTCGCGGCGGCGATGCTGGTCTCGGTGTGGGGCTTGCTGACCGCGCTGGTGCTCGCGCACATGCCGGTGGGGCAGCCGGGCCTGCGCCAGGCGGCGTCGCTCGCGATGCGCACCGCGCTGCTCGGCGCGCCGATCATGGCGCTGCTGTTCGTGCTGTTCCCGCGCATCGGGCCGCTGTGGGGCGTGCCGAACGACGGCGTTGCGAGCACCGGGCTGTCGAACACGATGCGCATGGGCTCGGTGGCCGAGGTGGCCACCGACGACAGCATCGCGATGCGGCTGCGCTTTCATGGCCGCGTGCCGCCGCCGCAGGACATGTACTTCCGCGGCCCGGTGCTGACCGCCTTCGACGGGCGCGAATGGAAGCCGCTGCCGCCCACCCCGTTTCGCATCAGCGCGCCGCTGGACCTGGAGGTGCAAGGCGAGCCGGTGCGCTACGAGATGACGCTGGAGCCGCAGCGCCTGTCGGTGCTGCCGCTGCTGGAAGCGAGCCCGACGGCGCCGGTCATCGAAGGTTACCGGGTGACGCAGCACGACGATTTGCGCTGGACGGCCGGCCGGCCGGTGTTCGAGCGTCTGCGCTTCGAAGCCGAGGCCCACACCGAGTTCCGGCACGGGCCCACGCAGGCGGGGTTTGCGCTGGGCGACGCGCTCTACCTGCCGGAGGGCTACAACCCGCGCACCCTCGAATGGGCCGCCGGGCTGCGAGCCGACCCGCGCTATGCGAGCGCCGACGCACGCACACTCGCGTCCGCCGTGCTGACGCACGTGCGCAGCGCCGGCTACACCTACACGCTGGTGCCCGGCAGCTACGGCGAAGAAGACCCGTTCGGAGCGATCGACGAGTTCTGGCTCGACCGCAGGCTCGGCTTCTGCGAGCATTTCGCGGCCGCTTTCGTCGTCGTAATGCGCGCGATGGACGTGCCCGCGCGCGTGGTCACCGGCTACCAGGGGACCGACCCGCTGCCGGTGGACGGCTACCACATCGTGCGGCAAAGCTCGGCCCATGCCTGGGCCGAATACTGGCAGCGCGGCGAAGGCTGGGTACGCGTGGACCCGACCGCCGCGGTCGCGCCCGACCGCGTGATGCGCAGCCGCAACCTCGCGCCGCCGCCGGGACTGATGGCCGGCGCGCTCGGCAACATGAGCCCGGCGCTGCTGGCGCAGTTCCGCGGCGCCTGGGAAACCGCCAACAACCGTTGGAACCAGTGGGTGATGAACTATTCGCGCGGACAGCAGCTGGACCTGCTGAGACACCTCGGCTTCAGGTCGCCGAGCTGGGAAGACCTGTCGCTGCTGCTGATCGGCACGCTCAGCGCGCTGTCGCTGGCCGGCGCCGGCTGGGCATGGTGGGACCGCCACCGCGTGGACCCGTGGGTGCGGCAGATGGAGCGTGTGCGAAGCGCTTTGCGTTTGTTGGGCGTCGATGCCGCCACGCACGAGGCGCCGCAGGCCCTGGCGGCGCGGGTGCGCGAGCGGCTGGGCCAGGCCGGCGAGGCGCTCGCCCAGATGCTGTTGGCCATCGACAGTCGCCGCTATAGCCGCGCCGCCGCGAAGCGGCCCGACACGGCATTGACGCGGCGGTTCAGCCACACGGCGAGACAACTTCGGCGGAACCGATAGGCACGGCGTCGCTCCCAGACTGTTCCATGCGATTTCTCCTTTCCTCCTTCTCGTTGCCGGCCGCGATGGCCCTCGTGTTGTCATTGACCGCGCTGCCGGGCTGCGCGAGCAGCGAAGCCGGCATGCCGGCCGCCGCGCCGTCGGAGAACGCCGCTGCGGGGCCGTATGCCGCGCGCGAAGACGTGCTGCGCTTCGTGGCCGACGTGGCCGAACGCCGCGGCCTGGACCCAGACTGGCTGAAAGCCGCGATCGCCCAGGCGCAGTACGTGCCCGCCGCCGCGACGCTGATGATGCCGCCGCCGCCCGGCACGCCGAAGAACTGGGCCGCCTACCGCGCCCGCTTCATCGAACCAAAACGCATCCAGGCCGGCGTCGAGTTCTGGGACGACAACGCCGCCTGGCTCGAACGCGCCGAAGCACGCTACGGCGTGCCGCCGGAGATCGTGGTCGGGATCATCGGGGTCGAGACGCTGTACGGCCAGTACATGGGCGGCTTCCGCGTGCTCGACGCGCTGGCCACGCTCGCCTTCGACTTCCCGACCGGGCGAAGCGACCGCAGCGACTTCTTCCGCAACGAGCTCGAAAGCTACCTGCTGCTGTGCCGCCGCCAGCGCGTTGACCCGACGGCGTGGAAAGGCAGCTACGCCGGCGCGATCGGCCTGCCCCAGTTCATGCCGTCGAGCATCCTGCGCGACGGCGTGGACTTCGACGGCGACGACCACATCGACCTGCACACGAGCCGCGGCGACGTGATCGCCAGCGTGGCGAACTTCCTCGCCAACGCCGGCTGGCAACGTGGCCTCGCGACGCATTTCAACGTGGCCGTGCCGGTGGACAGCCGCAATCGCGCAACGCTGCTCGGGCCGGACATCCTGCCGCTGTTCAGCCCCGAGGAGTTCGTCGAACTCGGGGCGCTGCTGCCGGACGAGGCGATGACCGTCGAGGGCAAGCTGGCGCTGGTGGAACTGCAGAACGGAGAAGCGGCGCCGAGCTATGTGGCGGGGACGACGAATTTCTATGCGATCACGCGGTACAACCAGTCGAGCTACTACGCGATGGCGGTGATCGAGTTGGGAGCGGCGGTGCAGCGGCAGCGGTCGCGGTAATCCACTTCCTCGGTCATCCCGGCGAACGCCTGGCGAACGCCGGGATCCACTGCGCCGCGATCACTCCACTCTCATGCCGTGAAGTGTCGAGCGGTTCCGGCGCCCTACGGATACTCCGATACTCCTGCCGAGAGTGCAGGACGTTCAAGATTTCGACGACGTGGGTCACCCGGTAGACGACGATGTAGTTCGGGTGGACGACCATCTCTCGGGTACCGGACACTCGGCCATGCCGGTACAGGTACGGATGGAGCGGCAGCGCCTGCGTCGCGCCTTCGATAGCGCCCTCGATCGCCTCGTACAAGTCCTCGGCAGCGCGCAGGTTGCGCTCTGCGATGTACTGGAGAATGCTCAGCAGCCCGAGGCGCGCTTCGAGGCGCCACTCAACCAGCATCGACCGGTTTGCGCTTGGCTTCGAGCGCCGCCCTCACCTCGCTCATGACCTGGTCATGCGGAATGTTCGGACGCGGATCGTCCAGGCTGGCCTGCACTTTGGCGCGGAACCACCGCTCATAGCTGGCGGCCTGCTCTTCAGTATCGAACTCGGACACGATGGGGGACAGCGGATGGTTCATGCGCGACGAACTCCTTGCCTGCGATTCTACTGGCGACTCCGGGTCTTTGACGTGGTGCATTAGGCGGTTCCATCGCAAGGTTGTCCACCGCACCAAGGAACCTGCATTCGCATCGTGCGCACTAGGCCCAAGACCACAGAATTCCGTTCGGGCTGAGGTATCGAAGCCCCCGCTCGGCGCGGGAGTGCCATCGTTCGCGTGCCACCCCACCCCGTTCGGCCTGAGCCTGTCGAAGGCCTTGCCTCGAAAGATCGCCTGCTATGACGCGGCCCTTGTTCAAGGCAAGGGCGCCAGCAAGAAAGCCGTGATCGAGACCACCGCTGCCAGCACGATCCACCCCAGCGCAGGCCACGGATTGTCCAAGGTGTCGTCGTCGAAGACCTGTTCCTGTGAGCTCATTCCGATTCTCCCCGTGTGCCCCGAACGATTCGCGGGGGTTCATTGGGAGATACGGGGTCGCGGGGTCAAATCGGACAGGGAGGCACAAACGAAATCGGCCCGCGAGCGGGCCGGAGCTGCGATGGAGCGGGGCGGACGCCAATTCACCGGGAAGCCCTCTACGTTTGCGGCATGGCATCCGGCCGCAAGCCGGCCCGCGCGGTTCTGCCTAGAGGAGCAAGCAGGCACACGGCTACCGCTTCTTCATATCGTTGTCATCCCGGCGGCGGTTACACAGCCAGCACGCGAGCAATGCACCCAACAACCCCCCGACGAAGCCGCCGCCTGCGGCGGCGAACAGGATGTGGGGCACACCAGTGCCCTGGGCATAGGCCACGACAGGCGCGGTCAGAAGAAGCATGGCGGCCGGTAGCCGGGTTTTCATTTTCATTTGAACTCCTCTTTGTCATGTGAAGAAATCGATTGTTCTGAGTCGGTCGGTAGTGTCATCTCTTCTCTCCAAGCGCCTCAGCAACGCCTGGGCTCGCAGATAAGTCGGCGCCTCGATGCCCATGCTCCTGCGGAGAACAGGCTCTGCATGCCGCACGACGGCAAGCGCTTCTACGTTGCGCCCGGATGCCTCCAGCGCAGTCGCCACATTGAGGGAATAGAGGCAGGTGACGGGGTCATCGGCACCGAAGAGCCTGGAGAGGCTTCCATGCGCGGCCACCACGCTATGCTGCGCCTCTCTTGCGAAGCCACGTTGCAGCAAGGACACACCCTGGAGCGTTTTCGCCAGCGCCGCCACCCTCATCACGGGCACTGAACCATCCTCGCGCGGCAGGAGCGCGCGGGCACTCAGGATCCATCTTTCAGCCCCGATCGGATCGCTCGCCCGAAGCCGCGCCTCGGCCAAAGCCAGCAGTGCGCGGGTTCTGAACACCGCGCCGAAGGTGGCAAAGGCGTCCGACTCCACCAAGGCCTTGACACGCTCGAACGAGGCGATTCGCCGGTTCACTGAGCCCGCACTCGAGTCGATCTGCAGGATCAGCAACAAGGTATCCGCCCCCAAAGCCGGAGACTCGCCGTCGTCCGCAATGGCCTCCAAGGACGGCAGTTCCCGTGAGGCGTGTTTCGTCATGCCGAGGCGAAGCATCGCACTGGCCTTGCGGAACATCAATGCCCGGCACTCGGCATGATTCGGCCCGAGTTCCGTGATGCATTTCGGCAGTACCGTGAGGATATGGTCGAGCGACTCGGCGAAGCGACCGGCACTCAACATCAAGTCGGCCCGATCACGTGCGAGTCCGGCGTTTCCGCTGGCCCCGAACGCGCCCGCCGTGGCGACAATTGCTTCGAGTTCCTCGAGCAACCTCAGCGCCCCATCGAAGTTGCGCAGCTCCCTCTCGGCATAGATGCGGCCACGCAGCGTGTCGAGGGTCTTGACGTGATGAGGCCCGAACGCCTTCAGGGCCTGCTCGTGGCTGCGCTTGAACAGGTCTCGTGCTCGCGTTGTTTCACGATAAGCGTACGCAATCCAGCCCTCCACCTCAGCCATGTAAGCGTTCAGCTCGGCATCCGCCCCCGGCCGACCGGGAAGTGATTTCACCTGCTGCAGCACCGCCCGGGCCACCTTCATGTTGCCCATGCGGATCGCCGCGTCGACGCGCGCCGTGAGCGCCAATGAGGCCTCGCGTGACATGCCAAGCTGTTCGTAGAGGCGCGCCGCATCCGCGAACGTACTGTCCGCACCAACATACTCCCCCATGTCCTTCTGGATGGAGCCGATGCCCTGCAGCAGCTCCGCCTGCAGGCGTGGCTGGTCCGCCAGCCGCGTCAGCACGTCCTGTCGGCCGGCCTCCAGGAGTTCCCTGGCGGTGATGTCGGCGCCACGTGCCTTCTCCTGATCGGCTTGCTTGAACAGGCCAAGCATGAAGTCCCGCGCGGCACCGGCGCGGGCCGATTCCTCTTGCGCCTGCAAGCCCAGCACCACCGCGACCGCTGCGGTTACTGCAAGCGATACCACCGCGGTGACACCGAACCCCACTGCCAGTCGATGGCGCATGGCGAATTTGCGTAACCTGTACCAAGCCCCTGGTGCTCGCGCCAGCACTGGCTCCCCCGTCAGCCACCGGTCCACGTCTGCCAGCAGCACGTCCACCGAGGAGTACCGCTTTGCTGGTGTCTTGCCGAGGCAGCGCAGCGCGATGGCGTCTAGCTCGGGGGACAAGATTCGAGCGAGCGTCTTCAGTGTCGTGCTGCGCGCTTCGGCCGCGGCGAGACTCAGCGACCGGCGACTGGGCGCCCGCGGCTCCGTTTCCAGGATCGCGTGCTCCAACTGGGCAGCCGACTCCACCTTCAGTTCATACGGCCGCTCGCCGCACATCAGCTCGTAGAAGACCACCCCGAGCGAGTACACGTCGCAGGCCGTCGTCAGCGGCAGCCCCGTCAGTTGCTCCGGACTCGCATACCGCGGCGTCATCGACCTCCCGGCCTGCCGGGTCAGCTCGGTCTCCGCGATCGCGTCGCCCTGCGCTTCCAGCAGCTTCGCGATGCCGAAATCCAGCAGGCGCACCTCACCTTGCGGCGTGACGAGAATGTTCGCCGGCTTCAAGTCACGATGAATCACGAGGTTCGCATGCGCGTGCTGTACAGCCAGCAGCACCTGCCGGAACAACTGCACCCGCTCTCGCACCGACAACCGTCGCTCGTCGCAGTACGTCGAGATCGCCTGCCCCTCGACATACTCCAGCGCCAGCCAGGCCTGCCCCTCCTTCGTCACCCCCGCGTCGTACAGCCCGGCAATATGCGGGTGCCTCAACGTCGCCAGAATGTCCCGCTCGCGGTCGAAGCGCAGCGCGAACGACTCTCGCCCCGGCCGCGGATACGGCAGCTTGATCGCGACCTGCCGTTTGAACGCCCCGTCGGCGCGTTCGGCGAGCCAGACTTCGGCCATGCCGCCTTCGCCCAGCGGCCGCACCAGGCGGTATGGGCCGACGCGGCTGCCCTCGGCCCATCCGCTCGCCTGCTCGTCAGCCTCCGCCGCCAGCTTCGGCAAGGTGCCGAGAAAATCGTCCGTCTCCAGTTGCGCCCGCGCTTCCAGCATGCGCTTGAGTTGCGGCAGCAGCGGGTTGCCCTGCGCTTCGAGTTCGGCGAGCCACTTCGCCAGCGCCGACGCGGGCAGCGTGTCGGCCTCTTCGTAGAGAGCTGACAGGGCGGACCACTGCTGCTCCGGCGTTCGGTT
The DNA here is from genome assembly GCA_035513255.1 of Piscinibacter sp. Classification (GTDB taxonomy): domain Bacteria; phylum Pseudomonadota; class Gammaproteobacteria; order Burkholderiales; family Burkholderiaceae_C; genus Albitalea. The sequence goes on along the minus strand of DATKCI010000192.1, from coordinate 39,287 downwards.
CATGGGGTGCCCGGTGACTGGGTGGGCGGCATCTTAGGCGCGGGCGACCCGCGGGGGAATCCCGAGGTTGCAAGTCGCGTCGACGGGGTCCATAAACCTGCTTACGTATTCGCCCTGCGAAAGCGGACAATCGCGCCCCATGCCGCTCGAGACTCCCCCCGACCTGCCGCCGATCACGATGCTGCTGCGCCGTGCCACCGAAGGCGACCGCGCCGCGCTGGACGAGGTGTTCGCATCGCTCTACCCGGACCTGCGGCGCGTGGCCCGCGCCCGGCTGCACAGCCAGGGGCGTGCGGACTCGATGAACACGACCACGTTGGTGCACGAGAGCTTCATGCGGCTGGTCAACATGAGCGGGCTGCGGCTGGAAGATCGACACCACTTCTTTGCCTACGCCGCGAAGACGATGCGCAACGTGATCATCGACGCGGCCCGTGAGCAGCTCGCGCTGCGGCGCGGCGGCGGGGCGGAGCATCTGACGCTCGGCGCCGGCGAGGCGGCGCTGGTGGCCGATTCGGGATCGAGCGACGAACTGCTGCGGGTCAACGATGCGCTGCTGGAGCTGGAGACGCTGGACCCGGAGCTGGTGCAGGTGGTGGAGATGCGCTACTTCGGTGGGTACAGCGAGCAGGAGATCGCCGAGGTGCAGGGGGTGACCGAGCGCACGGTGCGGCGGCGGTGGGACAAGGCGCGGGCGTGGTTGTTCGTGGCGCTGGGTGGGGGCGGAGAGTCGCCGCCCGGGTGAACGTCGTTCTGGGCAAGTTCGTAGCCCGGATGAAATCCGGGCTACGGGTCGGCTGTGCATAGGCCGCGCCCTCACCCCTGCCCTCTCCCAGAGGGAGAGGGAGAAGAATGCCTCGGCGCGATGTGGGCTCAGTTGCGCACGTGATGTTCCAACCACTCGTGCAGGCTTGCATCGCCTGGCAGGCCTTCGTGGACCTCGAGGCCGCGTCGCAGATCCCAACTGGAGTCGTACCAGCCGGGGCCGGTGGTCGCGTCGATGGCGTGGTGGACCATCGGGTGCTCAGCCGCGGGGGCGCCGTGCATGGAGCCGACGTTTGCCATTCCTCTCTCCCTGTGTTCGGTTTGTGGGAGGAGTCTTGCAGCGGGGGGCGTGGTTGAGAATCGCTCGGAAGTTGGCTTTGAGCTCCCTCCGAGGGGGTCGCCCTCACCCCAACCCTCTCCCAGGGGGAGAGGGAGCTGTTCGGTTCAGGCGGGGGTGACGCTGACGGAGACGTCCATCTCCTGGGCGCCGCCGCCGAGGATCACGCCCCTGAGCGGGACCACGTCGGCGAAGTCGGCGCCCCACGCGAGCGTGATGTAGCGCTCGTCGGCGCGCTGGTCGTTGGTCGGATCGAACTCCACCCAGCCGTGGCTCGGCGAGTACGCAGCCACCCACGCATGCGACGCGTCCACGCCCATCAGCCGCGGCTGGCCGGCGGGCGGCTCGGTGAGCAGGTAGCCGGACACGTAGCGCGCCGGCAGGCCATGGCCGCGCAGGCAGGCGAGCAGCAGGTGGGCGAAGTCCTGGCACACGCCGCGGCGCTGGTGCAGCACTTCGTCGACCGAGGTGCTGACCGTCGTGGCGCCAGCCTCGAACTCGAAGTCGTCGTGGATGCGGTGCATCAGGTCGGTCACCACCTCCAACCAGTCGCGGCCCGGGGCCAGCGACGCCGCGGCGTATACACGGGCGCCTTCGGACAGCGGCACCAGCGGCGTCGGCTCGCTCATGCGGGCGGCGTTCAGATCGTCGAGCTGCGGTTCTCGGCGCACGATGTCGCGCACCTCTTCCCACGGTTCGGTTTCCACGGAAGGCGCCACGCCCGGCCGCGGGTCCACGTCCACCAGGCACTGCATGCGCACGCGCAGCAGCCGGTGCGCGCCGTGCAGCCCGAAATGCGTCACCGTGTTGCCGAAGCTGTCGGCCGCCTCGTGCCGCTCGTCTGGTGGCGGCTCGATCTGCAGCGCATGCGACACCAATTTCTGCCACGGCAGCAAACGCGGCGTGAGCCGCGCCAGCTGCCACGACTGCGACACCGGCGCGGTGTAGGCGTAGCAGGTCTCGTGCTCGACGGCGTAGCGCGTCATGCGACCAGCGACAGCACGCTGCGCGAGGCCGCATGCGAGAAAAACTTGAGGCTCAGCTCGTCCGACGCGGCCAGCGCCGCGCGATGCAGCTGGTCGAGCACATCGGCCACGGCCTCGCTTTCGGGGTGAAGGTCTTCGGGCGCCAGCTGGCGAAGCGCGGCGTGTCCCGGCGCGAGCACGTCGCTCGCGAAGCGGCCGTGGCTGGCTTCGAGCTTGGCGACGTACTCGGTGACGCCCTTCACCTGGAAGGCCACCGATCGCGGGTTGGCCTCGTCGCGCAGCAGCAGGTCCAGCACCGGCATCCACTCGGGCGCGACGAGGTAGCGCGAGCGATAGGTCACCGTGGAATCGGCGAGCTCGAGCAGCCAGTCCAGGCCGTGGGCGCGGCCCTCGACGATGGCCACCTGCAGGCTGGCGCACAACATCGACAGCCGCTCGATGCGCCGCCCGAGCGACAGGAAGCGCCATCCGATGCTGCGCGTCATCCCGTCGAGCACGAAGCCGGACAGCGTCATCATCGACGTGACCGCGCGGTCCAGCCAGCCGAGCGCGAGCGGCAGCGAGGCGCCGCGCTGGAACACCGGATCGGAGATCAGCTGGTTCAGCGTGCGCCAGTTGTCGGCCGACATGCGGTCGCGCATGTTGAAGGCCACGCGAGCCAACTGCTTGAAGCGTTCGCCCAGCGCTTCATCGGGGTGCGTCGCCGCGCGCAGGAGGTCGGGACCGGGGTTGTCGGTGTCGGCGATGAGGCCCAGGCGCTGCGCGAGCACCAGCGGCGGCGCGACGCCCACCGCCTCGTCGGCGCTGTTGTCGAGCACGCCGGCGATCGCGACGCGCAGCAATCGCGCCCCCGATTCGCAGCGCTCGCCATAGCGGCCGAACCAGAACAGGTTCTCGGCCGAACGCGACGGCAGGTTGGCGCGTGACGAGACCAGGTCTTCCGGCTTGACGGTGCGCGACAGCAGGGAGAACGACGCGTTGACCGGTGCGTCGGACAGCACCCAGGTGTCCTTGGAGCGCCCACCGCGCTGCATTGCGATGCCGCGCGTGTCGCCCGGGCCGGCCACGCGGGTGAGTCCACCAGGCATCACGCGGTAGCCGTCGGGCGTGGCGACCGCGAAAACGCGCAAGCCGACATTGCGTGCCTTCAACTGCTCGGCAAGGCCGCCGGGGCCATGCTCCAGCACCGGCGCCTGCGAGCCTTGCACCCATTCCTGCGCGACGTAGCGCTGCGGCCGCGACGCGACATGCGCGCCGAACACGGCCCGCTGGGCGGCCGGGAAGTCGGCGACGAACGCCGCCCGCTCGCGGCTCGTGCGATCGAGCGGCTTGATGATCACCTGATCGAGCCGCTTCCACGCGTCCGCGAATGCCGCTGGCTCGCCGAGCCACCAGGTCGCGATCGACGGCAGCTTCAGCGGCTCGCCGAGCAGCTGCTCGCTCAAGGCCGGGAGGTAGCCGAGCAGCGCGCCCGATTCGAGCACGCCGGAGCCGAGTGCGTTGGCGAGCATCACGGTGCCGCGGCGCGCGCAATCGGTGAGGCCGGGGACGCCGAGCGCGGAGTCGGTGCGCAATTCGAGCGGATCGCAGTAGTCGTCGTCCTGTCGACGCAGGATCGCGTGCACACGCTGCAGGCCGTCCACTGTCTTGATCCACACACGGCCGTCGCGCACCGTGAGGTCGTGGCCTTCGACCAGCGCGAAGCCGAGGTAGCGCGCGAGCAGCGCGTGTTCGAAGTAGGTCTCGTTGTACGGTCCCGGCGTGAGCAGCACGACCAGCGGCGGGCCGTCGCCCCTTGGTGCCCAGCGCATCAGCGAGCCGCGCAGCGCGGCGAAGAACGATGCGAGGCGCTCCACGTGCAGCTCGCGGAACATCTGCGGGAACACACGCGAGACGACGAGGCGGTTCTCCAGCGCGTAGCCGGCGCCGGACGGAGCCTGCGTGCGGTCACCGACGACCCACCAGTGCCCGTCGGGCGAGCGCGCGAGGTCGGCGGCGTACTGGAACAGGTGCACGCCGCCGGGCGGCCGGATGCCTTGCACCGGATGCAGGAATCCGCTGTGGCCGAACACCACCGACGGCGGAATCGCCCCCGAGCGCAGCAGCTGCTGCGGGCCGTAGATGTCGGCCAGCACGCGGTTCAGCAGTTCGGCGCGCTGCGCGATGCCGGCCTCGATGCCTTCCCATTCGGCGGCCGACAGCAAGAGCGGCAGCGGGTCGACCTCCCACAGCCGGTCGGCCCCTTTGGGGTCGGCGTAGACGTTGTAGGTGATGCCGTTCTCGCGGATCTCGCGCTCCATCAGCGACAGCGTGTCGCTGACCTCGGCGCCTTCGCGCGCCGCGAGCGCGCGAAGGAAGGCGTCCCAGTGCGGCCGCGGCGATCCCGGCGCGGACAGCAGCTCGTCGTAGCGGTCGTCGAGGGCGGCGTAGCCGGAGAGGAGCTGTCTGAGCATGGGGGCATTGTCGCGGGTCGGCCCAAGCCGGCGATCCGAGACAAACACCGATTCAGCTCTTGGGCCGCCGCAAATCCAGCGTGAATGGGAAATCGGGGTTGCGCTCTTCCTTGGTCACCGCCATCGCGCCCGGCGTGTGGCCGACGCGGAAGAACCGTGCGAGCCGCCGCGCCTCGGCCTCGTAGGCGTTGACCGGGAACGTGCTGTAGTTGCGCCCGCCGGGATGCGCCACGTGGTACTGGCAGCCGCCCATCGATCGGTTCATCCAGCTGTCGACGAGATCGAAGGTCAGCGGCGCGTGCACGTCGATCGTCGGATGCAGCGCCGACGGCGCGTTCCACGCGCGGTAGCGCACCGCGCCAACGAACTCGCCGACGCGGCCGGTGGGCTGCATGGGAATTGCGCGGCCATTGCAGGTGAGCACGTGGCGGTCGCCGACGAGGCCGGTGGCCTTGAGCTGCAACCGCTCCACCGACGAATCGACGAAGCGCACCGTGCCACCGGGCGCGCCCTCTTCGCCCATCACATGCCACGGCTCCAGCGCGAGCCGCACTTCCACATCGACGCCGCGGGCGCTGAAGTCGCCGAGCCGCGGGAAACGGAAATTCAGGTGCGGCGCGAACCACTCGGCATCGATCTCGTAGCCGAAAGCGTTCAGCTCCTCGACGACGTCGTTCAGGTCCTCCCAGACGAAGTGCGGCAGCATGAAGCGGTCGTGCAGCTCGGTGCCCCAGCGCTTCAGGCGCGCCGGCCGGTACAGCTCGGCCCAGAAGCGCGACACCAGCGCGCGCATCAGCAGCTGCTGCGTGAGGCTCATTCTGGCGTGCGGCGGCATCTCGAAGGCGCGCATTTCGAGCAGGCCGAGCCGGCCCGTGGGGCCGTCCGGCGAGTACAGCTTGTCGATGCAGAACTCGGCGCGGTGCGTGTTGCCGCTCACGTCGATCAACAGGTTGCGCATCAAGCGATCGATCAGCCACGGCGGGACGTTCGGGCCGTGTTCGGCGGTCACGCGCTGCAGTTCGGCGAAGGCGATCTCGATCTCGTAGATCGAGTCGTTGCGCGCCTCATCCACCCGCGGGGCCTGGCTGGTGGGGCCGACGAACAGGCCCGAGAACAGATAGCTCAGCGCCGGGTGGTTGTGCCAGTAGCCGATCATGCTTGCGAGCAGGTCGGGCCGGCGCAGGAACGGCGAGTCGGCCGGTGTCGCGCCGCCGAGCACGAAGTGGTTGCCGCCGCCGGTGCCGGTGTGGCGACCGTCGAGCATGAACTTCTCGGTCGACAACCGCGTCTCGTGCGCGGACTGATAGAGGTGCGTGGTCTGGTCGACCAGTTCCTCCCAGCTGTGCGCCGGATGCACGTTGACCTCGATGACGCCGGGGTCCGGCGTCACGCGCAAGCCGGCGAGCCGCGGGTCCTTTGGCGGCTCGTAACCTTCGAGGATCACCGGCAGCTTCATCGCGAGCGCCGTGTCTTCGATCGCGGCGACGATTTCGAGGTAGTCCTCCAACGCAGCGGCAGGCGGCATGAAGAGGTAGAGGCGGCCATCGCGCGGTTCGGCGCACAAGGCCGTGCGGACGATCCCCGCGGCAGACTCGAAGGCCGCCGGCCTGGGCGTCGTTGCCGTGGCTTCGACGGCACGCTCGGCAAAGAGCAGTCGACGGTACGACGGCAGCGGCGAGAACGCTTGCGCCGGGTCGGGCGGCGGCATCCACGGAAGGTCGGTCGGCGAAGCCCATGGCTGCGAATCCAGCGGCAGCCGGAAGCCCATCGCGGAGTCGCCAGGGACCAGGTAGCAGCGCTCGCCGCGCAGGAACCACGGCCCCGTCTGCCAGCGCGGCTGCGCTTGCTCCCGCGGGTTGCGCATGACCGGCAGCACATGGCCAACGACCTGGTCGAGACCTTGCGTGAACACCTTGCGCAGGCGTTCACGCTCCAGCGGATCGGCGAGCCGTGCATCGAACGGGTCAACGTTGGCGGGCAGCTTGCGCTCGCGCCACAGGTAGTACCAGGTGTCTTCGAAGGCGGGAAAGATGTGCTTCGGGTCGAGCCCGAGCCGCTGCGCCACGCCGGCCAGGAACTCGCCGGCCAAGCGGTCGGTCACGCCGCCCTTGCCCCGCTCGCTGGCGAACAACTCCGGATGGGTCCACAGCGGCTCGCGGTCGCGGCGCCAGAAGAGGTTCAGCGACCAGCGCGGCAGCTGCTCGCCGGGGTACCACTTGCCCTGGCCGTAGTGCAGCAGGCCGCCCTCCCCGTACTTCGCCCGCAGCTTGTTCATCAGCTCCGCGCTCAAGAGCCGCTTGGTCGGGCCCATCGCCTCGGTGTTCCACTCGGCGCCGTCGCGGTCGTCCACCGACACGAAGGTGGGCTCGCCGCCTTGGGTCAGGCGCACGTCGTTGCGGCGCAAGTCGTCGTCGACGCGATGCCCGAGCGTCTCGATGTCGGCCCATTGCGCGTCGCTGTACGGCAAAGTCACGCGCGGCGCCTCCCACACGCGCGACACCTTCATGTGGTGTTCGAACGTGGTCTCGCACTCGTCGAGCGCGCCGGTCACCGGGGCGGCGGACGACGGGTCGGGCGAGCAGGCGAGCGGAATGTGGCCTTCGCCGGCCAGCAACCCCGAGGTCGGGTCGAGGCCGATCCAACCGGCGCCCGGCAGGTAGACCTCGCACCAGGCATGCAGGTCGGTGAAGTCGACCTCGGTGCCGGACGGGCCGTCGAGCGACTTCACGTCGCCCTTCAGCTGGATCAGGTAGCCGGAGACGAAACGCGCGGCGAACCCGAGATGGCGCAGGATCTGCACCAGCAGCCAGCCGGAGTCGCGGCAGGAGCCGCTGGCGTTGGCGAGCGTCTGCTCCGGCGTCTGTACGCCGGGCTCCATCCGGATCAGGTAGCCGACGTCCTTCTGCACCCGCTGGTTCAGCGCGACGAGGAAGTCGGTCGTCTGCTTCTTCTCGCGCGGCACGCTGGCGACGTAGTCCTTGAACAAGGGCGTGAGCGGTGCCGTCATGCGGTACGGCGCCAGTTCGTGCGCGAGCGACGGGTCGTAATCGAACGGGAAGTGCTCGGCCGACGGCTCCAGGAAGAAGTCGAACGGATTGAGCACGGACATCTCGGCAACCAGGTCGACCTCGATGCGAAACGACGTCGTCTTCTCCGGGAACACCAGCCGCGCGAGGTAGTTGGACTGCGGGTCCTGCTGCCAGTTGACGAAGTGCTCGGCCGGCTCCACGCGCATCGAGTAGCTCAGCACGCGTGTGCGCGAATGCGGCGCCGGGCGCAGCCGCACGACCTGCGGGCCGAGATGGATGGGCCGGTCGTAGCGGTAGTGCGTGACGTGGTTCAGCGCGACGTGGATGGACATGGCGGCTCCCTGATGAGTCTCGTTGTAGGGGTCAGGCCGGATCGGGCCTGACCGGGGTCACGCCTGAACCGGAACGAGGAAGTCGCGGCTGATGCCCACCCCCAGCGTGCCGACCCGCTCGAGGAACTGCGTCAGGAACGCATGCAGGCCGGTGGCGAGGATCTCGTCGATGCGGCCGTATTGCAGATCGGCCTGCAGCCGCCCGGCGCGTCGCAACGTTTCGCCGGACTGCTCGTTGGCGACGCGTTCGAGGTTCGCGACGACCTCGTGAATGCAGGCCGCCAGCGATCGCGGCATGTCGGCGCGCAGGATCAGCAGCTCGGCCACCTTCTCGGGCCGGATGACGTTGCGGTAGGCCTTGCGGTAGACCTCGAAGCCGGACACCGAACGCAGGATCGCGGACCAGTGGTAGAAGTCGTACTCCAGGTCCTTGCCGTTGCCGTTGCCGTTGCCGTTGCCGTTGCCGTTGCCGTTGCCGTTGCCGTTGCCGTTGGCATTGGGCGTGGCCCCGTAGTAGTCGCTTTCGACGGCATGGAACTTCACGTCGAGCAATCGGGCGGTGTTGTCGGCGCGCTCCAGGAAGCTGCCGATGCGCAGGAAGTGGAAGGCCTCGTCCTGCAGCATCGTGCCCACCGTGACGCCGCGCGACAGGTGCGAGCGGAACTTGACCCATTCGAAGGCGCTGCCCGGGTCGCGCTGGAACGCGCCGGTGGCGACCATGCGCTGGAACTCGAGCCAGGTCTGGTTCTGCGTTTCCCAGACCTCGGTGGTCAGCGTGCCGCGCACCGCGCGCGCGTTTTCGCGCGCGGCCATCAGGCAGCTGCGGATGCTCGACCCGTTGTTGGCGTCGGACACCATGTACTCCATCACGTTGCGCGCGTTCACGGTGCCGTAGCGCTCGGCGAAATCGCCGCTCAGCTCCGAGATGCTGAGCAAGCCCTTCCAGCCCTGCTCGGCGGCGTCGGCCGACTGCGGCAGCAGCGCGGTCTGGTAGTTGACGTCGAGCATGCGGGCGGTGTTTTCGGCGCGCTCCATATAGCGCGCCATCCAAAACAAGTGGTCTGCTGTCCTAGAGAGCATCGCTAAGGTCCTCCGGGCCGAAAACCCCGCTGCGCGCTGGCGCGCGCCACTGTACTTTGTCGCCTTCGGCGCTGCGGGCGTGCGCCCGCAGACCGGCGCGCTCCATGTAGCGGGCCATCCAGAACAAGTGGTCTGCGGTGCGTGACAACATGCGTTCAGGCCTCCAACACCCAGGTGTCCTTGGTCCCGCCGCCCTGCGACGAGTTGACCACCAGCGAACCTTCCTTCAGCGCCACCCGCGTGAGCCCGCCGGCGACCATTTGCACGGTCTTGCCGGACAGCACGAAGGGCCGCAGATCGATGTGGCGCGGCGCGATGCCGGTCTCGACGAAAGTCGGGCAAGTCGACAAGCTCAGCGTCGGCTGCGCGATGTAGCCCGCCGGGTTGGCTTGCAGCGCGCGGCGGAAGTCGGCGATCTCGGCTTGCGTGGCCGCCGGCCCGACCAGCATCCCGTAGCCGCCGGCGCCGTGCACTTCCTTCACGACCAGCTCGTCGAGGTGGCCGAGCACGTACTTGAGGTCTTCCGACTCGCGGCACAGATAGGTCGGCACGTTGTTGAGAATCGGCTTCTCGCCGAGGTAGAACTCGATCATCTTCGGCACGTAGGGGTAGATCGACTTGTCGTCGGCGATGCCGGTGCCGATCGCGTTGGCCAAGGTCACGTTGCCGCTGCGGTAGGCGCCGAGCAGGCCGGCGCAGCCGAGCGTGGAGTCGGAGCGGAAGGCCAGCGGGTCGAGGAAGTCGTCGTCGAGGCGCCGATAGATCACGTCGACACGCTTGGGCCCCTGCGTCGTGCGCATGTAGACAAAGTTGTCGCGCACGAAGAGGTCCTGGCCTTCGACGAGCTCGACGCCCATCTGCTGCGCGAGGAAGGCGTGCTCGAAGTAGGCGCTGTTGTACATGCCGGGCGTGAGCAGCACGACGGTCGGATCGTTCACCGCCGCCGGCGCCACCGCGCGCAGCGTGTCCAGCAGCAGGTCGGGATAGTGCGCGACCGGCTCCACGCGATGCTGGCTGAACAGCTCGGGGAAGAGCCGCATCATCATCTTGCGGTTCTCCAGCATGTAGCTCACGCCGCTGGGCACCCGCAGGTTGTCCTCGAGCACGTAGTAGCTGCCGCTGCCGTCGGCATTGGCGGCGCGCACGATGTCGACGCCGGCGATGTGCGAGTACACGCCGCAGGGCACGTCCACGCCCATCATCTCCGGCCGGTACTGCCCGTTCTTCAGCACCTGCTCGGTCGGAACGAGCCCGGCGCGCAGGATCTCCTGCTCGTGGTAGACGTCGTGGACAAAGCGGTTGAGCGCCGTCACGCGCTGGCGCAGGCCCTTTTCCATCTCGGCCCACTCGTGCGCCGGGATGACCCGGGGAATCAGGTCGAACGGAATCAGCCGCTCGGTGCCGGAGCCGTTTTCGTCTTTCGCGCCGTAAACGGCGAAGGTGATGCCCACGCGGCGGAAGATCATCTCCGCTTCTTCGCGGCGCGCATGCATCACGTCGGGCGGCTGTTCGGCGAGCCATCGCTGGTAGCCGCGGTAGTGTTCGCGCACCGCGTCACCACTGGCTTGCATCTCGTCGAAGCTTGGTCTCATCGGCAGGTTTCCTCCGGGCGCAGGGTAGCAAAATTCAGGCCACGAAAATTCTCGGCAGGCCGCTGTGCGCACGCACCCGCGGGTTGCGACACATGGTGCCAGTAGCGCCTGGCCGCGTCACGCTGGCAAACACCCGGCTGTGCCGGGCCGCCCTGCCAGCGCCACGCGCCGCACGAAGCCGACTCGACGCCGTCCGCACCGCGCCGCCGGTAGCGCGCCATCACCTCGGGCGCCGGGTGGCCGAAGCGGTTGCGGTAGCCCGCCTGGTACACGGCGACGCGCGGCTGCACGGCATCGAGGAATGCGTCGCTCGACGAGGTCTTGCTGCCATGGTGTGGAACGAGCAGCACGTCGCTGCGCAGCGCGTCGGCGGCATGCGCCACCAGCCATGCCTCCTGTGCACGCTCGATGTCGCCCGCGAGCAGCACGCTGCCCGTGGCGGGGCTGCTGACGCGCACCACGCAGGAGATCGCGTTCGGCTTGCGCGCTCTGCCATAGGCTGGCCCCGGCGGGTGCAAGACCTCAAAGCGCACGCCGTCCCATTGCCACGCCTGGCCGGCGGTGCAGCGGGTGCGATTCGGCACCAGCGGCAGCAGCGGGTGGCCGTCTTCGAGCGAACTCCACAGTTCGTCGACGTGTACCGCTTCGATCAGCGACTTCGCGCCGCCCACGTGGTCGCCGTCGCGGTGGCTCAGCATCAGCACGTCGATCCGGCCCTCGCCTCGCCCCTGCAGCAGCGGCAGCAGCACCCGCCGGCCGGCATCGCTGTCGCGCGAATACTGCGGCCCGGTGTCGTAGACCAGCAACCGGCTGCGGGTGCGGACCAGCACGGCCGTGCCCTGGCCGACGTCGACCGCCAGCAACTCGAACTCGCCGGCCGGCGGCAGCCGCAGCGCCGGCATCAGCAGCGGCAGCGCCAGCGGGACCGCGAGCAGGCGCAGGCGCCAGGGCAGCGGCAGCACGAGCAGCACCGCGGCCGCCAGGCCCGCCAGCTGCGCCCAGGCGAGCGCAGCGGGTGCCGTCCAGATGGCGGCCGGCATCGCGGCCAGCCAGCCGAGCCAGGCGCACAGCTGCCGCACGGCCCACGCGCCGAGCGCCCACAGCGGCGACCACAGGCTGCCGAGCAGCGCCAGCGGCGTGATCACCAGCGTGACGACCGGGATCGCGACCAGGTTGGCCAGGAAGCCGACGACCGATATCTGCTGAAAGAAGACGAGCGTCAACGGCGCCAGGCCCAGCGTCGCGACCACCTGCCCTCGCAGCTCGGCCCGCAGCCGCAGCCACGCGGCGAACGCACGGCCGCGCCATGCCTGCCCGACGGGAGTGGGTTCGCCGTCGCGCCCGGATTCACCGTCCGACGCCATCAGCAGCCCGACCGCCACGAAGGACAGCCAGAACCCCGGCTGCAGCAAGGCCCACGGGTCCACCGCGGTGACGACCACCGCCGCGGCGAGCAGGATCAGCGGCCAGGGCCAGCGCCGGCCCAGCGTCTGCAGCAGCGTGACGGTGGCGAGCATCCAGACCGTGCGCTGCGAGGGCACGCCCCACCCCGACAGCACCGCATAGGCCAACGCGCAGGCGAAGCCGCCCCAGCGGGCGGCCTGCTGCGCCGGTACACGCGACATCGCCCACAGGCTGCGGCGCCACGCCGCGGCGATCAGCACGCCGGCCAGCCACGCGAACATCGTCACGTGCAGGCCGCTGATGGAGACCAGGTGCGCGATGCCGGTGATGCGAAACAGCTCCCAGTCCTCGCGCTCGATCGCCGACTGGTCGCCGATCGACAGCGCCGCCAGCATGCCCGCCGCACGCGGGTCGGGCACCGCAGCGTCGATCGCGTCGCGCATCCGCTGGCGCCAACGCTCCACGACATGGCCGGCGGCCCGGTCCAGCAATTGCGGCGGATCGTCGCGCACGTAGCCGGTCGCGCGGATGCCGCGCTCGAAGAGGTACAGCTCGTAGTCGAACCCGTGCGGGTTCATGTTGCCGTGCGGCTGGCGCAGCCGCACCGTGAAGCGCCAGCGCTGGCCGGCGCGCAGTTCGCGCTGCTGCGGCGTCAGTTTGCCGTCCCCGCCGAAGCCGGCATACCAGCCGAGCGCCAGCAGCGGCGGCAGCGTCACCGCTTCGCCGCCGCGTGTGGCCTGCTCGACTTCGAACCGGAAGCGCAAACCCGTCGGCCCCGTTTGAGGCAGGTCCGCCACCAGCCCGACCACATCGATGTCCTGCCCTTCGAGCGCGGCCGGGAGGCTCTGCGCGAGCCGCTCGGTGGCGCGCCAGCCGGCGGAACCGAATCCGACGGCCGCGATGCCGGCGAGGCCCAGCACGAAGGCGGCGCGCCAGCGCCACGCCACGGCGACGCACAGCGCGCCGGCCAGCACAGCAACGGCGTAGGCCGCGGGCGCGATCAGCGTGCGCTCGTTCAGCTGAACCGCGACCCCGCCCAGCCACGCAAGCGCCAGCGCCGCCAACCGCCAACCGGTGTGGTGTCCTCCCATGGCCTGCAGTGTAGGATTTGTCTTTCCGTCCTCGCCCGCACCATCATGTCCGTCTACGACCGCCTGAAACAGCTCGGCATCGAGTTGCCGCCTGTCGCCATTCCCGCCGCCGCCTACGTGCCTTTCGTGCAGACCGGCAAACTCGTGTTCCTGTCGGGCCACATCGCGCGGCGCGACGGCAAGCCCTGGGTTGGCCAGCTCGGGCGCGAGATCGACACCGCGACCGGCAAGCAGGCCGCCCGCGCCGTCGCGATCGACCTGCTCGGCACCTTGCAGGCCGCGATCGCCGACCTCGACAAGGTCGAGCGCATCGTCAAGGTGATGAGCCTCGTGAACAGCACCGCCGATTTCACCGAGCAGCACCTCGTGACCAACGGCTGCTCCGAGCTGCTCGCCGAGGTCTTCGGCGACAAGGGCTCGCATGCCCGCAGCGCCTTCGGCGTCGCGCAGGTCCCGATGGGCGCCTGCGTCGAGATCGAGCTGATCGCGCAGGTGGCGTGACGATGCCCGCTTCCAGCTCCACGGGCCGCCCCTGGCTGCTCGCGATGGCGGTGCTGTGCTTTGCCGCGGTGGGCGCCGCGCTCGCGTCGCAATACGTTTTCGACATGCGGCCGTGCCCATGGTGCATCCTGCAGCGCGCGATCTTCGTGGCGATCGGGTTGCTGTGCGTGCTCGGCGCGTTGTTCCCGGCGCGTGCGGCGCACCACGTCGCGGCCGGCGCCGCATTGATCCTCGCGGCGGCCGGCGCGACGGCGGCGATCTACCAGCACAACGTGGCGGCGAAGTCCGCGTCGTGCGCACTGACCTTCGCCGACAAGGTCATCAACGCACTGGGCCTGGAGTCGATGGCGCCGGCGCTGTTCCAGGTGACCGCCAGCTGCGCCGATGCGGCGGTGTCGGTGATCGGCGTGCCCTACGAGTTCTGGAGCCTCGGGCTGTTCGTGGTGCTGGGTGCGGCGTCGATCGGCGTACTGCTGAAGCGTCGTTGAGGCGCACGACCCCCGTCGGGCGGAAAACCGCACCGCCTGGTTGCACATACCGACATCTCGCGGCTTTGAGGCAATAGAGTTGACCCCGAGGTCGGCGGCTCGCCGCACCGCACGGGAGACTTGAATGCTCAACTGGATGGCGCCCTGGCCCTTCTCGAACATCGGCCACGAGAACAAGACGGAAGCGGCCAACGCGTGGTCGCTCGAATCGACGATCGAAGCGCAGACCCGGTTGTGGAACCACATGCTCGACGCGAACCGCAGCCTGTGGCTGTTCTATGCGCCTTGGTTGCAGACCGCGCAGTGGTGGGGCACCAACCCCATGCCGCCGACCGAGGCGGACGCCGTCGAACTCGGGTTGGAACCGGCCGAGACGGTCGACGGCCTCCCGGATGCGCTGGAGTCCCAGGCGCGAACCTGGAATCACTTCCTCGACGCACAGCGCAACTTCTTGTCGGCGCTGAATTTCGAGGTTCCCGGAATGCCGCGGAGCGCGGCCGCCGTCATCGCGCGCACGTTCGAGCCGGAACCGAAGGCCGCGACCGAAGCGGCACGGCCGCGCGCCGGGCGACCCGTCGCGAAACGCGCTCGTGCGGGTTCACCGTCCAAGTCGCGAACGGCCAAATCACGCTGACCGTAGCCCGGATGAAATCCGGGAACGGCGGTCGACGACGCGCCCAACCCCCGATTTCATCCGGGCTACGAATTCATCACGGCTTCGCTGCCGGCACCACGCGCATCGCCTTCGGCATCACGTCCTGCTTGCGCCCCTTGCGGGCGCGCTTGCCCTCATAGGACGCGAGCGCCGCCCCCTTCAGCACCTCCTCGCGCGCCTTGCCGCCGCGGCCCGTGCCGAGCAACTGCAACGCGTCGCCGAACGTGGCCACGCTGACCAGCGCGTCTTTCGGGTCGAGATCGATCAGCGTGAGCCCCCGGCCGCCGTTGGGCTGCAGCTTGAGTTCGTCGGCGCCGAATACCAGCAGGCGCCCGGCCAAGGTCAGGCACGCGACCCTCGCCGAGCCATTCACCACACTCGGCGGCAGCGGCTTCTCCTCGGCCTCCAGGCTGAGGAAAGACTTGCCGCCGCGCTGGCGAGACAACAAATCGCCGACCCGCGCGAGCAGGCCGAAACCGCCGGTGCCGGCCAGCAGCAGCGTCTGCTGCGAAGGGCCGGCGAAGTAGTGCGCCGGCTGCGTGCCGGATTCGAGATCGATCAAGGTCGTGATCGGCTGCCCGTCGCCGCGCCCGCCGGGCAGCAGGCCGACACCGGTCGCGTAAACGCGGCCGTTGCTGCCGAAGACCAGCAGCGCGTCGACGCTGCGGCAGGCGAAGGTGCCGTACAGCGCATCGCCGGCCTTGAATTGCAGCGAACCGGCCTCGATCTCATGGCCCTTCAGCGCCCGCACCCAGCCCTTGAGGCTGACAACCACCGTCACCGGCTCGTCGACGACCCGCACCTCCGCCACCGCGCGCTTGTCGGCCTGGATCAGCGTGCGACGATCGTCGCCGTACTGCTTCGCGTCGGCCTCGATCTCCTTGACCACGGTGCGCTTGAGCGACGTCGGGCTGTGCAGGATGTCTTCGAGCTTGCCCTGCTCGGTGCGCAAGTCCTTGAGCTCCTGCTCGATCTTGATCGCCTCGAGCCGCGCCAGCTGGCGCAAGCGGATTTCGAGGATGTCTTCGGCCTGCCGATCGCTCAGCTTGAAGCGCTCGATCAGCGCGGGCTTGGGCTCGTCGGCGTTGCGGATGATGCGGATCACCTCGTCGATGTTCAGCAGCACGAGCTGCCGGCCTTCGAGCACGTGAATGCGGTCGAGCACCTTCGTCAAGCGATGCTGCGTGCGCCGCTGCACGGTGCGCATGCGGAACTCGAGCCACTCGGCGAGCATCTCGCGCAGGCTCTTCTGCGTCGGCCGGCCGTCGGCGCCGACCATCGTCAGGTTGATCGGCGAGGAGCTTTCGAGGCTGGTGTGCGCGAGCAGCGTGTTGATCAGTTCCTGCTGCTCGATCCGGCTCGTCTTCGGCTCGAACACCAGGCGCACCGGCGCGTCCTTGCTCGATTCGTCGCGCACCGCGTCGAGCACTGCCAGCACGGCAGCCTTCATCTGGATCTGTTCGGCGCTCAGCGCCTTCTTGCCGGCCTTGATCTTCGGATTCGTCAGCTCCTCGATCTCTTCCAGCACCTTTTGCGTGCTGGTGCCGGGCGGCAGTTCGGTGACGACCAGATTCCACTGGCCGCGCGCCAGGTCTTCGATCTTCCATCTGGCGCGCACCTTCAGGCTGCCGCGGCCGCTCGCGTAGGCGGCGCGGATGTCGTCGGCGCTGCTGATGATCTGTCCGCCGCCCGGATAGTCCGGGCCGGGGATCAGTGCCGCCAGTTCGTCGTCGCTGAGCTTCGGGTCCTTGATCAGCGCCACCGCCGCCGCCGCGACCTCGCGCAGGTTGTGCGACGGCACTTCGGTCGCGAGGCCGACCGCGATGCCGCTCGCGCCGTTGAGCAGCACGAACGGCAGCCGCGCCGGCAGCTGCCGCGGCTCCTGCGTCGAGCCATCGTAGTTCGGCACGAAGTCGACGGTGCCTTCGTCGATCTCGTCGAGCAGCAGGCGCGAGATCGGCGCCAGGCGGGCCTCGGTGTAGCGCATTGCCGCTGCGCCGTCGCCGTCGCGCGAGCCGAAGTTGCCCTGGCCGTCGATCAGCGGATAGCGCTGCGAAAAGCCCTGGGCCATGCGCACCAGCGCGTCGTACGCTGCCTGGTCGCTGTGCGGATGAAATCGGCCCAGCACGTCGCCGACCACGCGAGCACTCTTGACGGGCTTGGCGCCGGCCGTGCCGGCGAAACTCAGGCCCATGCGCTCCATCGCGTAGAGGATGCGCCGCTGCACCGGCTTCTGGCCGTCGCAGACGTCGGGCAGCGCGCGGCCCTTGACCACGCTCAACGCGTATTCGAGGTAGGCGCGCTCGGCATAGTGGGCGAGCGTGATGGTGTCGCCGCCATCACCGCCGTCGGTGAATTCGATCGTGGTCTGGGTCATCGTTGTTGGAAGAGAAGGTGCTTGCTGCGTCGAGTGCTGCAGTTGCGTCGCCCGCGGGATCGCGGGGCGCGACCCATCGAGCCGGACGTGTCACGCCGCGCCTTTTTGCCGTGCCTCGCTGAGCGCCTCGTATTCGCTGTCGAGCATCGACATGACGATCAGCGAATCGTAGCCGTCTTCAGTTCTGACGCTGTCGCGCAGTCGGCCTTCCTCGACGAAGCCTTCGCTGCGGTACAGCGCCTGGGCACGCGCGTTCAGCGACTTCACGTCGAGCCAGAAGCGGTGGGCGCCGAGGTCCCGGAACGCCATCTGCGCCAGAAGCCGCACGCACGCGCGGCCCAGGCCCTGGCCTTTGGGCTGCAGCACGATGCGCTTGAGCTCCACCGAGTGGTGCGGGTTGCGGCAGCCCTGCAGGATCACGAATCCGGCGGACGCATAGCCGGGACCGGCTTCGACGATGAAGTGCCGGAAGTCCGGGAAGCGCACGGCGCCCTCGTGCTGGGTGCGTTCCCAAGGGGTGATGAAGGGACGGTTCGCGGCGTCCTGCTCGACCGAGATGACGAAGTCGAGATCGGAGAGCATTGTGGGGCGCAGCCGAACCCAGTGGGACAAACTCGTCATAGGTCGGGATTGTAGGGACCATGAAAACGGGGCCCGAAGGCCCCGTTTGTGCGCTGTAGGAAGCGACTGTCTTACAGACCGCAACCGTTCGCCAGGATGCGGTCGTGCGCCGCCTTGGCTTGCACGAGACCGGCGCCGAACTTGTCGTCGCGGCCCGGATCGCCCAGGTCTTCGGCGCTCAGCATCAGCGAGGCCTTCATCTGCTCGGCCGTGCAGCTCGGGAAGTAGCTCCACACCAGCGCCGCGACGGCGGAGACGTGCGGCGTGGCCATCGACGTGCCGTTGAAGAACGCGTAGCTCGCCGCTTCGACCGTCACGGTGGCCATCTCGCCGAGTTGGTCCAGCATCGCCGCGCCCTCGGTGTCCGACGCAGTGACCGACGGAATCGTGGTCACTGCCCCCCCGAGCGTGCCGGAGAAGCCGCCGGGCGCGTTGTTGTACACGACGGCACCGACGCCACCACTGGCCTCGCAGTTGGTCACCTTGTCAGCGAAGCTGATGTTGCCGCGCTGGATCAGGCACACCTGGCCGGTCATGCCCCCCGGAACGACCGCGTCACCCAGGCCGAAGTTGGCCAGCGGCGCGGTCACGCTGGCATTGGGCGAGCCGTCCATCGCGCCCGGCGCGTAGTCGACACCGCCGACGCTCAGCGACGGCAGCGCGCCGCTGCCCATCGGGACCGTCGACAGCACGTCGACGCCCGGCGCCGAGATGTCGACTTCGCTGTTGAACTGCGAGAACGTTGCCCACGCCTTGTCGACGTCGAGCGCGCCCACCGACATCACGGTCGGGTAGGAGGCCGGGTACGAGAACGCGGTGTTGCCGTCGTTGCCGGATGCCGCCACGGACAGGATGCCGCGCTTGGTCAGGAAGTTGAACACCTTCTCCTCGATGCGTCCGGCGCGCGAGCCGCCGAGCGACATGCTGATGACGTTGGCGCCGGCCTTGCGGCACTTCATCGCCGCGTTCGACAGACTGGACGAGTACGCCCAGCCGTCGGCACCGAACACCTTGATGATGTGCAGGTTGAGCGCCTTGTTGGGCGCCACGCCGACCACGCCGACGCCGGCCTGATTCATTGCGGCAATCGTGCCTGCCACGTGGGTGCCATGGCTGTTTTCGTCGGTGAACCAGTCGCCTGTTCCCAGCGGATCGCTGTCGCCGGTGACGGGGTTCGCGCTCAGGTCTTCATGCGCCAGGTCGTAGCCCGAGTCGATGATGCAGACCTTGCGGTTGCCGGCGAGCGAGTCGCCGCTCGGGAGCTGGTCGGCCTGGACCATGCGGACGCCGTAGGGCTCGAGCTGGCCCAGTTCATACGGAGGGGCGGACGGGCTGGTGGTTGCGAACGGACGGCGGATCGGATCGGCTTCCACGAAGTCGATGTTGCCGTTGCGCTTGAGCGCGGCCAGCGCACGCAGCGGGAGATCGATCGCGACGGCGTTGACGTCGCCGAGCTCCACCTTGACGCGGCCGCCGGCCTTGGCAATGGCCGCACGCACCGCCGCCATCGCGCCGGGCTTGGCCGCCACGATGACGCGCGTGCGCCCCTGGTCCTGGGCCATCGACGACATCGGGGCACCGAACATCACCGTCGCGATCGCGACGGCCATGCCGGTCCAAGAGCCTTTCAACTTCTTCATGGGAAGTATCTCCGTTGGATAGTGAAGCGAGGGACTGTGCAGAGGCCCCTGGTCGAGGTCAATCCCTCGAACGAAGGTCGCGCCGAGGGTTTCCCCGTCTACCCATCGCAGGCCCGGCTCGGCCTCAGACGTCCACTTCGACGGCGTCGCCGTGCAGCTCCATCAACTCGCGCCGGGCTTGCGCCTCGCCCTTGCCCATCAGCTTGGTCAGCGACTCGACGGTGCCGGCGAAGTCGAGCGCGCCGAACGCCACCTGCAGCAGCCGCCGCGTGTCCGGGTTCAACGTCGTGTCCCACAGCTGCTCGGCATTCATTTCGCCCAGGCCCTTGAAGCGGCTGATCGACCACGAGCCTTCGCGCGCCCCTTCCTTGCGCAACTTGTCGAGCGCCGCACTGAGCTCGCCCTCGTCGAGCGCATAGATCTTGGCCGCCGGCTTCTTGCCGCGGGCCGGCGCATCCACGCGAAACAGCGGCGGCTTGGCGACGTGGATGCGGCCGCGCTCGATCAGCTTCGGGAAGTGGCGGAAGAACAAGGTCAGCAGCAATACCTGGATGTGCGAGCCGTCCACGTCGGCATCACTCAGGATGCAGATCTTTCCATAGCGCAGTCCGGAAAGATCCGGCTCGTCGTTCGGCCCGTGCGGGTCGACGCCGATCGCCACCGCGATGTCGTGGATCTCGTTGTTCGCGAACAGGCGGTCGCGCTCGACCTCCCAGGCGTTGAGCACCTTGCCGCGCAGCGGCAGGATGGCCTGCGTTTCCTTGTCGCGGCCCATCTTGGCGCTGCCGCCGGCCGAATCGCCCTCGACGAGGAACAACTCGTTGTGCAACAGGTCCCGGCTCTCACAATCGGTCAGCTTGCCGGGCAACACGGCCACGCCCGAACCCTTGCGCTTCTCGACCTTCTGGCTCGCGCGCTGGCGCGTCTGTGCCTGCCTGATGACGAGTTCGGCCAGCTTCTTGCCGAGGTCCACGTGCTGGTTGAGCCACAGCTCCATGGCGGGCTTCACGTAGGTCGACACCAGGCGCAGCGCGTCGCGGCTGTTCAGCCGCTCCTTGATCTGGCCCTGGAACTGTGGGTCCAGCACTTTCGCGCTCAGCACGAAGTTGGCGCGCGAGAACACGTCTTCGGGCATCAGCTTCACGCCCTTGGGCAACAGGCTGTGCAGGTCGATGAAGCCCTTGACCGCGCCGAACAGGCCGTCCTTCAGGCCGGACTCGTGCGTGCCGCCGGCCACCGTGGGAATCAGGTTGACGTAGCTCTCGCGCACCGGCGTGCCTTCCTCGGTGAAGGCCACGCACCACGCGGCGCCCTCGCCTTCGGCGAAGTTTTCGGTCTCGCCGCGGTCGGCGTAATGCTCGCCCTCGAACAGCGGGATCACGGGGTCGGCGGTCAGCGTTTGCATCAGGTAGTCGCGCAGGCCGCCCTGGTAGGTCCAGCTCTGGCGCTCTTCTTCGTGCCGGCCGCTCTTCTCGGTGGTCAGCGTGACGGTCACGCCGGGCATCAGCACGGCCTTGCTTCGCAGCAGGTGGATGAGTTCTGCCTTGGGCAGGTCGGCGCTCTCGAAGTACTTCGGATCGGGCCAGGCACGCACCGTCGTGCCGCTCTTGCGGTCGCCGCTCGACGCGCGGCGGGTCTTGAGCGGCTCTGCCACGTCGCCGCCGGCAAAGGCCAGTTCGGCAACCTGCCCGTCGCGCCAGACCGCCACTTCGAGCCGCTTCGCGAGCGCGTTGGTCACGCTCACGCCCACTCCGTGCAGCCCGCCGGAGAAGCTGTAGGCGCCGCCGGCGCCCTTGTCGAACTTGCCGCCGGCATGCAGCCGCGTGAAGACGATCTCGACCACCGGCACCTTCTCTTCCGGATGCAGCCCGAACGGAATGCCGCGCCCGTCGTCCTGCACGCTGACCGAGCCATCGGCGTGCACGGTCACGTCGATGCGCCTGCCGTGTCCGGCGAGCGATTCGTCGGCCGCGTTGTCGATGACTTCCTGGATGACGTGCAGCGGGTTGTCCGTGCGGGTGTACATCCCCGGACGCTGCTTGACGGGCTCCAGGCCCTTGAGCACACGAATCGATGCTTCGCCGTAGGCGGCGTCGCCTTTGTTCTGGGGTTTGGTGGCCATGGCGGCGGATTGTAGGCAGGCCCTCGTGCGCCAATCGCGCGAACCCCTTGCCTGCAAGGCCGGGCGCGATTGGCTACATTGCGTTCGATGTCCGCACTCCCCGCATCCGCCCGTCCGCAGCTGTCGATGACCCAGGTGCTGCTGTGCGGCGCCGCGATCGTCACCCTCTCGATGGGCATTCGCCACGGCTTCGGGCTGTGGCTGGCGCCGATCACGATGGACCGCGGCTGGTCGCGCGAGACCTTCGCGTTCGCGATCGCGGTGCAGAACCTGGCCTGGGGCGCGGCCGGCCCGATCGCCGGTGCGCTGGCCGATCGTTTCGGCGCGTTCCGCGTGCTGATCGCCGGCAGCCTGCTCTATGCGGCGGGCCTGGTGCTGATGGGCCTGGCCACCTCGGGCCTCGCGTTCACCGGCAGCGCCGGCATCCTGCTCGGCCTGGCGCAATCCGGGACCACCTACGCCGTCGTCTATGGCGTGATCGGGCGCAACGTCGCGCCCGACAAGCGAAGCTGGGCGATGGGGGTGGCCGCGGCCGCGGGATCGTTCGGGCAGTTCCTGATGGTGCCGGTGGAGAACTGGCTGATCGCCGACTTCGGCTGGCAGCAGGCGCTTTTCCTGCTCGGCTGCGTGTCGTTGGCGATCATCCCGCTGGCCTTCGGACTGAAGGAGCCACCGTTCGAGAAACTGGCCGGCATTCAGCAAAGCGTCGGCAATGCGCTGCGCGAAGCCTTTGCCTACCCGAGCTTCCGCTTGCTGATGGCCGGCTACTTCGTCTGCGGCTTCCAGGTCGTCTTCATCGGCGTGCACATGCCGAGCTATCTGAAGGACCACGGCCTGTCGCCCGACGTCGCGACCACGGCGCTTGCGCTGATCGGCCTGTTCAACGTGATCGGCACCTACGCCGCCGGCTCGCTGGGCCAGCGGCTGCCCAAGCGCTTCATCCTGTCGAGCATCTACATCCTGCGCTCCGTGGCGATCGTGATCTTCCTCAGCGTGCCGCTCACGCCGTGGAGCGTGTACATCTTCTCGGCGGTGATGGGCGTGCTGTGGCTGTCGACGGTGCCGCCGACGAACGCGGTGGTGGCGCAGATCTTCGGCGTGCAGTATTTGTCGATGCTGGGCGGCTTCGTCTTCTTCAGCCACCAGATCGGCAGCTTTCTCGGTGTGTGGCTGGGCGGCAAGCTGTACGACACGAGCGGCAGCTACGACGTGGTCTGGTGGATTGCGGTAGCGCTGGGCGTCTTCGCCGCGCTCGTGAACTTGCCGGTGCGCGAGTCGGCCATCGTGAGGGCGGCGCCCGCCGCGGCATGACATGAAGCCGGTGGTCGCCTGGACACTCGCCGCGGCGGCGCTCATGGTCGTGTTCGCGGCCTACCTGCGGCCCGACATGGTGATGACCCTGGCCACCCAGCTCTGGAACTGCTTCTGACATGAATGTCATCGTCATCACCGGAGCTTCCGACGGCATCGGCGCCGAGATGGCGCGCCAATGGGCGGCGCGCGGCCAAGGCGAGGTGGCGCTCGTGCTCGCTGCGCGTGGCGTGGACAAGCTCGAGACGGTGGCGCAGGCGTGCCGTGCGCACGGCACGCAGGTGCTCGCGCAGCGCTGCGACGTCGGCGTGCAGGCCGACTGCATCGCGCTGATCGACGCCGCCGTGAAGGCCTTCGGCCGCATCGACACGCTGGTCAACAATGCCGGCATGTCCGCCCATGCCAATTTCGGCGACGTAAGCGACCTGTCGTGGTACGAGACGCTGATGCGCATCAACCACTGGGGCAGCGTGTGGTGCACGCATGCCGCGCTGCCGCACCTGAAGGCCAGCCGCGGGCGCATCGTCGCGGTCGGCAGCATGGCCGGGCTGGTCGGCGTGCCGGGGCGCACGGCCTATTGCGGCACCAAGTTCGCGATGACCGGCTTTTTCGAATCGCTGCGCATCGAACTGGCCGACAGCGGCGTCAGCGTGACGATCGCCTATCCCGGCGTCGTCGCGACGCAGATCCGCCATCGTGGCTTCGATGCCGAGGGCCGGCCTGCCGGCAAGAGCGGGCTCGACGAGCGCGGCGCGATGAGCGTCGAGGAATGCGCGCGGCTGATCATCGACGGCACCGAGGTGCGCAGGCGAGACATCGTGATGGGCGCCAAGGGCAAGCTCGCGCGCTGGCTGAAGCTGATGGCTCCCGGCGTGGTGGACCGGCTTGCGCTGAAAGCGCTGGCGAAGCCCGACCATGCCTGACCACCGCTCGCTCGCGCCGTCGCCTTGGGTGACGCGCTGGACGCATCTCGTGCCGGCGGGCGCCGACGTGCTGGACGTGGCCTGTGGTTCCGGGCGGCACCTGCGGTGGTTCGCCGAGCGCGGCTGCAAGGTGACGGGCGTCGATCGCGATGGGGCGGCCCTGGCCGCGTCGGCGTCGATCGGCGAGACCGTCGTGGCCGACATCGAAAACGGCCCGTGGCCCTTCACCGGTCGGCGCTTCGACGCGGTCATCGTCACGAACTACCTGTGGCGGGCACTGCTGCCCACACTCGTGGACAGCGTCGCCGAGCGCGGCGTGCTGATCTACGAGACCTTCGCAAGCGGCAACGCGACGGTCGGCAAGCCGTCCAATCCCGATTTCCTGCTGCGTCCCGGCGAACTCCTCGCCGCGGCCCACGGACTGCGCATCGTCGCCTTCGAAGACGGCTTCCTGACCGAGCCCGATCGCTTCGTGCAGCGCCTCGCCGCGGTACGGGAGCCACCCGGACAGCCGCCCGCGGCGCGTTACCCGCTGTGACTCGGCGCCCCGGCTAAAATCCGGCGATTCCGAGGAAACTGCATGAACCCGATCATTGGCAGCATCGTCGCGCTGATCACGCCGATGCAGGAAGACGGCAGCGTCGACTACGACGGCCTGCGCCGCATCATCGACTGGCATGTCGCCGAAGGCACCGACTGCATCGGCGTCGTCGGCACGACCGGCGAGTCGCCGACGGTATCGGTGGAAGAACACTGCGAGGTCATCCGCGTCGCGGTCGAACATGCCAAGGGCCGCGTGCCGATCATGGCGGGCGCCGGCGGGAACTCCACGCGCGAAGCGATCGAGCTGTCGCGCTACGCGAAGAAGGTCGGAGCCGACTGCACGCTGTCGGTCGTGCCCTACTACAACAAGCCGTCGCAGGACGGCATCTACCAGCACTTCAAGAGCATCGCCGAGGCGGTGGACATTCCGATGGTGCTGTACAACGTGCCCGGCCGCACGGTGGCCGACATGCAGCCCGAGACCACGCTGCGGCTCGCGCAGGTGCCCGGCATCGTCGGCATCAAGGAAGCCAGCGGCGACATCGAGCGCGCGGCGTGGCTGATCAAGCAGGCGCCGAAAGGGTTTTCGATCTATTCGGGCGACGATGCCACGGCGATCGCGCTGATGCTGCTCGGCGGACACGGCGACGTGAGCGTGACCGCCAACGTGGCGCCGCGGGCGATGCACGAGCTGTGCATGGCGGCGATCGAAGGGCGAGTCCGCGAAGCCACGGCCATTCACCTGAAGTTGCTGCCGCTGCACAAGAACCTGTTCCTCGAACCGAGCCCTGCCCCGACGAAGTGGGCGATGGCCCGCCTGGGGCT
Organism: Piscinibacter sp.; assembly: GCA_035513255.1. Classification (GTDB taxonomy): domain Bacteria; phylum Pseudomonadota; class Gammaproteobacteria; order Burkholderiales; family Burkholderiaceae_C; genus Albitalea. The sequence goes on along the minus strand of DATKCI010000192.1, from coordinate 14,212 downwards.
GTGCGGCGACACGCTGCGCCTGCCGATCACGCCGCTCACGCCGGCCGGCCAGACCGTCGTCGAGCAGTCGCTGCGCGATGCCGGCCTGATTTGAGTTCGGCCCCGCCTCTTTCCAACACACCGGGCCGCGCCAGCATGGCAGCGACCCTCCGGAGACCTCTGACGTGACTGTTTCGCACCGATTCACCTTCGTTCGCATTGCCTGCCTGCTGCTGGTCGCCGGTCTCGGCGCCTGCTCATCGACGGACGGCCTCCTCGGTGGGGGCACGATCGACTACAAGAGCGGCGGAGCCACACGCGAGCAAGGGCTCGACGTCCCGCCCGACTTGAGCCAGCTTCAGCGCGACCCGCGCCTGCAGCCGTCCGGCGGCAGCGTCAGCGCCGCGGAGTTCCAGGCGGGCGCCGCCGCGCGCCTGCCGGCGACGTCGGCTGCCGCCGTGGCGCCGAAGGTCGGGGACATGCGCATCGAGCGCGCGGGCAACGAACGCTGGCTCGCCACGTCGGTTCCGCCCGAGCAGCTGTGGCCGCAATTGCAGGCCTTCTGGAAGGAGAACGGCTTCGTGCTGGTGCTCGAGCAGCCGGAAGCCGGCATGATGGAAACCAACTGGGCCGAGAACCGCGCCAAGCTGCCGCAGGACATCGTCCGCCGCACGATCGGGCGGGTGTTCGACTCGCTGTACTCGACCGGCGAACTCGACAAGTTCCGCACCCGCATCGAGCGCACCGCCAACGGCAGCGAGGTCTACGTGAGCCACCGCCGGATGACCGAGGAGTACCAAGGCGCGCTGAAAGATTCGACGGTGTGGCAGCCGCAGCCGGCCGACGTGCAGCTCGAGGCCGCGATGTTGCAACGCATCATGGTCAAACTGGGCGCCAAGGAAGAGGAGGCCCAGACCGCCGCGGCGGCCGCGACCGCGCCCGCCGCGGCGCCGCGTGCCCGCATCGTGGCCGATCAGCCGGCCGCGACGCTGCAGGTCGACGATGCCTTCGAACGGGCCTGGCGCCGTGTCGGCCTGGCGCTCGACCGCAGCGGCTTCACCGTCGAAGACCGCGACCGCGCGCAAGGCCTGTATTTCGTCCGCTACGTCGACCCGTCGACGGCAGGGAAGGACGAGCCGGGATTCCTTAGCAAGCTGTTCAGCCTGGGCCGCAGCAATGACGAGCCGAGTGGCCCGGTGCGCTACCGCGTGTCGGTGAAGGGCCAGGGCGACAGCAGCACGGTGACCGTGCTCAACGCTCAAGGCGGCCCGGAAAGCGGCGAAGCCGCCCAACGCATCGTCACGCTGCTGCTCGAAGACCTGAAGTAAGGGCCTGTTGGGGAACAAGTTGTGCATTTGGCCGCCGGATTCGGGATGCGATGCAAGGCGCAAAGCACAGCGATACCCATAGGTATCGCGAGCATTTGCAACGCCGCAGCGCGCCCGAAGCCGGCGAGCCAAATGTGCAACTTGTTTCCCAACGGGCCCTAAGGTCGTGCTGCGCTTCTGCAGCCTCGGCAGCGGCAGCAGCGGCAACGCCACGCTGGTCGAGGCCCGCAGCGGTGCCACCGCGAGCCGCGTGCTGATCGATTGCGGCTTCTCGCTGCGCGAGCTGCGCATGCGGCTCGCCCGGGCCGGCTTGACGCCGGATGATCTCGACGCGGTGTTCGTCACCCATGAACACGGCGACCACGTCGGCTGCGCGCTCAGCCTCGCGCGGCGCCACCGCCTGCCGTTGTGGATGAGCCGCGGCACCTGGCGCGCGATCGGCGAGCCGGACGCGCCCGACGGCTTGCACTTCGCACGCGACGGCGAAGCCATCACGATCGGCGACCTCGAGTTGCAGCCGTACACGGTGCCGCACGACGCGCGCGAACCGCTGCAGCCGTGTTTTTCCGACGGGGCGGTTCGCCTGGGTGTGCTGACCGATGCAGGCTCCATCACCGCCCACCTGCTCACGCAGCTGCAGGGGTGCCAGGCGCTGCTGCTCGAATGCAACCACGATGCCGGCCTGCTCGGCGCGTCACGCTACCCGGCGTCGCTGAAGTCGCGCATCGGCGGGCGCTTCGGCCATCTCAGCAATGACACGGCAGCGCAGATCCTTGCCGCCTGCCTGCACGATGGGCTGCGCCACGTGGTGGCCGCACACCTCAGCCGCGAAAACAACACGCCGGAACTCGCCCTCGCCGCTCTGGCGGGGGTTTGCCGTGGCGACGGACTGCAGCTGCAGGCGGCGGGGCCGGCGTGGGGCTTCGACTGGATCGAGCTTCGCTGAGGCGAACAAGAAAAAAGCCGCCCGGAGGCGGCCTTTCGAAGAACTGGAGAACCGATTACTTGGCGGCCGAAGCAGCGTCGGTGGCAGCAGCCGAGGCCGCAGCGTCGGCAGCGGGAGCCTCCATAGCGGCCGAAGCAGCAGCTTCAGGCTCGGGTGCCGGGGCGGGCGCGGCAGCCGGAGCGGGCGCCGGAGCGACCATGGTTTCTTCTTTCTTGCTGCAGGCAGCGAGTGCCACGGCGGCAACGAGGGACGCCAACAGAAGCGACTTTTTCATACTTGTCCTCAATTCAATGGATAGGTCAACGGGTCGATCAATTTACCGGCTTTAGTGGGGACCCCAGAAACTGCAGAGCCCAACACGTGAAAGACCACGAGGGCTCGAGCCCCTCGTGGTCTAGCCCGCGATTCTATGCGGAACTTCCCTAGAGACCCAGAATCGTCGCGGGGAAAGACGGCACCGAACGTTGCGAAACCGCATCAATCAATTCCCGGTTTCTCAGCAAGTCGGCCGCGTCGCGCGACAGGCTGCCGCGGTGATGGACCGGATCGAACAGGCGGACCGTGACGACACCGTTCGCCAGCAGCATCGTCGGCAGCTCGCCGGCCTCGGCGTCTTCCCACGACCGGCAGTCGACGACGTGCGACCACTGGCGGCGCCACTCGACCCAGCGCGGATGCCGGCGCACGACCGCATCGAAGTTCCGCGCGATGACGGTCAGCTGGCGGCGCGGCTTGGCCCAGCGAACGAGATCGTCGATGACCGACGCATCGTTGAGCGGCCAGTCGGCGAAGTCCTCGTCGCAGAGCCACGCTTCGCGACAGCCGACGTTCGCCAGGTCGGCGAACGCCTCGTGCAGCGCATCGACGAATTCAAGCCGCGTCGTGATCAGGCGGCGCGAGCGTGGATCGATCATGGTGCCTCCTCGGATTCGCCGGCGACGGGGTGCAGCCAGCCGGCTTGCGCCCAGTCGTCCAGCAGATGCCTCGCATCGTCGCTCGCGCGGCGCAGCTGCGCCGGCAGCAGGCGCCGGTGATCGACCAACTGGCGCATCAACGCGGCGTCCTGGCCGTCGGCGCGATAGGACTCGCCGTTGATGAACACGTGCTCGTCGTCGTACAGCATTCGCGTGCGGCGGTCGAGTGCGGCGCCAGCGGAATCGGCCAGCGGCGCGCCGGCGTCGAAGACGACCGCCGGCTTGGGTTCGCTGAGCCATTCGCCGAGCGCGCAGGCCAGCGCCCTCGGGCTCTCGGTCAAACGCGCCACCGCCTCGCCGGTGAAGGCTTGCAAGGTGGCAGGAATGCGGCCCGGCGCATCGGTGGCGGCCTGCGACGAATCGCGATAGAGCACCGGCGCCGCGGCCTGTTCTTCGACGTCCAGCAGCCGCTGCAGCACCTCCCGGCCGACCTCCTCCTTGGCCGGCGCGCGAAAGCCGATCGAGCAGGTGATGCATTCGCCGTCGGCGATGCCGTCGTGGGCCCAGCGGGGCGGCAAATACAGCATATCGCCCGGTTCGAGAACCCATTCTTCCTCGGGTTGAAACCCGGCCAGAATCTTCAGCGGCTGGCCCGGCTGCAGCGTGGCATCGTTCATGCGGCCGATCTTCCAGCGCCGCCGGCCCTGCACCTGAAGCAGAAACACGTCGTAGGAATCGAAATGCGGACCCACGCCGCCGCCATCGGTGGCGTACGAGACCATCAGGTCGTCCAGCCGCGCATCGGGCACGAAACGGAAGCGGGACAACAGCTGGTGCGCTGCGTCGACGTGCAGGTCGACCCCTTGCACGAGCAGCGTCCACGCCTCCTGCTTCACGCTGGGCAGCTGGCGGCGCGCGAACGGCCCGTGACGCAAGGTCCACTGGCCGGCGCGATGCTCCACGAGGCGCGACTCGACGTCCTTGTGCGCCGCCAGCGCAAACAGGCCGGCTCGATCGAGCGGCGGCTCGACGCCCGGGACGGCTCGGCGAATCAGCAGCGGCTCCTTCTGCCAGTAGCGGCGCATGAACACCTGCGGGCTCAGGCCGCCGAGCAAGGGCGTGGCGATGGCGATATCCATGGGATGGAATTGTGGCCTGTGCGATCATTTCCCGGATGAACATCACCGCACCCTGTGTCGTCAGCCTGGTCTGGCGGCTCGAAGATGCCCAAGGCACCCTGATCGACGAACTGAAGGATCCGGTGGAATTCTTCTTCGGCGGCGATGACCTGCTCGAGAAGGTGGAAGAAGCGCTGGCCGACCAGGACGTGGGGTTCTCCGCCCAGCTGCACCTGGAGCCCGAGCACGCGTTCGGCGAGTACGACCCCGATCTCGTGTTCTACGAGGAGCGCGCCATCTTCCCCGAGGAGGTGGAGCCCGGCATGCAGTTCGACGGCGTGCCCGATGGCGCGGCCACTCAGGGCATGCCGGCGGACGCCATCTACACCGTCACCGAGGTCTACCCGACACACGTCGTGCTGGACGGCAACCACCCGCTCGCCGGCATTGCGCTGCGGCTCGATCTGAAGGTGCGCGACGTGCGCGAAGCCACCGATGCCGAGATCGAGGCCGGCAGCGTGGACCATCCGCCGGTCATGGTGCTGGACGCCGCACCCGGCGGCTCGCAGCTGCACTGACGCCGGCGCGCTCGATCACGCGCAGCAGCCGCTCGCCCTTGGCGACGGTTTCTTCCCACTCTGTCGCCGGTTCCGAATCGGCGACGATGCCGCCGCCCAACTGGACCATCACGCGATCGTCGGCCACGACGGCGCTGCGGATGATCACGGAGAGATCGACGTTGCCGGTGCAGTCGATGTAGCCGATCGAGCCGGCGTAAAAGCCGCGCCGCGTCGGCTCCAGCGTCTCGATCATCTGCATCGCCTTCAGCTTCGGCGCGCCGGTCATCGATCCCGGCGGCCAGCACGCGCGCAGCAGCTGTGCCGTGCCGCAGTCGGGGCGCAGCCGGGCGCGTACCGTCGACACCATCTGCCACACGCTCGCGTAGGGTTCCAGCGCGAAGAGCTCCGGCACTTGCACGCTGCCGGTCTGCGCCACGCGGCCCAGGTCGTTGCGCATCAGGTCGACGATCATCAGGTTCTCGGCGCGGTCTTTCGCGCTGCTTGCGAGCCACTGGCGCCGAGCGGCATCGTCGTCTTCGTTGAGACCGCGCGCGACGGTGCCCTTGATCGGACGGGCCTCCACATCGCGCCCATGCAGGTGCAGGAAACGCTCCGGCGAACAGCTCGCGATCGCAAAGCCCGGGCCCTGCAGGTAGGCCGCGAACGGCGCCGGATGCGCCCACACGAGGTCCTCGTAGAGCGACCACGCGTCGCCGCTGAACACCGCCTCTTCGCGCCGGGTCAGGTTCACCTGCAGCACGTCGCCGGCGGCGATGGCGTCGCGAATCTGCTCGACCCCGTGTTCGAAGTCGCTGCGCTCCATGCACCGCCGCAGCGGGCCGGCGCTCCAGGCCGAGAACCGCGGCGCGGGGCCGCGGGCGCAGTCGAGCGTGCGCGCCCAGGCGCGCGATCGTTCGGCGCCGCCCCAGGGCCAACGCTCCGGCTTGCCGTGCACCGTCGAATGCCACCACTGCGCGCTCGGGTGGTGGAACGCGAGCACCTGGTCCACCGCCATCCACCACATCAGCGGAAGTGCCGGATCGTTGCGCGCGAGTTCGGGCAGCCGCTCGGCGTGCCGCGCCAAGTCGTAGCCCAGCACGCCGACCCAGCCGCCGACGAAGTTCATGCCGGCGGGCCGCTCTGCATCGACCTGCGTCGGCGCATCGAAGCGGGCAATCGCCGCCAGCGCGTCGAAGGGGTCGTCCCAACGACCGCACTCGACGCCGTCGCGCTGCAGCCTCGTGCCGCCGGCATCTGTGTACAGTGTCGCCAGCGCCGGCCCGGCGATGTACGACCATTCGGCTTGCCGCGGCATCACGAGGGCGCTCTCGAGCAACGCGTAGTGCCCCTCGCCGCGCAGTTTTGCCATCGTCTCGCGCGGTCCGTTGGGCAGCGCGATGGGCCGGATCTTCACCTGTATGTCAGTCATGTCCTCGAATTCTGATTCATTGCCGCGACGCGAGCGCTTCTTCGACCCGGCCGCCGATGCGCCCGCAGCTTGCCATTCGAAGCGCATTCTGCAATTGCTGCTCGCGCAGGACGGCTCGACGACGCGACTGTGCGAATCGATCGCCGGCGGTGCGGTGTCGTTGCACGTCCGGCACCAGGGGGCGACGGCCGACGTGCCCGAGACGGTGCGTGCCGCGCTGCCCGGCACCCGGTTCATCGAGCGCATCACGAGCCTGTCGGCGCACGGCGAAGTGATGATGGATAACCTGGCCTACATCGCGCTGCAGGGACTGGACGAATCGCTTCAGCATGACCTCGAAGCGGGTCGGCTGCCGATCGGCCACCTGCTGACTCGCCTGTGGGTGCGCCGCGAAGCGTGGCCGCAGGCCGAGGCGCTGCAGCAGCGCCTGTGGAGCGACGTCGGCCTGCCCGATGCGCCTGCCACGCGTGCCTACCGCATCCTCACGCCCGAAGGCCCGCGCATGCTGATCGCCGAAACCTACCGGCGAGGCATGCTGCAGGAGCCGCGATGACGTCGAGCCGCAATGACGAGCTGTTGCAGCGCAGCCGGGCCGCGGTCTGGCACCCCTGCACGCAGATGAAACATCTCGAATCGCAGCCGCTCGTGGCCATCGCGCGCGGCGACGGCATCTGGCTGTTCGACGCCGACGGAAAGCGCTACCTCGATGCGGTCAGTTCGTGGTGGGTCAACCTGTTCGGGCACAACCACCCGCACATCAAGGCTGCGCTGCACGACCAGCTCGATCGCATCGAACACGTGATGCTCGCCGGCCTGACGCACGAGCCGGTCATCGAGCTGTCGGAACGGCTGGCCGCATGGACCGGCCTCGGCCACGCGTTCTACGCAAGCGACGGCGCGAGCGCGACCGAGATCGCGCTGAAGATGAGCGTCCATTCGTGGCGCAACCGCGGCCGGCCGGACAAGAACCGCTTCGTCAGCCTGGCCCATGGCTACCACGGCGAGACGGTGGGCGCGCTCGGCGTGACCGACATCCCGCTGTTCCGCGACGCCTACGGCCCGATGCTTCGGCCATCGGCTGTCTTGGCGAGCCCCGATGCCCGCGACGCGGCCGGGGGCGACGCGCGAGCCCATGCCGAGGCCTGCGCGCAGGCGCTCGAGGCCTGGCTCGATGCGCACCACGCGCAGACCGCGGCTTTGATCGTCGAGCCGCTGATTCAGTGCGCCGCCGGCATGGCGATGTACGACCCGCACTACCTGCGCCGCGCCCGCGCCTTGTGCGACCGGTATGAAGTGCACCTCATCGCCGACGAGATCGCCACCGGCTTCGGCCGCACCGGCGAGCGCTTCGCCTGCGACGTGGCCGGTGTGCGGCCCGACTTCATCTGCCTGTCCAAGGGGCTGACCGGCGGCACGCTGCCGCTGTCGGCAGTGCTGACGACCGACGAGGTGTACGCGACGTTCTACGATGACGATGGCGCGCGCGGTTTTCTGCATTCGCATTCGTACACCGGCAACCCGCTCGCGTGCCGCGCGGCGCTCGCGGCGATCGACCTGCTCGACGACGACGCGCTGCAGCGCAACCGCGCGACGGCGCTGCGGTTGAGCTCCGCGGCACGGGTGCTCGACGAACATCCGCGTCTGTTCCATGCGAGGCAGCTCGGCATGATCTGGGCCTGGGACGTGCGCACCGACGATCCGCTGTTCGCGCGCCGCTACCACCGCGCCGCGTTGCGCGAAGGCCTGCTGCTGCGCCCCATCGGTCGCACGCTGTACTTCATGCCGCCCTACGTCATCGACGACGAGGCGATCGAGCATCTGGTGCGCGGCGCGCTGATTGCGCTGGAGAACACGCTGGCGGAAGGTGATGCCGCCGGCGGCGGCGCCGGCGGTGAGCTGCGAGCCCTGCCATGAGCACGCCGGGCCGCCCCAAGGGCGAATACCGCAGTGCGAAGCACGAAGGCGGTCCAATGAGCTCGCCCCACGCACGTCATACCGGCGAAAGCCGGTATCCACTGCCACAACCATCGGTGGATACCGGCTTTCGCCGGTATGACGTGCATGGAGATGCCGCATGACAGCCGATGCGTGGTTCGTCACCGGCACCGACACCGGCGTCGGCAAGTCGCTGGTGGCCGCCGCGCTGCTGCACCGCCTGCACGCGCGACATGCTCGCGTCGTCGGCATGAAGCCCGTCGCGGCCGGCGCCGACCGCCTGCCCGACGGCCGCTGGATCAACGACGACGTGCGCGCGCTGCAAGCGGCGTCCACCTGGGCGGCGCCGGCATCGCTCGTGAACCCCTATCTGCTGCGTGCTGCCGCTTCGCCGCACATCGCCGCACAGCATGAAGGCGTCACGATCGACATCGGCCGCATCGCGCAGGCCTGCGCCGCACTGCGGGCGCAGGCGGACGCGGTGGTCGTCGAAGGCGCCGGCGGCTTTCGCGTTCCGCTGACAGACCGCCTCGACGGCGGCGACCTCGCCGTCTCGCTCGGCCTGCCGATCATCCTGGTCGTGGGCCTGCGGCTCGGCTGTCTGAGCCACGCGCTGCTCGCCGCAGAATCGATCGCCGCGCGCGGCTTGCGCCTGGCAGGATGGGTCGCCAACCGCATCGACCCGCAGATGACGGAACAGGACGCGAACCTTGCGCTGCTCGCCGCGCGCCTGCCCGCCCCCTGCCTCGGCGACCTGCCCTTCCAGGCCGCTCCCGCCCCCCGCATCGCCGCCACCCACCTGCGGCTCACCGACGAATTCCTCAGATGACCGTCCTCGACACCTACACGGCCGAGCTGGACCAGCTCGCCGCCGGCCACTTGCTGCGCACGCGGCGCAACGTGCAGGCGATGCGCGGCGCGCACCTGCGCGTGAACGGCCGCGCGATGCTCGCCTTTTGCGGCAACGACTACCTCGGCCTCGCGCAACATCCGGCACTGATCGAAGCCGCCCAGCGCGGCGCAGCGCAGTGGGGCATCGGCTCGACCGCCTCGCCGCTCGTGTGCGGCCACTGCGAATCGCACGAGGCGCTCGAGCGCGAGATCGCGCACTTCCTCGATCAGCCGCGCGCGCTGTACTTCTACGCTGGCTTTGCGGCCAACGTCGGTCTGGTGCCGGCGCTCGTCGGCCGCGGCGACGCGCTGTTCTGCGACGCGCTGAACCACGCGAGCCTGATCGACGGCGCGCGCCTGTCGCGCGCCGAGATCCACATCTATCCGCATGCCGACCTTGCGGCGCTGGACCGCGAGCTGTCGCAGAGCCCGGCGCGTCGCAAGCTGATCGCGAGCGACGCGGTCTTCAGCATGGACGGCGACATCGCCCCGCTGCCCGAGCTGCTGCGCCTGGCGGAACGGCACGATGCGCTGCTGCTGATCGACGACGCGCACGGCTTCGGCGTGCTCGGCCCCGGCGGACGCGGCAGCGCGGCGCACTTTGGCCTGCGCTCGCCTCGCCTTGTCGTGATGGGCACGCTCAGCAAGGCCGCCGGCGGCGCCGGCGCGTTCGTCGCAGGCGAGGCGGCATTGATCGAGCTCGTGATGCAGCGCGCACGCAGCTACATCTTCGCGACCGGCGCACCGGCGATGGTCACCGAAGCGCTGCGCGCGAGCCTGGAAGTGATCGAAGCGGACGACTGGCGCCGTGCGCGACTGCGCTCGCATGCTGCGCAGCTGGCCGAAGCACTCGCCGCGTCGCCTGCCGGCCGGCTGCTGGCATCGCCCACGCCGATCCAGCCGCTGATCGTTGGCGAGAACCAGGCCGCGCTCGACCTGATGGCGCGGCTGTGGGATCAAGACCTGTGGGTGCCGGCCATCCGCCCGCCGACGGTGCCGGCAGGCACCGCCCGGCTGCGCATCTCGCTGTCGGCGGCGCACAGCGATGACGATGTGCGGCGGCTTGCGCAGGCGCTCGCCTAATCTCGCTTCGCAAGCGCTTTCGCGACGGGCATATCGTCTGCCGCGCCGCCGACTTGCGGCAGCGCAACGCAAAACTCAGTGCTTGCCGGTCGACCCGAACCCGCCTTCGCCTCGATCGGACTGGCCGAACTCGGCGACGACGCGAAAGCTCGCCTGTACCACCGGCACGATGACGAGCTGCGCGATGCGCTCCATCGGCTGCACCGTGAACGCCGCCTGGCCGCGGTTCCAGCAGCTCACCATCAGCGGACCCTGGTAGTCCGAATCGATCAGGCCGACCAGGTTGCCGAGCACGATGCCGTGTTTGTGGCCGAGGCCGGAGCGCGGCAGGATCATCGCCGCGAGACCGGGGTCGGCGATGTGGATGGAAATGCCGGTGGGGATCAGCTGCGTCTGCCCGGGCTCCAGCACCAGCGGTGCCTCCAGGCAAGCGCGCAAATCCAGGCCGGCGCTGCCGGACGTGGCATAGGTGGGCACCTGCTCGGCCATCCGCGGGTCGAGCACTTTCAAATCAATCCGAATCATGACGAAGTCCAGTTCTCACCCTCCCCCGCTGGGGGAGGGCCGGGGTAGGGGCAGCCGCGCGGGTCAGGCAGACCCGGCTGCCAGCCTCGAAGCGATCTCGGCCACCAGCTGCCGCGCGAGCGTCAGCTTGTCGGCCTGCGGCAGTTCGCGATGGCCCTGGGCATCCACCAGCATCAGCGCGTTGTCGTCGCGCCCGAAGGTGGCCGGGCCGAGGTTGCCGACGATCAGCGGCAAATTCTTGCGCTCGAGCTTTTCGCGCGCATGCTTCAGCAAATCGTGGCTCTCAGCCGCGAAGCCGACGCAGAACGGCCGATCGGGCAACTTCGCCACCGCAGCCAGGATGTCCGCGTTTTCGGTCAGCTCGAAGATCGGCGCGATCTTGCTGCCGTTCTTCTTGATCTTCTGCTCCGACAGCGCGGCCGGCCGCCAGTCGGCCACCGCGGCGGTCGCGACGAAGACGTCGTGCTGCGTCGCCGAGGGCAGGACCGCGTCGTGCATCTGCTGCGCCGTCTTCACGTCGATGCGCTGCACGCCACGCGGCGTGGGCAGATGCACCGGGCCGGCCACCAGCACGACCTGCGCGCCGGCCTCGTGCGCGGCGCGCGCGATCGCGAAGCCCATCTTGCCGCTGGACAGGTTGGTGATGCCGCGCACCGGATCGATCGGCTCGAAGGTCGGCCCGGCGGTGATCAGCACACGCTTGCCGAGCAGCGATTTCGGCTGGAAGAAGGCCACCATGTCTTCGAGCAGTTCCTCCGGCTCCAGCATGCGGCCATCGCCGATCTCGCCGCACGCCTGATCGCCCGCCGCCGGACCGAGCAGCGTAGCGCCGTCGTCGCGCAGCTGCGCGACGTTGCGCTGGGTCGCGGGGTGGGCCCACATCTCGCGGTTCATCGCCGGCGCGAGCAGCAGCGGGCAGCGCTCGATCGGCCGCGCCAGGCACATGAGGCTCAGCAGGTCGTCGGCGCGGCCGTGCACCAGCTTGGCCATGAAGTCGGCGCTGGCCGGCGCCACCAACACCGCATCGGCCTCGCGGGTGAGGTTGATGTGCGCCATGTTGTTCGGCTCGCGCGCATCCCACTGGCTCGTGTAGACGCTGCGGTTGGACAGCGCCTGCAGCGTCACCGCGGTGATGAACTGCTCGGCCGCTTCGGTCATCACGACCTGCACTGTCGCGCCGGCTTTCACCAGCTCGCGCGTCAGCTCGGCCGACTTGTAGCAGGCGATGCCGCCCGACAGGCCGAGCACGATGTGGCGGCCGGCGAGATCGAGGCGTTCGGTCACAGCGCCGTCCATGCGCGCTTCAGGTCGGAGAAATTCATCAGCACGCGCACCGCCTTGCCGTACACCTCCTCGTGCGGCACGAAGCCGAACACGCGCGAATCGGACGAGTTGTCCCGGTTGTCGCCGAGCATCAGGTAGCGCCCGGCCGGCACCATGCACTGCCATGCGGCGGAGCTTTCGCTGGTGCAATGGGCGGCCAGGCCGGGATCCTGCAGGTTCAGCGGCAGGCGGCCTTGCACGAACGGATTGATCTTCAGCGTGCGGCTGGCGCCGGCCGCGGTCTCGCGCACCATCCACTGTCCGCGGTCCTCTTCGGCGGCCCCGTCACCCACCAGGTGCGCATCGAAGGGCTCGCCGTTGACGCTTACCACGCCCTTCTTGAAGCTGACCCGATCGCCCGGCAGTCCGACCAGGCGCTTCACGTAGAACTCGGAGACGTTGGCCGGATGGCGGAACACGACGACGTCGCCGCGCTCCGGCTGCCCGAATTCGATCGCGGTGTTGGTGAACGGCAGCCGCGGGCCGTAGGCGAGGTGGTTGACGAGCAGGTAGTCGCCCACGCGCAAGGTCGGCTCCATCGAACCCGACGGGACCTTGGGCCAGTCGGCCACCGCGATGCGGCAGGTGGACATCAGCGCGACCACGACGAAGAGCTCGCTGCCGAAGCTGACCCACAGCGGCTTCTTCGCCGGCGGCTCGGTCATCCGGCGCAGCTTCAGCCGCCAAGCCACCCAGCAGGTGCCGGTGGCCAGCGTGGCGAGAAAGAGGATCTCGTTGATCGAAAAGCCAATCTGCAAGGACTGCATCGAGCGCTCCGTCGGACGGCCGTCCGATCGGCCGTGAAGTGGCGAATTATCGCGGCTGCGGAAAGTCTCCGGATCATGGGCACGGTCTTTGCCTCGCGACGGCAAAGAACGGCGTGGACAGTGCCGTTCAACATCGGCAAGATGGATACGAATGCGCCCCCGAGACTCGCCATGACGAAACGCACGCCCCGCTTCATCCGTACGCACGATGTGAGCTCGCACGATGAGCGCCTGGCCGCCATCGAAGGTTTGATGGCCAAGCCGCCCCAGGGCCTGCCCAAGCACTTCTACGACCGCCTCGGCTCGCACCTGTTCGACGCGATCACCGAACTGCCGGAGTACTACCCGACCCGCACCGAAGCGGCCCTCTTCGCCGCGCATGGCGCCCAGATGGCCCGCGCGATCGGCGGGGGCTCGACCTTCATCGATCTCGGCGCCGGCAACTGCGCCAAGGCGGCGAGGCTGCTGCCGCTGCTCGACCCGGCGCGCTACATCGCCGTCGACATCTCGGCCGACTACCTGCAGGATGCCCTGCGCGACCTGCAGCGGCAGCACCCGGCGCTGGACATCGTCGGCGTGGGCATGGACTTCTCGCGCTCGCCGGCGCTGCCTGCCGGGCTCCTCGGCGGCGACGCGTCCCGGCCGGTGTTCTTCTACCCCGGCTCCAGCATCGGCAACTTCAAACCGACGCAGGCGGAAAAGTTCCTGGCCGGCATCCGCGCGCAGGCCCAAGGCGGCGGCCTGCTGATCGGCGTGGACCTCGTGAAGCCGGTGAACGTGCTCGAAGCGGCCTACGACGACGCGCTGGGCGTGACGGCGGCCTTCAACCTCAACCTGCTGCGCAATCTGAACCGCATCATCGGCGCCGATTTCGAGCCTCGGCAGTGGCGGCACGTGGCGCTGTTCAACACGGTCGAGTCGCGCATCGAGATGCACCTGGAGGCGCGGGAGGCGATGACCGTGCAGTGGCCCGGGGGCGAACGTCGTTTCGATGCCGGCGAGCGTATCCACACGGAAAACTCGTACAAGTACAGCGTGGCATCGTTCGGCGAGCTGTTGGGCCGCGCGGGGTTTCGCGGCCACCGGGTATGGACGGCGCCGAACGAGTGGTTCGCGGTGTTCTGGTCGGAGGCTTGAGCGGGTCGGCGTCCGCCGCGGTGAGGTCTTCGTAGGCCGGATGCAATCCGGTTGCGGCGTCAACAGCGTCGTTCGTGGCGCCGCGCCCTCACCCCAGCCCTCTCCCAGAGGGAGAGGGGGCAATACGGTGCCGCCTCTCGTGCAATGAACACGCCGTGGGGTCTTTCTTGAGTTTTCAGCAATTGCTGAAAGATCTCAATAAACTCCCGCCATGCCCTCCCTCTCCCCGCTCGTGCGCAGCTTCGTCGGCCACTTCGGCGAAATGGGCAGCCGCTGG
>DATKCI010000191.1:0-11118 GCA_035513255.1 Piscinibacter sp. | reverse complement strand
ACGCCGCGGCCCTCACCCCAACCCTCGCCCACAGGGAGAGGGGGCCAGGCAGCGCAAAGTCAGCGCCAATGGGACTGCATCCGGGCTACGGCCTCTGCAGCAGCTGGGCCACGACCGCCGCCGCGATGACTTCGGGCTGCTTGCCGGTGATGCCTTCGACGCCGATCGGACACACCATGCGCGCAACGAGGGCCGGCGCCAGCCCGCGTTCCTCGAAGCGGTGCGCGAAGCGTTGCCGTTTCGTTTTCGAGCCGATCAGCCCGAGAAAACCGAAGTCGCCGCGGCGCAGGATCGCTTCGGCGATGCGCAGGTCGAGGTCGTGCCGGTGCGTCAGCACGAGGTAGAACGCGCCCGCGGGCGCGCCCGACACCTCCGCCTCGACGGCATCGACGCAGACGCTTCGAATGTGCGCAGGCCACGGCGTGCCGAACACGGTATCGGCGGGGAACTCCTCGTCGCGCTCGTCGATCCAGTCCACGACGACGTCCAGTGTCGCGAGCAAGGTCGCGATGGCGCGGCCCACGTGGCCGGCGCCGTAGAGCTGCAGATGGAACAGCGGGGCGGGGACGGGCCATCGCGATAGCGCATCGGCATCGAGCCGCGAGGACGACAAGGTCACCGCGCCGCCGCAGCATTGGCCCAGCGCGGGGCCGAGTGGGTAGTGTTCGCGGCGCGGCGCGAGCTCGCCCGTGCGCAGCATCTCTCTCGCGGTGGCGATGGCCTTCAGCTCCAGGTGGCCCCCGCCCACGGTGCCGAACGCCGCCTGCGGCGTGACCAGCATGCGCGTGCCCGCGCCGCGCGGCGCGGAACCCTGCGCGTCGCAGACTTCGATCACCACGGCCGCGGCGCCGGCATCGAGGCAGCGCTGCGCGGCGAGGCGCGTGTCGCGGTCCATCGTCAGGCGCTGCCTCGTACGGCGTCGATCGCATCGAGGATCGCTTCGGGCGTGGCCGGTGCCCGCAGCGGCGGGTCGACACGGTGCCCGCCCACGGCCGACACCGCGTCGCGGATCGCGAAGAAGACCGAGAACGCCAGCAGCAGCGGCGGCTCGCCGACCGCCTTGCTGCGGTGAATGCTGTCTTCGAAGTTGCCGTTGTCGTACAGGCGCACGTTGAACACCGGAGGGCAGTCGTTCGCGGTCGGAATCTTGTAGGTGCTGGGGGCATGGGTCGTCAGCAGCCCCGTCTTCGGATGCCACACCAGTTCCTCCATCGTCAGCCAGCCCATGCCCTGGATGAACGCGCCTTCGATCTGGCCGATGTCCACGGCCGGGTTCAGCGAGCGGCCCACGTCGTGCAGCAGGTCGGCGCGCACGAGGGTCCACTCGCCGGTCAGCGTGTCGACGAGCACTTCGCTGACGGCGGCGCCGTAGGCGAAGTAGTAGAACGGCCGGCCCTGCATCGTCGCCGGGTTCCAGTGCAGTCCCGGTGTCGCGTAGAAGCCGTCGGACCACAACTGCACGCGGTCTTCATAGGCATGGCGAACGAGCTCGGGGAAGGGCATGGATGCACCGGCGACCTCGACCGTGTCGTTCGCGAAGCGCACCGCCGACGCTTCGCCGCCGTGGCGCCGCGCGGCGAAATCGGCCAGCCGCTCGCGGATCTGCCGCGCCGCGTCCTGCGCCGCCTTGCCGTTCAGATCGCTGCCCGACGACGCAGCGGTCGCTGAGGTGTTGACGACCTTTTGCGTGTCAGTCGCCGTCACGCGCACTCGTTCGAAGCTCACGCCGAGCTCGTGTGCCACCACCTGCACGACCTTGGTGTTCAGGCCCTGGCCCATCTCGGTGCCGCCGTGGTTCACGAGGATGGAGCCGTCGGTGTAGACGTGCACCAACGCGCCGGCCTGGTTCAGGTGCTTGAGGTTGAACGAGATGCCGAACTTGACCGGCGTCAGCGCGAGGCCGCGCTTGAGCACCGGGCTCGTCGCGTTGAAGGCGGCGATGTCGCCGCGCCGCACACGATAGTCGCTGCTGAGTTCCAACTGGTCGGTGAGGTCGTGGATCACGTTGTCCGACACCGTCTGGCCGTACGGCGTGACGT
This sequence comes from Piscinibacter sp., assembly GCA_035513255.1. Taxonomy (GTDB): domain Bacteria; phylum Pseudomonadota; class Gammaproteobacteria; order Burkholderiales; family Burkholderiaceae_C; genus Albitalea. The sequence continues at coordinate 9,079 of DATKCI010000191.1, read as the reverse complement.
TGTTGGACGACGACTTGCCGTAGTAGTTGGCGCGCCGCACGTCCAGCGCGTCGCGCCCCAGCGAGCGCGCGATGCCGTCGAGCAGCATCTCCGTCGCGATCGCGCCCTGCGGCCCGCCGAAGCCGCGAAACGCCGTGTTGCTCTGCGTGTTCGTCCTGCCGGAACAGCCGTGCAGCGACACGTCCGGCAGCCAGTAGACATTGTCGACGTGGCACAGCGCACGTGTCATCACCGGCCCGGACAGGTCGGCCGAATGGCCGGCGCGCGACACCATCGTCAGCTCGTAGCCGAGGATGCGGCCGTCGTCGTCGTGGCCGGCGTCGTACTGGTAGTGGAAGCAGTGCCGCCGGCCGGTGATCAGAAAGTCGTCGTCGCGGTCGAGTCGCAGCTTCACCGGGCGCTTCAGTCGCCGCGCCGCGATCGCGGCGACGCAGGCGAAGAGGGCCGACTGCGATTCCTTGCCGCCGAAGCCGCCGCCCATGCGCCGGCACTCGACCTGCACGTGGTGCGAGCGCAGCGTCAGCGCGCGCGCCACCAGGTGCTGCATCTCGCTCGGGTGCTGCGTGGAGCAGTGCACCAGCATGCCGTCGTCTTCCTTCGGGATCGCGTAGCTGATCTGGCCTTCGAGGTAGAACTGCTCCTGCCCGCCGACATCGAAGCGGCCTTGCAGACGATGCGGCGCGGCATCGATGGCCGCGCGGGCGCCGCCATCGCAGGTGCTGCGTTCGAGGTGCATCGCCGGCAGCACGTACTGGCCCTTGGCATGCGCCTCCTGCGGCGTCAGCACCGCGGGCAGCGGGGCGATCGTCAGCACGTCCTTCGCGAGCGCGGCGGCGCGGCGTGCGGCGTCGCGTGTTTCTGCGACTACCGCGAAAACTGGTTGCCCCGCGTAGCGCACGTCGCCGTCGGCGAGGATCGGTTCGTCGTGGAGAATTGCACCGCAGTCGTTGGGCCCCGGTACATCGGCGGCCGTCAACACCGCCACCACACCGGGCATCGCGCGCACACGCTCCAGCGCTATTGTGGTGAGGCGCCCATGCGCGACCGGCGACAAGCCGAGTGCCGCATGCAGCGTGCCCGCGAGTTCGGGCAGGTCATCGACATAGGTCGCCTCGCCGGCGACGTGCAGGTGGGCAGATTCGTGCGGGCGCGGTGTGCCGACTTCGGCCGGCGCGAGCAGCGGGGATTCGACAGGCTTGTTCATCGCGGGCTCCAGACGCGGGTGGCTTTCGCCGGCAGCGGCTGCACAGGGCGGGTTTCGAGCCAGAAGCGCTCCAGCAGGTTCTGCGCGACTCGCAGGCGGTACGCGGCGCTCGCGCGCATGTCGCTCAGCGGCGTGAAGTCGCGCGCCAGGGCCGCTTTTGCGGCGTCGACGGCGGCCCGCGTCCAGGGTTGACCCGCCAGCGCGGCTTCGGCCTGCTCGGCCCGCTTGACGATGGCCGCCATGCCGCCGAAAGCCAGCCGCACTTCCGCCACCGTGCCGCCCTGCAACTCGAGCGCAAAGGCCGCGCCGACAGCGGAGATGTCGGAGTCGAAGCGCTTGCTGATCTTGTAGGCGCGCACCTGCCGCTGCATCGCGCCAAGCGGCACGACGATCGTCTGCACGAACTCGCCCGGTTCTAGCCGGTTCTTCATGTAGTCGACATAGAACGCGGCGAGCGGCAGGCGGCGAACACGGCTTCCTCGGCGCAGTTCGAGTTCAGCGTCCAGCGCCATCAGCACCGGCGGCGCATCGCCGATCGGCGAGCCGTTGGCGACGTTGCCGCCCATCGTGCCGGCGTGACGGATCGGCGGCGAAGCGAAACGCAGCCACATCTCGGTCAACTGCGGCACGTACTCGGCCAGTGCAGCCCATGCCGCTTCGAGCGACGCCGCGGCGCCGATGCGCAATTCGCCGTCGCGCGCCTCGATGCGCTTGAGCGCGTCCACGTCGCCGAGGTAGATGATCTCGGGCAGGTCGCGAAATTGCTTGTTCACCCACACGCCGATGTCGGTGCCGCCCGCCAGCAAGCGGGCATCCGGACGCTCTTCGAACAGGCGCGCCAGGGCGTCCACGCTGGTGGGTGCATGGAACTGCGGTGCGCCGCGTGGGCCATCGCCGAGTGCGATGCCGCGCAACGCCTCGACGATCGGCGCCGTGTCCAGCGTCACCGCGGGCAGCTCGAACATCCGCTGGCCGGCATCGAGAATCGGACGGTACCCGGTGCAGCGGCACAGGTTGCCCGACAGCTCGTCGGCCAGTTGCTGCCGGCTGGGCACCGTGCCGCAGGCCCGGTGCCGCTCATGGCTTGCCCACAGCGACATCACGAACCCCGGCGTGCAGAAGCCGCATTGCGAACCATGGCATTCGACCATCGCCTGCTGCACCGGGTGAAGCGCGTCGCCCTTCAGGTCCTCCACCGTGAACAAGGCCTTGCCGTGCAAGGTCGGCACGAACTGCATGCAGGCGTTCACGCTGCGCAGCACCAGGCCCGGCACGGCCGACTCGGCGCCGTCGGTGCGCTCGGGCAGCTCGCCGACGACGACCGTGCAGGCCCCGCAGTCGCCCTCGTTGCAGCCCTCCTTGGTGCCGGTGCAGTGCGCGTCTTCGCGCAACCAGTCGAGCACCGTGCGCGTCGGCGTCACGGCAGCGATCTCGACGAGTTTGCCGCGGTGGTAGAAACGGATCGGTTGGCTCGGGGTCATCACGGGGCGTGTGCGCTCACCGGTTGGGGAAATAACCAAACTTACCCTTGACGGCCCCCGTTGTATACGATGCCGGGCATATCACCCTTCCGGGCGGGCACATGGCGCAGCGGGCGGATTTCGACAAGTTCGAGCTCGCAGCGGGGCGGGGCGAGGCGGCGTGATGAGCTTGTTCGGCCATTTTCGCCACGCGGATACTCTCTTGTCACCACAGAGGACACAGAGGACACAGAGAAGACGCGTCCCTTCTCTGTGGTCTCTGTGTCCTCTGTGGTTAAAAAGGCGGCGTTGCGCGAATCGATGAAGAGCCCGACATGAGCTTTCCATCCCAGACACCGATACCCATGCGGCGCATAGCCTTGCGGGGCGACCTGCTGGACTTCACGACTGCGCCGCAGTGGGGTGACATCGGTTCACCGGCCGTGCGCTTTCGCGAGGACCACTGGCTGCTGATCGAAGACGGCCGCATCGCCGGCGCGCAGCCGGGCGATGACGTGCCCGACGCGCAGTGGACGAAGCGCGACCATCGCGGGCGCTTGATCCTGCCGGGCTTCATCGACACCCACGTGCACAGCCCGCAGCTCGACGTGATCGCGAGCCACGGCACCGAGCTGCTGGACTGGCTCGAGACCTACACCTTCCCGGCCGAGCAGCGCTATGCCGATGCTTTGGAGGCGCAGTCAGGCGCGGCGCGGTTTCTCGACGCACTGCTGGCCCACGGCACGACCAGCGCCGTGGTCTTCCCGACCGTGCACAAGGTCAGCGCCGACACGCTGTTCGCGGCAGCGCAAGAACGCGGCATGCGACTCGTCACCGGCAAGGTGCTGATGGACCGGCATGCGCCCGACGGTCTGCGCGACGAGGCGCCGGACCGCGGCGCGAGCGACTGCGTCGATCTGATCGACCGCTGGCACGGCAAGGGGCGGCTCAGCTATGCGGTGACGGTTCGCTTTGCACCGACCAGTTCGCCCGAACAGCTCGCGATGGCCGGCCAGCTGTGCACCGCCTATCCCGGCGTCTTCATGCAGACGCACCTGGCGGAGAATCGCGCCGAAGTGAAATGGGTGCAGCAGTTGTTCCCCGATGCGCGCAGCTACCTCGACGTCTACGACCGGGCCGGGCTGCTGAACGCACGCGGCGTGTTCGCGCACGGCATCTGGCTCGACGATGCGGACCGTGCCGTGCTGCGCGACGCGGGTGCGCAGATCGCGCACAGCCCGTCGTCGAACCTGTTTCTCGGCAGCGGGCTGTTCGACTGGCGGGCCGCCGAAGCGGCGGGCGTCGCGGTCAGCGTGGCCACCGACGTGGGCGGCGGCACCAGCTTGTCGATGCAGCGCACGCTGGCCGACGCCTACAAGGTGCAGGCGATGGCCGGCGAGCGGCTCACCGCGTGGAAGGCCTTGCATGCGTCGACACTCGGTGCCGCCGTCGCCTTGGGGCTGGGCGACGAGATCGGCTCGCTGAGCGTCGGCTGCGTCGCCGACCTGTGTGTGTGGGACTGGGCCCACGGCCCCGTGGCGCAGCGACGCCTGGAGGTGGCGCGAGGTTTGCATGAGAAGGTGTTCGCGTGGATGACGCTGTCCGACGAACGAAACCTGGTGGCTGCAATGGTCGATGGCGTGGTGCGTTACGAGCGAGAAGAATGATGCTTCGGCTGGAACTGATCGGCATCGGCAAGCAGTACCCCGGCGTCAAGGCGAACGACGGCGTCGACCTGCGCGTGATGCCGGGCGAGATCCACGCGGTGCTCGGCGAAAACGGCGCCGGCAAGTCGACGCTGATGAAGATCATCTACGGCGCCGTCCATCCCGACGAGGGCGAGATGCGCTGGAACGGCGAGACGGTCGCGGTGCGCAACCCGCACGAGGCGCGGCAGCTGGGCATCAGCATGGTGTTCCAGCACTTCAGCCTGTTCGACACGCTGACCGCGGCGGAGAACGTGTGGCTCGGGTTGGAGAAGTCGCTCGCGCTGGCCGAGGTGAGCCGGCGCATCACCGAGGTGGCGGCGGCCTACGGCCTCGATGTGGATCCTTTGCGCCCGGTGCACACGCTGTCCGTCGGCGAGCGCCAGCGCGTCGAGATCGTGCGTGCGCTGATGACCGGCCCCAAGCTGCTGATCCTCGACGAGCCGACTTCGGTGCTGACGCCGCAGGCGGTCGACAAGCTCTTCGTCACCTTGCGCCAGCTCGCGAGCGAAGGCTGCAGCATTCTGTACATCAGCCACAAGCTCGACGAGATTCGCGCGCTGTGCCACCGGTGCACGGTGTTGCGGGGTGGCCGCGTCACCGGCGTCGTCGACCCGACGAAGGAGAGCAACGCGAGCCTGTCTCGGCTGATGATCGGCGCGGAGCCGCCGCAGTTGCAGCACACGCGCGCCTCGCCCGGCGCGGTGGTGCTGCGGGTGGATCGCTTGTCGCTCGTGCGTCAGGACCAGTTCGGCCACGACCTGCAGGACATCGCTTTCGACGTGCGCGCCGGCGAGATCGTCGGCATCGCCGGCGTGTCGGGCAACGGCCAGCAGGAGCTGATGGCGGCGCTGTCCGGCGAGGACCCGCGGGCCGCGCCGCAGGCGATCCGGCTATTCGACCATGCGATCGGCCGCCAGTCGCCGCGCCAGCGGCGACGGCAGGGCCTGCACTTCGTGCCCGAGGAGCGGCTGGGCCGCGGCGCGGTGCCCGGCCTGTCGCTGGCGCAAAACACGCTGCTCACGCGCACGCGGGCGGTCGGCAGGTCCGGATGGATCACGACCGGCGAGGTCACCGCGCTGGCCCGCCGGCTCATCGAGCGCTTCAACGTGAAAGCCGCGGGGCCCGACGCGGCGGCCAAGAGCCTGTCGGGCGGCAACCTGCAGAAGTTCATCGTCGGGCGCGAGATCGACGCCGACCCCAAGCTGCTGATCGTCTCGCAGCCGACCTGGGGCGTCGACGTGGGCGCCGCCACGCAGATCCGCAGCGAGCTGCTGAAGCTGCGCGATGCCGGCTGCGCCGTGCTCGTGGTCAGCGAAGAGCTCGACGAGCTGTTCGAGATCTGCGACCGGTTGCTGGTGGTGGCTCAGGGCCGCATGTCGCCCCCTGTCGCGGCGGCGGATGCGAGCGTGGAGATGATCGGGGAATGGATGAGCGGGCTGTGGGCGCAGCGGACCGCGGAGGCGGCGAATGCCGAAGCTTGAACCGCGCGCACAACCGAGTCGCGTGATGGCGGTGGCCTCGCCGCTGCTCGCACTGGCGCTGACCGTCGTCATCGGCATCGCGCTGTTCGCGCTGCTCGGCAAGGACCCGGTTCGCGGGCTGCAGGTGTTCTTCGTCGAGCCGCTGAAGAGCGGCTATGCGCTGTCGGAGCTGGCGGTGAAGGCGACCCCGCTGCTGCTGATCGCGCTGGGTCTTGCGCTGTGCTTTCGCTCCAACGTGTGGAACATCGGCGCCGAAGGGCAGTACATCATCGGCGCGATCGCGGCCGGCGGCGTCGCGATGATGGCCGACAAGGACACCGGCCGCTGGATCGTCGTGGCCATCCTTGCCGCCGGCGTGCTCGGCGGCATGGCCTGGGCCGGCATCGTCGCGCTGCTGCGCGACAAGGCCAACGCCAACGAAATTCTCGTGAGCCTGATGCTGGTCTACGTGGCCGACATGGTGCTGAGCTACCTCGTCTACGGGCCCTGGAAGGACCCGGCCGGCTACAACTTTCCGCAGACGATCAGCTTTGCCGAGCCGACGAAGATTCCTCGGCTGTTTGCTGGGTGGCGCGTGAACATCGGGCTGTTGATCGCGCTGGCGGCGGTCGGCGCGTTCTGGGTGTTCCTGTTCCGCATCTATGCCGGCTTTCAGCTGCAGGTCGGCGGGCTCGCGCCGGCGGCGGCCCGCTACGCGGGCTTCTCGTCTCGCAAGGCGCTGTGGATGGCGTTGCTCGCGTCCGGCGGGATGGCCGGGCTGGCCGGCGCCCTGGAAGCCGCCGGGCCGCTGGGACAGCTCACGCCGCACGTGCCGGCCGGCTACGGCTTCGCGGCGATCATCGTCGCCTTCGTCGGCCGGCTGCATCCGGTGGGCATCGTGTTCTCGGCGGTGCTGATGAGCATGTTCTTTATCGGTGGTGAGCTGGCGCAATCGCGGCTGGGGCTGCCGAAGTCGCTGACGGGGGTGTTTCAGGGCTTGCTGCTGTTCACGTTGCTGGCTTGCGATACGTTGATCCACTATCGGGTGGTTTGGGGGAGGCCGCGCCCTCCCTTGCAGGGCGCGTCCGGGCTTGCAAGCCCGGACCGTTCGGAGGGCTCGCCGCATGCGGCTCGAAAGCCCCTCCTCACCCCCAACCCTCTCCCAGGGGGAGAGGGAGTGAAATTGCCCCCTCTCCCTCTGGGAGAGGGCTGGGGTGAGGGCCGCGGCGCCCCGAGCACCCCCACCACAGAAGGCAAGCGCTGACATGGACGCCCTGGCCCTCCTCCTCGCCGCCACACTCAACGCCGGCACCGTCCTCGCCTTCGCCTCCCTCGGCCTCTTGATCAACGAACGCGCCGGCATCGTCAATCTCGGCGCCGAAGGCATGATGCTGGTCGCCGCGATCGCGGGTTTCGCGACCTCGTTGCACACCGGCAGCGACCTGCTCGCCTTCGCCGCCGGCGCCGGCGCCGGCGCCTTGCTCGCCGCGGTGTTCGGCGTGCTCGTCATCTGGCTCAACACCAACCAATACGCCACCGGCCTCGCGCTGAGCCTGTTCGGCGCCGGCTTCTCGGCCTTCGTCGGCATCGGCTACACGCAGTCCAAGCTGTCGGAGCGGATGAGCTTCGAGATCCCGTTCCTTGCCGACATCCCGCTCATCGGCCCGGCGCTGTTCCGCCAGCATCCGATGGTCTATCTCGCGGTGGCGCTCACCGTGGCGCTCGCCTGGTTCCTGTACCGCTCGCGCGCCGGCCTCGTGCTGCGCGCGGTCGGCGAGTCGCCCGAGTCGGCGCACGCGCTGGGCTACCCGGTGCGCCGAATCCGGCTCGCTGCGGTGATGGTCGGCGGCGCGCTGTGCGGCCTGTCCGGGGCGTACATCTCGGTGATCTACGCGCCGCTGTGGGTCGAGGGCGTGACGGCGGGCAAGGGCTGGATCGCGCTCGCGCTGACGACCTTCGCGACCTGGCGGCCCACACGTGTGCTGCTCGGCGCCTACCTCTTCGGCGGCGTGACGATGCTGCAGTTCCACCTGCAAGGCGAAGGCGTCGACATCGCAAGCCAATGGCTGACGATGCTGCCCTACGTGGCGACGATCGTCGTGCTGGTGCTGATCTCGCGCAATGCCGCGTGGATCCGCGTCAACATGCCGGCGTCGCTCGGCAAGCCGTTCCACCCGGGCGGATAGGCGTTCTATAGTCGACCTTCCGCACGCAAACCATCGAACGTCAAACAGGAGAGACCATGACCCAACACTCGAAGCGCTGGCTGCTCAAGACCGCTGCGTGGGGCAGCCTGGCCGCCGCCGCTGCACTCGTGGGCTGCGGCAAGAAGGAGGAAGCACCGGTGGCAGCGGCGCCCGAGCCGGCCGCGTCGCCGGTGGCCGCGGCCAAGCCCGAGCCGCTGAAGATCGCCTTCGCCTACATCGGCCCGGTCGGCGACGGCGGCTGGACCTTCGCGCACGACAACGGCCGCAAGGCGGTCGAGAAGGAGTTCGGCGACCGCGTGGCGACGAGCTTCACCGAAAGCGTGCCCGAGGGCCCCGATGCCGAGCGTGTGATCCGCGACATGGTGGGGCAGGGCAACAAGCTGGTCTTCGGCACGACCTTCGGCTACATGGACTACATGCTGAAGGTCGCCGCCGACCACACGGACGTGAAGTTCGAGCATGCCACCGGCTACAAGACGGCCGACAACCTGCGCACCTACGACAGCCGCACCTACGAGGGCGCCTACATGGCCGGCATCATCGCCGGCGGCATGACCAAGAGCAACGTGCTCGGCGTCGTCGGCTCGGTGCCGATTCCCGAGGTCGTGCGCAACATCAACAGCTTCACGCTCGGCGCGCAGTCGGTCAACCCGAAGATCCGCACCAAGGTCGTCTGGGTCAACAAGTGGTTCGACCCGCCGAAGGAAACCGAGGCCGCGCAGTCGCTGCTGAACGCCGGCGCCGACGTGCTGTTCCAGAACACCGACTCCAGCGCCGTGCTGCAGACCGCCGACAAGGCCGGCAAGTACGCCTTCGGCTGGGACAGCGACATGACGCACTATGGTCCGAAGGCCCACCTCGCGTCGGCCATCATCGACTGGGGTCCGTACTACATCAAGGCCACGCGCGACGCGCTCGAAGGCACCTGGACGACCGGCCAGACCTGGTGGGGCGTGAAGGAAGGCGCGATCGACATCGTGTCGATCTCCGACAAGGTGCCGGCCGAGCTGAAGGCCAAGGTCGACACCGTGAAGGCGGG
>DATKCI010000190.1:0-68936 GCA_035513255.1 Piscinibacter sp. | reverse complement strand
ACCTCCCCGACGTCTGGGTCCTCGAACTCTCCAGCTTCCAGCTCGACGAAGCCAAAGGCTTCGAGCCCACCACCGCGACGGTGCTCAATATCACGCAGGACCACCTCGACTGGCACGGCGACATGCCGGCCTACGTCGCGGCGAAGGCGCGCATCTTCGGCAAGCAGGCCGTGATGGTGATCAACCGCGACGACCCCCAAGTCGAGAAGCTGATCCCCGAACCGATTCCCGTGAAGGGCCGCAACGCCCGCCCGATCGAACGCCACGTCGTCCGCTTCGGCCTCGACGCACCGAAGCGCCCCGGCGACTACGGCCTCGTCGTCGAGAACGGCATGGCCTGGCTGGTGCGCGCCCTGGAAGCCGACGAAACGCTGAAACGCGGCAGGCGCGGCGCCGCGGTCGAAGAGGAAGAACTCCACATCCAGCGCCTGATGCCCGCCGACGCGCTGCGCGTGCGCGGCCGCCACAACGCCGCCAACGCGCTCGCTGCGCTGGCGCTGGCCACGGCGATCGGCTGTCCGCTCGCGCCGATGCTGCACGGCCTGCGTGAGTACGGCGGCGAGCCGCATCGTGTCGAGTACATCGCGACGATCGATGGCGTCGATGCATTCGACGACAGCAAGGGCACCAACGTCGGCGCGACGGTGGCGGCACTCAACGGCCTGGGCGCCGACAAGTCGCCGGGCAAGCTGGTCGTGATCCTCGGCGGCGACGGCAAAGGGCAGGACTTCGCGCCGCTGGCCGAACCGGTGCGCCAGCACGTGCGCGCGGTCGCGACGATCGGGCGCGATGCCGGCCTCATCGAAGACACGTTGGCGGATGCCGGCGTGCCCATGCAGCGCCACGACACGCTGGAAGCCGCCACACGATGGGCGTTCGAGCGTGCGCATGCCGGCGACGCCGTGCTGCTGAGCCCCGCCTGCGCGAGCCTGGACATGTTCCGCAACTACGGCCACCGCGCCGACGTGTTCGTCGCCACGGTTCAGGCGATGGCCGCCGAACACGGAGACACGCTGGCATGACGGCGATGCCCCGCTTCGGCTTCAACACGCTGAAGGCGCGCGCGGCGGCGCTGTTCGGCCGCGGCGACGCGCGCGGCGCCAGCGTGCCGGTGCGCGACTGGATCAAGGTCTCGTCGGGCCAGCCGGCTCGGCTGCTCGGCTTCGACCAGGCGATGGTCTGCGTCGTGATCGCGCTGCTCGCGCTCGGCATGGTGATGGTCTACAGCGCCTCGGTGGCGCTGCCCGACAACCCGAAGTTCGCGCGCTACAGCTCGACCTACTTCCTGCTGCGCCACGCGTCGTCCATCGCGATCGCGCTCCTGGCGGCGCTGGTCGTGGTGCAGATCCCCGCCAGCTTCTGGGAGAAGTCGGCGCCGTGGCTGTTCGTCGGGTCGCTGCTGCTGCTGGTCATCGTGCTGATCCCGCAGGTCGGGCGCGTGGTCTACGGTGCGCGCCGCTGGATCCCGCTCGGGATCACCAACTTCCAGCCGTCCGAATTCGCCAAGCTCGCGATGGCGATGTACGCCGCCGGCTACATGGTGCGCAAGATGGACGTGAAGGAGAACTTCCTGCACGCGGTGCTGCCGATGGCGGTGTCGGTGGCCGTCGTCGGCCTGCTGCTGCTGGCCGAGCCCGACATGGGCGCCTTCCTGATCATCGCGACGATCGCGATGGGCATCCTGTTCCTCGGCGGCGTGAACGGGCGCATGTTCCTGCTGATCACCGCGGTGCTGGTCGGTGCCTTCGTGCTGATGATCACCTTCAGCGAGTGGCGGCGCGAGCGCATCTTTGCCTACCTGAACCCGTGGGACGAGCGCTACACGCTCGGCAAGGCCTACCAGCTGTCGCATTCGCTGATCGCCTTCGGCCGCGGCGAGATCTTCGGCCAGGGGCTCGGGTCCAGCGTCGAGAAGCTGCACTACCTGCCGGAGGCGCACACCGACTTCCTGCTCGCGGTGATCGGCGAGGAGCTCGGCTTCATCGGCGTGGCCTGCGTGATCTTCGCGTTCTTCTGGCTGTCGCGGCGCATCTTCCACATCGGCCGGCAGGCGATCGCGCTGGACCGCGTGTTCGCCGGGCTGTTCGCGCAGGGCATCGGCATCTGGATGGCCGGTCAGGCCTTCATCAACATGGGGGTGAACCTCGGCGTGCTGCCGACCAAGGGGCTCACGCTGCCGCTGATGAGCTACGGCGGCTCGGCGGTGCTGATGAACGTCATCGCGCTCGCGATCGTGCTGCGGGTGGACATCGAGAACCGGCAAATGATGCGGGGAGGGCGGCCATGACGACCACCAGCCGTCACCCCGGCGAAAGCCGGGGTCCACTGCGGAGTGACAGCGAGCCGCCAACCGTGGATCCCGGCGTTCGCCGGGATGACAGTGGGGGGAGTGTGCGCGTGACTTCCCGCCACCTCGTCATCATGGCCGCGGGCACCGGCGGCCACGTGATTCCCGGCCTCGCCGTCGCCCGCGAGATGCAGCAGCGCGGCTGGACCGTGAGCTGGCTCGGCACGACCCACGGCATGGAGAACAAGCTGGTGCCGCCGTCGGGCATCCCGATGGACAACATCACGTTCAGCGGCGTGCGCGGCAAGGGGCTGGTGCACACGATGACCGGCGGGTTCCGCCTGCTCGGCGCGTTCTGGAGCTGCCTGCGGATTCTTCGTCGCCGCCGCGCGAACGCGGTGCTCGGCATGGGCGGCTACGTCTGTTTTCCGGGTGGCGTGATGGCCTCGCTGCTGAACCGGCCGCTGATGCTCGTCAACGCCGACGCGGCGCTCTTGATGAGCAACAAGGCGCTGCTGCCGGTGGCCGACCGGGTCGCGTTCGGCTTCGACGGCGACGCGACGAAGAAGATCAGGAACGCGGTCGTCACCGGCAACCCGGTGCGCGCAGAAATCGAGGCCTTGCCGGCGCCGGCGGCGCGTTTTGCCGGACGCACCGGTCCGCTGCGCGTGCTGGTGGTCGGCGGAAGCCTGGGCGCGAAGGTGCTGAACGACAACGTGCCGCAGGCGCTCGCGCTGCTCGACGTGGCGCAGCGCCCGCAAGTGATCCACCAGACCGGCCAGGCTCAGCATGCGGCGGTGCAGGCAGCGTACGAACAGGTGAAGCTGCAGGCCGAGGTGCGGCCCTTCATCGACGACATGGCGCAGCAGCTGGCCGACTGCGACCTCATCGTCTGCCGTGCCGGCGCGGTGACGGTGAGCGAGCTGTGCGCCGCCGGCGTGGCGGGGGTGCTGGTGCCGTTGGTGGTCAGCACGACCTCGCACCAGCGCGACAACGCGCAATGGCTCGCGGGCCACGGTGCCGGCATTCACTTGCCCCAAGCCGAGCTGTCGCCACGCCGACTTGCGGACCTCCTGTCGACCCTGACGCGCGACGCCTTGCTCGCAATGGCCACGAAGGCACGCGAATTGGCCCGGCCGAAGGCCGCCGCGCGCGTCGCAGATGAACTCGAAGGGTTGGTGGCTGCATGAAACACGCCGTCAAGCACATCCATTTCGTCGGCATCGGCGGTGCCGGCATGAGCGGCATCGCCGAAATCCTGCACAACCTCGGCTACGTCGTCTCGGGTTCGGACCAGAGCGACAGCCCGACGACGCAGCGGCTCGCGTCGCTGGGCATCCGCGTGACGATCGGCCACGATGCGGTGAACATCGCCGGCGCCGGCGCGGTTGTCACGTCCACCGCGGTGAAGGGCGACAACCCCGAGGTCATTGCGGCCCGCTCCAAGCACGTGCCGGTGGTGCCGCGCGCGGTGATGCTGGCCGAGCTGATGCGGCTGAAGCAGGGCATCGCGATCGCCGGCACGCATGGCAAGACGACGACCACCAGCCTCGTGACCAGCGTGCTGGCCGAAGCCGGCATCGACCCGACCTTCGTGATCGGCGGCAAGCTCAACGCCGCCGGCGCCAACTCGCGCCTCGGGATGGGCGAGTACATCGTCGTCGAGGCCGACGAGTCCGATGCGTCCTTCCTGAACCTGATGCCGGTGATGGCGGCGGTGACGAACATCGACGCCGACCACATGGACACCTACGGCCACGACTTCGCGAAGCTGAAGCAGGCGTTTGTCGAGTTCATCCATCGCATGCCGTTCTACGGCGCGGCCATCCTGTGCAGCGACGACCCCGGCGTGCGCTCCATCGTCCCGATGATCTCGCGGCCGATGGTGACCTACGGCCTCGGCGACGGCGCGATGGTGCGCGCGGTGAACGTGCGCGCGCAGGACGGCCAGATGCACTTCACGGTGTTGCGCCGCAACGGCGCGCAGATGCCCGACCTCGAGGTCACGCTGAACCTGCCCGGCGAGCACAACGTGCTGAACGCGCTGGCGGCGATTGCGGTCGCGACCGAGCTGGAACTGCCCGACGCGCCGATCGTCAAGGGGCTGGCCGAATTCCGCGGCGTGGGCCGGCGTTTCCAGCGCTACGGCGACGTGCCGGCGAAGGACGGCGGCAGCTTTGCGCTGATCGACGACTACGGCCACCACCCGGTCGAGATGGCGGCCACGCTGGCCGCTGCGCGCGGCGCCTTCCCCGGGCGCCGCCTCGTGCTCGCGTTCCAGCCGCACCGCTACACCCGCACGCGCGACTGCTTCGAGGACTTCGTGAAGGTGATCGGCACGGCGGACGCGGTGCTGCTGGCCGAGGTCTACGCCGCCGGCGAGGCGCCGATCCCCGCGGCCGACGGGCGTGCGCTCGCACGAGCGCTGCGCCTGGCCGGCAAGGTCGATCCGGTGTTCGTCGACGACGTCAAGGACATGCCGCAGGCGATCGTCGACCAGGTGCGCGGCGGCGACGTGGTCATTGCGATGGGGGCCGGGACGATAGGCAACGTGCCCGGACAGGTCGTGGAGCTGCTGAGGAAAACCCCATGAACATCGATGTGAAGGCATTCGGCAAGGTGGCCGTGCTGTTCGGCGGCGATTCGGCCGAGCGCGAGATCTCCATCCTGTCGGGCAGCGGCGTGCTGGCCGCGCTGCAGTCGCAGGGCGTGGACGCGCACGCCTTCGATCCGTCCGAGCGCGACCTCTCCGAGCTGAAGCGCGACGGCTTCGTGCGCTGCTTCATCGCGCTGCACGGCCGGCACGGCGAAGACGGCACCGTGCAGGGCGCGCTCGAGTTGCTGCACATCCCGTACACCGGCTCGGGCGTGATGGCCTCGGCCATCGCGCTCGACAAGGTAATGACCAAGCGGGTGTGGAACGCCGAAGGCCTGCCGACGCCGCGCCACGTGCGGCTCGCGCCGAACGACCAGGGGCGCGAACGCGTGATCGCGGTGCCCGACGAGCTCGGCCTGCCGCTGATCGTGAAGCCGCCGCGCGAAGGCTCGTCGATCGGCGTGACCAAGGTGGCGGGTTACTCGCAGATGCAGGATGCCGTCGCGCTGGCCGCGAAATACGACCCCGACGTGCTGTGCGAGGAGTTCATCGACGGCGAAGAGGTGACCTGTGCCGTGCTCGGCCAGGGCGAGAACGCGCGGGCTTTGCCGGTGATCCGGATCGTCGCGCCCGAAGGCGCCTACGACTACCAGAACAAGTACTTCACCGACGAGGTGAAGTACCTGTGCCCGAGCGGTCTGCCCGAAGCCGAGGAACGCGAGATCCAGCGCATCGTCGTCGCCGCCTACACGACGCTCGGCTGCCGCGGCTGGGGACGGGCCGATCTGATGATCCGCGCGGCCGACCGCAAGCCCTTCCTGCTGGAGATCAACACGTCGCCGGGCATGACCTCGCATTCGCTGGTGCCGATGTCGGCCAAGGCCGCCGGCATCAGCTACGAGCAGCTGTGCGTGACGCTGCTGTCGCTCGCGTCGCTGGACACGTCCAAGCCCTGAACAACTGCCATGGCCACCGCCACCTTCAACCCCCGGACATCGCCCGCCTCGCCGTTCCCCGGCGACGTGCGGCTGATGCACGTCACAGCGAACGTGCTGTACGTGATCGCGGGCGTGGCGCTGGCGGTCCTGGCGGTGAACTGGATGGCGCGGCTGCCGGCGTTCTCGTTGCGCGCGATCCAGATCGAAGGCGAGGTCACGCGCAACAGCGTCGCGACGATACGCGCCAACGCCGCGTCCCGGCTCGCCGGCAATTTCTTCACGACCGACCTGGCGAACGGCCAGAGGGCGTTCGAATCGGTGCCGTGGGTGCGCCAGGCGGTGGTGAAGCGGGTGTGGCCGAACCGGTTGGCCGTGCAGCTCGAAGAGCATCGGGCGGCCGCCGTGTGGACGGGCCTCGACGCCTCGACCGACAAGCTGGTCAACAGCTACGGGGAAGTGTTCGAAGCCAACCTCGGCGATGTCGAAGACGACAACCTGCCGACGCTGAGCGGCCCCGCCCAGAGTTCGGTGCACATGCTGGTGATGCTGAACCGGCTGCAGCCGCTGTTCGGCCGGCTCGACACGCGGGTCGAGACGCTGCGCCTGTCGGGTCGCGGCTCCTGGCGCGCCGAACTCGAGAGCGGCGCCACCGTGGAACTCGGCCGCGGCAGCGACGACGAGGTGCTGGCGCGCACCGAGCGCTTCATCGACACGCTCACGCAGGTCACGCAGCGCTACCAGCGTCCGCTGGAGTCCGCCGACCTGCGCCACCACGACGGGTACGCGGTGCGGCTGAAGGGGATCACGACGGTGATCCCCGGCGAAAAAGACAGAAAGAACTGAGGGCGCAATGGCGAAGGAATACAAGGATCTGGTCGTCGGGTTGGACATCGGCACCGCCAAGGTGATGGCGGTGGTGGCCGAGGTCCTGCCGGGAGGGGAGCTGCGCGTGGCCGGGCTCGGCGTCGCGCCGTCGCACGGCTTGAAGCGCGGCGTGGTCGTCAACATCGATGCGACGGTGCAGTCGATCCAGCAGGCGCTGAAAGAGGCCGAAATGATGGCCGACTGCAAGATCACGCGCGTCTACACCGGCATCACCGGCAGCCACATCCGCGGGCAGAACTCCACCGGCATGGTCATCGTGCGCGACAAGGAAGTGACGCCGGTGGACGTGGCGCGTGTCGTCGAGACAGCGAAGGCGATCAACATCCCGAACGACCAGCGGCTGCTGCTGGTCGAGCCGCAGGAATTCGTCATCGACGGGCACGAGGTCAAGGAGCCGATCGGCATGAGCGGCGGCCGGCTCGAGGTCAAGGTGCACATCGTGACCGGCGCGCAGAGCGCGGCGGAAAACATCGTCAAGTGCGTGCGCCGCTGCGGCCTCGAGGTCGACCAGCTGGTGCTGAACCCGAGCGCGTCCAGCCACTCGGTGCTGACCGAGGACGAAAAGGACCTCGGCGTGGCGCTCGTGGACATCGGCGCCGGCACGACCGACGTGGCGATCTTCACCGACGGCGCAATCCGCCACACCGCGGTGATCCCGATCGCCGGCGACCTGATCACCAGCGACATCGCGATGGCGCTGCGCACGCCGACCAAGGACGCGGAGGAGATCAAGGTCGAGTACGGCGTGGCCAAGCAGCTGCTGGCCGACCCGAACGAGCAGCTCGAGGTGCCGGGCCTCGGCGACCGCGCGCCGCGCATGTTGAGCCGCCAGGCGCTCGCCGGCGTGATCGAGCCGCGCATCGAGGAGATCTATTCGCTGGTGCACCAGGTGATCCGCGAGAGCGGCTACGAGGAGCTGCTGTCGTCGGGCATCGTCATCGCCGGTGGCGCCGCGGTGATGCCCGGCATGGTCGAGCTCGGCGAGGACATCTTCCTGAAGCCGGTGCGCAAGGGCATCCCGACCTACCACGGCGCGCTGTACGACATGGTGGCCAATCCGCGTTCGGCGACCGTGATGGGCCTGCTCGAAGAGGCGCGGCTCGCCCGTTCGCGCGGCATGCGCGCGGCGCAGCAGGCGGGGTCGGTGAAAACCTTGTTCGGCCGCGCCAAGGACTGGTTCCTCGGGAACTTCTGATTCGAGGGGGCCTTATGTCAATCAACAAACACCAGCACATGGGCAGTCATCCCGGCGGAAGCCGGGATCCACCACGACGACAAACAAGCCAACGACCTAGGACCCCGGCACCCCCGGGTTACCAAGGCAGCACATCGGCGGGAATCACGACAGACATGGCAACTGCATTGAAGGAGTTCGATAAATGGCAATCGAAATGATCGAAGAATTCGACCTCGGCACCCAGATCAAGGTCATCGGCGTGGGCGGCGGCGGCGGCAACGCGGTCGACCACATGATTGCGCAGGGCGTGCAAGGCGTGGAGTTCATCAGCGCCAACACCGACGCCCAGGCGCTGAACCGCTCGGCCTCGCACCAGCTGATCCAGCTCGGCACGACGGGCCTGGGCGCCGGCGCCAAGCCGGAGGCGGGCCGCGCGGCGGCGGAAGAGGCGGTGGACCGCATCCGCGGGTCCATCACCGGCGCGAACATGCTGTTCATCACCGCCGGCATGGGCGGCGGCACGGGCACCGGCGCGGCGCCGGTCATCGCGCGTGTGGCCAAGGAAATGGGCATCCTGACCGTCGGCGTGGTCACCAAGCCCTTCGACTTCGAGGGCACGCGGCGCATGAAGGCCGCCGACGCGGGCCTTGCGGAACTGGAGGCCAACGTCGACTCGCTGATCGTGATCCTGAACGACAAGCTGCTCGATGTGCTGGGCGACGACGTGACGCAGGACCAGGCGTTCTCGCACGCCAACGACGTGCTGAAGAACGCGGTCGGTGGCATCAGCGACATCATCCACGTGCCGGGTCTCGTCAACGTCGACTTCGAGGATGTGAAGACGGTGATGAGCGAGCCTGGCAAGGCGATGATGGGCACGGCAATCGCGCAGGGCCCGGACCGCGCCAACAAGGCCGCCGAAGCGGCCGTGGCCTGCCCGCTGCTGGAAGGCATCGACCTGTCGGGCGCGCGCGGCGTGCTGGTGCTGATCGCGGCCAACCGCAACACGTTCAAGCTGAGCGAAAGCCGCAATGCGATGAACTGCATCCGCCGCTACGCCGCCGAGGACGCGCACGTGATCTACGGGACCGCCTACGACGAAAGCCTGGGCGACCAGCTGCGCGTGACGGTGATCGCCACGGGCCTGAGCCCGGCGAAGCGCCAGGCCGCGCCGATCAGCGTCGTGCACAGCGCGCCGGTGCAGATGCAGCGCACGGGGACCGACAACCTGCCGATCCTCACGCAGCCGGTGCAGCCGTCTCCGGCGCACGACTACAGCCAGCTGACGACGCCCAGCGTCTGGCGCAACGGCCGCACGGCCGCGGCGAAGGTCGATGCGCTCGCCAGCAATGGGATGGATGAAATCGAGATCCCGGCCTTCCTGCGCAAACAAGCCGACTGAGTCGGCTTGTCCGTTCCCTCCTTCCCCCTCTGGGGGAAGGCCGGGATGGGGGCCCGAATTCCAGAGCCTGTCCCCGTCAGGGTCTCCGGAATTCGGCCCCCATCCCAACCCTCCTCCAGCGGGGGAGGGAGCGAATCCCTAAAATCCGCCCATGCTCGCCCAACGCACCCTCAAGTCCCTCACCCGCGCGGTGGGTGTGGGTGTGCACGGCGGCCAGCGGGTCGAGCTCACGTTGCGGCCGGCGCCGCCCGACACGGGCATCGTTTTCCGTCGCGTCGACCTGCCCACACCCGTGGACATCCGCGTCAGCGCGACCGCCGTCACCGACACGCGGCTCGCGACCACACTGACCGCCGACGGCGACCCCGGCGCACCGGCCGTCAAGACGGTCGAACACTTCCTGTCGGCCTGCGCCGGCCTCGGCATCGACAACCTGATCGTCGACATCACCGGCGAGGAGGTTCCGATCCTCGACGGCTCCGCCGCGTCGTTCGTGTTCCTGCTGCAAAGCGCCGGCATCGACCTGCAGAAGGCGCCCAAGCGCTTCATGCGGATCAAGAAGCCGGTCGAGATCCGTGAAGGCGAAGGGGCGGCGCTGAAGTGGGCGCGCCTCGAACCGTACGAGGGCTACAAGCTCACGTTCGAGATCGAGTTCCACCACCCGGCGGTCAACCAGACCGGGCAGCGTGTGGTCTTCGACATGGGCTCGGGCAACTACAAGCGCGAGATCGCGCGCGCTCGCACCTTCGGATTCACGAAGGACGTGGAGATGATGCGTTCGCGCGGCCTCGGTCTCGGCGGCAGCATGGACAACGCAATCGTCGTCGATGACGTGAAGGTGCTCAACGGCGAAGGCCTGCGCTACGACGACGA
Source organism: Piscinibacter sp. (assembly GCA_035513255.1). Taxonomy (GTDB): domain Bacteria; phylum Pseudomonadota; class Gammaproteobacteria; order Burkholderiales; family Burkholderiaceae_C; genus Albitalea. The sequence goes on along the minus strand of DATKCI010000190.1, from coordinate 58,778 downwards.
GTTCGTGAAGCACAAGATCCTCGATGCGATCGGCGACATGCACGTCGCCGGCCACCCGCTGATCGGGGCCTACACCGGCTTCAAGTCAGGACACGCGCTGAACAACCGGCTGCTGCGCGCGGTGCTGGCCGACGAAACGTCCTACGAGATCGTCACTTTCGACGACGCGGCACGCGCGCCCGCCGGCTTGGCCGAACTGGCCCCCGCCTGGTAAGGATGTTTGCCCCCAAGGTGCCTTCGGCCCCGACCCCCCAGGGCCACGAAGAGGCCCACATTCGTGGCCCTTGGGGTTCATCCCGCTTGGGGCGGCCCGGCGCTGGATGATGCTCGCCTTCCGCTGGATCGTCATCCTCCTGCTGCTCGCGGGCCTAGGCTGCTTCGCGATGTACATCGGCACCGGTGAGGTGCGCTGGCGGGCGCTGGGCGTGCGCCTGGTCAAGTGGACCGTGATCGCGGGGCTGGGATTCTTCGCGGTGCTGATCATCGAACAAATGACAATGAACTTGTAGGCAGGGAGCGCATGGAATTTTTTCGATGGATCGTCGGTGTGCCCGCGGTTCTGCTCGCGGGGGGCGCGGTGCTCGCTTTTGTGCTGTTCATCATCGGTGGCGTCGACGTCTGGCTGGAGCGGGCGCGTGCGTGGCGCCGCCTGACCTTCGCGCTCGTGATGTTCTGGTTCAACGTGGAGATCTGGCGCCGTGTGATCCTGATCATCGTCAACTGGTGATGCCCAGGAAGCGCACGACGTCCGGCAGATGGTCGTCGAAGTCGCTCAGCGCATGGTCGGAGCCGTCGAGCAGCTTGATGCGGCAGCCGGCGTAGCGTGCGTGCATCTCCTGCCAGTCCAGCACCTCGTCGCCTTTCGCGATGACCGCGAAGTAGCGCTCGGGCCGCGTGATCGTTACCGGCGCCAGCGCACGTAGTTCGTCGACGTATTCGGGCCTGAAGAAAAAGCGCTCGTCGCTGTGCCAGGCGGTGGTCTCGCCGATGTGGGCGGCCAGGTCGCGTGCCGGATCGACGGCCGGATTCAGCAGCACCGCCGGGCAGCCGAACCGCTCGGCCACCACGGTCGCATAGAAGCCGCCGAGTGAACTGCCGACGACGGCCATGCGCTCGTGCGGCCAGCCGGCAATGCCGTCGGCAATCAGTTGCATTGCCGACCTGGGCGATGGCGGCAGCTGCGGGCACCACCAGTGCAGATCGGGCCGGTGCCGCTGGACCCAGTCCGCGACCTTGCGCGCCTTCGTCGATTGTGGTGAAGAACGAAATCCGTGCAGGTACAGAAGATGGCTGGCGCTCATCGTGCGCCGAGCGCGTCCAATAGCTTCACGTGAATGCCGCCGAACCCGCCGTTGCTCATGCACAGGATGTGGTCTCCCGGCTGTGCGGCGGCGACGATCTTCGCGACCAGCTCCGTGATGCTGTCGCAGACCACCGCCTGCTCCCCCATCGGTGCAAGCGCCTGCCGCGCATCCCAGCCCAGCCCGCCGGCATGGCAGAACGCGAGGTCCGCCTCTTCGAGCGACCAGGGGAGCTGCTCCTTCATCGACCCGAGCTTCATCGTGTTCGACCGCGGCTCGAACACCGCCAGGATGCGCTGGCGGGGCTCGTGGTGCGCGGCCTGCAGGGCATCCACCTTGCGGCGCAGCCCGTTGATCGTCGTGCGCATCGCCGTCGGGTGGTGCGCGAAGTCGTCGTAGACCCGCACGTCGCCCGTCCCGATGCGCACGGCGCCGCGAAGCTCGAGTCGGCGACGCACGTTCTCAAAGCCCGCCAGCGATTTGGCCGCCGCCTCCGGCGCCACGCCGACGTGTTCGGCCGCCGCGATCGCGGCCAGCGCGTTCAGCTGGTTGTGTTCGCCGAGCAGCGACCACTCGACGCGGCCCATCTTCAGGCTGCCCCGCAGCACGTCGAAGGCATGCGGTTCACCGCGCGCGCGCAACTCGCCCGGCGCCTCCTTGCGCGCGCCGAAGCGGATCACCTCGCTCCAGCAGCCCGCCGCGAGCACCCGCTGCAGCGAGTCGTCGCGCGAGTTGACGACCAGCCGGCCGCTCGCCGGCACCGTGCGCACGAGGTGATGGAACTGGCGTTCGATCGCGGCGAGGTCGTCGAAGATGTCGGCGTGATCGAACTCGAGGTTGTTCAGCACCGCGGTGCGCGGCCGGTAGTGCACGAACTTGCTGCGCTTGTCGAAGAACGCCGTGTCGTACTCGTCGGCTTCGATGACGAAGGTGTTGCCTTCGCCGAGCCGCGCGGAGACGCCGAAATTCGTCGCCACGCCGCCGATCAGGAACCCCGGCTTCAGGCCGGCCTGGTCCAGCACCCAGGTGAGCATCGCGGTGGTCGTCGTCTTGCCGTGCGTGCCGGCGACGGCCAGCACGTGGCGGCCTTGCAGCACGTGGTCGGCGAGCCATTGCGGGCCGCTCGTGTACGGCGCGCCGGCATCGAGGATCGCCTCGACCAGCGGGTTGCCGCGGCTCACGACGTTGCCGATGACGAAGACGTCGGGGCCGATCGCCAGCTGATCGGCGCCGTAGCCTTCGATCAGCTCGATGTCCAGCGCGCGCAGCTGCTCGCTCATCGGGGGGTAGACGTTGGCGTCGCAGCCGGTGACCTTGTGGCCGGCCTCGCGCGCCAGCGCCGCCAGCCCGCCCATGAACGTGCCGCAGATTCCGAGGATGTGAATGTGCATCGATCGATTCTAGGAGCCGGGCTGCCTCGCATGAAGCATGCCCAGCCAAGCGGCTGCCGCGGAGCCGGCTCTGCCGGTCCGCTGGCAGCGCCCCCTTGAGGGGGCGGCCGAAGGCCGTAGGGGGTGGTTCATTTCCACACTTTGCGTGCCGACTGCACGGTGTCGGCGATGTCGTCGGCCGTGTGGGCGGCGCTCACGAAACCGGCCTCGTACAGGGCCGGTGCGAAGTACACGCCTTCGTCGAGCATGCCGTGGAAGAAGCGGTTGAACCGCTCTTTGTCGGTTGCGAGCACCGCGCCGTAGTTCTGCGGCAGCGCATCGGCGAAGAAGAAGCCGAACATGCCGCCTTCGCTGTCGCCGGCCATCGGGACGCCGGCGTCTTTCGCGGCACCCAGCAAGCCGTCGACGAGTGAGCGCGTGCTTGCCGCCAGCGCCTCGAAGAAGCCCGGTTTTCTGATCTCGCGCAGTGTGGCGAGCCCGCACGCGGTGGCGATGGGATTGCCCGACAGCGTGCCTGCCTGATAAACCGGTCCGAGCGGCGCGAGCTGCTCCATCACCGCGCGCTTCGCACCGAACGCGGCCAGCGGCATGCCGCCGCCGATGACCTTGCCGAACACGCTCATGTCGGGCTCGAAGCCGGGAATCGCCTGCGCGTAGAGGCTTTGCGCCCCGCCGAGTGCGACACGAAAGCCGGTCATCACCTCGTCGAACACGAGCAATGCGCCGTGTTTCGTGCACAGCTCGCGCAGCCGCGTCATGAACGGCACGCTCGCGCGCACGAAGTTCATGTTGCCGGCGATCGGCTCGATCATCACGCAGGCGATCTCGGGACCGTGGCGGCTGAAGGCGTCGTCGAGCTGCGCCAGGTTGTTGTATTCGAGGACCAGCGTGTGCTGCACCACCTCGGGCGGCACGCCGGCGCTGGTCGGGTTGCCGAAGGTTGCGAGGCCCGAGCCGGCCTTGACGAGCAGTGCGTCGGCGTGCCCGTGGTAGCAGCCTTCGAACTTGACGATCTTCTTGCGTCCGGTGGCGCCGCGCGCGAGGCGCAGCGCACTCATCGCCGCCTCAGTGCCGGAGCTCACCAGGCGCACCTGTTCCATGCTCGGCACCAGCGAAAGGATCTCTTCGGCCAATTCGACTTCGCGCTCAGTCGGCGCGCCGAACGAAAAGCCGTCGAGCGCTGCCTTCTGCACCGCTTCGAGCACCGCGGGATGGCCATGGCCGAGGATCATCGGCCCCCAGGAACCGATGTAGTCGATGTAGCGTTTGCCCTCGGCATCGAACATGTGCGGCCCTTGGGCGCGCGCGATGAAGCGCGGCGTGCCGCCGACGGCGCGGAAGGCCCGCACCGGCGAATTCACGCCGCCGGGGATCACGCGCTGGGCGCGTTCGAAGAGTTCGTGGTTGTTCATGGTCTGCTCAGGACGCGGAAACCCACGTCCCCCAGGGGCTCAGTGGATGTGCCGCGTGCCCGGTGTGTCAGGGGCTTCAGGCGAGCCGTCAGCTGCGTCCTCCTCGCCTTCTTCTCCAGGCGGCAGCGCCCAGAAGAACCGGTCGGGGATCACGTTGCCCATGCCGGGCCGGAACCCGGCGTCGAGCGCCTGATCGAGGAAGGCCAGCGACTCGCCCACGGCGGTGTGCAGCTCGGTGCCGGCGGCCAGCAGCGCGGCGAGCGCGGCCGACAAGGTGTCGCCGGCCCCGACGAAGCTGACCTCGAAGCGCTCGAACTTCTCGCCGGTGATCGGCCCCTGCGGCGAGGCCAACACGTTGTCGAGGAACTGGTCAGGCAGCGGCACGCTCGTCACCAGCACGAAGCGAGTGCCGTGCTCCGCGGCGGCCACCGCCAGCTCGCGCGGCGACGCCGGCCGGTCGGCTTCCCATTCGGGCAGCAGGAAGTCGGTGAGCGTCTGGTGGCTGCCGACCAGCACCTCGGTCTGCGGCAGCACCAACTCGCGAAAGGCATCGAGATAGGCCTGCTGCTCGTCTTCTTCGACCCACGACAGGTTGGGCATGTAGGCGACGAGCGGTACGTCGGGGTAGTCGGACAGCACTTCGGCGACCGCGCTCACGCCTTCGGCCGAACCGAGGTAGCCGACCTTCCAGGCGGCGATCGTCACGTCCTCGAGCACGCTGCGCGCCTGCTCGACGACCACGTCCGGATCCAGCGCGTGGTGGTCGAAGACCTCGGCGGTGTCGCGCATCACGATCGACGTGACCACCGGCAGCGCATGGGCGCCCATCGCGGCGATGGTCGCGACGTCGCCGGCCAGGCCGCCGGCGCCGCTTGCTTCGCTGGCGTTGAAACTCATCACGCAAGCCGGCGCGGGAGCGTCGTGCATCGGCTCGGTGCCGGTGTCGGCGGGGGCGGTGTCAGCGGTCATGGGTGGGGGTCTAAAAATGCGGCGAGGCAGGCCGAAGAAGGGGCGGGGCGAGGGCGAAGGCGGGCTGCGCTGGCGATGTCGCGACTTCAGGAGAAGTGTGAGGAATGTTGCGTAGGTGCCTAAAAAACCTTGGCTTTTCGTCACTTCGCGTCGCTACAATTCGCCACCATTGTAGTGAAGCCTGACTCACAAAGTGACCGAAACGCGTACCTGGATGTGCCTTATCTGTGGATGGATATATGACGAGGCGGCCGGGGACCCGGAGCATGGCATTGCGCCGGGCACACCATGGGATGCGGTACCGATGAACTGGACCTGTCCGGAATGCGGTGCCCGCAAGGAAGACTTTGAAATGGTGCAGATCTGAGCGTTCCCGCAAACGAGCGCGGAGCCTGCCACCACGTCCTGAGGAGAATGCTCAGTGAGCAATGAAGGCCCAGCGAACGTTCCGGGCGTCAAGGTGCTTGTCATCGACGACAGCAACACGATACGCCGCAGTGCGGAAATCTTCCTGAAGCAAGGCGGCTACCAGGTGCTCCTGGCCGAGGACGGGTTCGACGCCCTCTCCAAGGTCAACGACCACGAGCCCGACTTGATCTTCTGCGACATCCTGATGCCCCGCCTCGACGGGTACCAGACCTGCGCCATCATCAAGCGCAACACCAAGTTCGCCAGCGTGCCGGTGATCATGTTGTCGTCCAAGGACGGCCTGTTCGACAAGGCGCGCGGCCGCATGGTCGGCTCCCAGGACTACCTGACCAAGCCGTTCACCAAAGACCAACTGCTGCAGGCGGTGGAGCAGCATCGCCGTGCTGCGGCGTGACTGATTCCACGAGAGTCGGGTGGTTCTGCGTTGCGCGCACCGAGTTAGCCCTCGCTTGCGCATCGAACGTGTGACACTCGCCGACTGCGACGATAGAAGGACGAGACGATGGCCATCAAGAACATTTTGCTGGTAGACGATTCCAAGACCGAACTGCATTTTCTTTCCGACCTGCTCGAAAAGCGCGGCTACAAGATTCGCACCGCCGAGGACGGCGAAGAGGCGATGCGCCGGCTGGGCGAGGAAAAGCCCGACCTGATCCTGATGGACGTGGTGATGCCGGGTCAGAACGGCTTCCAGCTCACCCGCGCGATCACCCGCGACCCGCGTTTTGTCGACGTGCCGGTGATCATGTGCACCAGCAAGAACCAGGAAACCGACAAGGTCTGGGGCATGCGCCAGGGTGCGCGCGACTACATCGTCAAGCCGGTGGACGCCGACGAACTCGTCGCGAAGATCAAAGCCTTCGACTGACCGAGCAACAACGAACGAGCCCCCTGCGACCCGGATTCCGAGATGGCCAACAAGGAAGCACTGCGTGAACTCCAGAGCCGGCTCGCCGAGCGGCTGCAGGCGGCACGCACGCAAGAGCGCGGCAAGTCGTGGCTCGCGATCGAATGCAGCTCGCGCGGCTTTCTGTTTCCGCTGAAGGAAGCGGGCGAAATCTTCGCGCTGGCGCCCATCGTGCCGGTGCCGCACGCGCACCGCTGGTTTCTCGGCGTCGCCAACTTGCGTGGCCACCTGCACGGCGTGGTCGACCTGGCCGGCTTTCTCGGCGTGAAGAGCCATGACCCGATGCGCGAGCAGGCGCGGCTGGTGGCGTTCAACAGCGCGCTGGACCTCAACTGCGCGTTGCTCGTGGACCGCTTGTCGGGCCTGCGCAGCGAACAGCAGCTGACCGCCCAGGCGGACGTGGTCAACGGGCCGCGTCCGGCCTTCGTCGGCGCGCGCTACAAGGATGAGAGCGGACGCTCGTGGCAGGAGTTGAACCTGGCCGCGCTGGCGAGCGACGAAGCGTTTCTTCGAATTGTTGGTTGAGAACGGTGAGGGCGCTTGCTGACTGCGCGCCCCCACCCCGGCCCTCCCCCAGCGGGGGAGGGTGAGTAGTGGTCGCCTGGCGGCGACAGGACAGAGATTGAGGACCGATATGAGCTTCCTGAACAAGATCAAGGGTTGGGGCCAGGACCGCGGCGCGGACGAGGGCGCAACGACCCACCAGGACACGCCGTTCGACGATGCCTTCGACAAGCAGGCCGACACGCCGCGGCCGCGTGCCGGCGACACGGCGTCGCTCGAGGTGCCGGCGATGCAGCAGACGATGGCCGGCGCCGACTCGTCGATCATCACCGAAGCCGCGCCGTCCGAAATGGCCGACTTCAGCGAAACGCGCCTGCAAGGCACCGAGGCGGCCAATGAAGCCGGCAGCGGCCTGCCGATCATCGGCAAGCGCCCGGTCGAAGAGCAGCAGCGGCTGCTGATCATCACAGCGGTCGTGGGCTTCCTGGGCCTGCTGGCCATGACGTTCGCGGCGCTGAACTCGGCCAACAACGGTGCGGCCCAGGTGGGCGCCTCGGGTCAGGCACTGATGCAGTCGCAGCGGCTCGCGAAGTCCGTGTCGCAGGCGCTGATCGGCAGCCCTCAGGCCTTCCCGGAAGTGCGTGAGAGCACCGAGGTACTGGCGCGCAACGTGCGCGGCCTGAACACCGGCGACGTGACGCTGAAGGCCGCGCCGGCTTCCGTGCAGGAGCTGCTCGAGCCGATGCTGCCGCTGGTGGACCGCGCCGAGAAGAACGCCAACACCGTGATCGCGCAGCAGAAGATCCTGACGCAGGTCGGGCAGGCGCTGCGCGCGATCAACCGCCAGTCGTCCGACCTGCTGGAAACCGCGGAGACCATCTCGTCGCTGAAGCTGCAGCAGGAAGCGTCGCCCGCCGAACTGTCGGCGGTGGGCCAGCTCGTGATGCTGACGCAGCGCATCGGCAAGAGCGCGAACGAATTCCTGACGATGGAAGGCGTGAGCCCCGAGGCCGTGTTCCTGCTCGGAAAAGACTTGAACTCGTTCCGCGAAATCGCCCAGGGCCTGGCCGACGGCAACGCGGAGCTGCGCCTGCCCGGCACCAAGGACCCGCAGACCAGGGAACGCCTCGTCGCACTGCTGAAGCAGTACGAAGAGACCCGCACCCAGGCCGGCGCGATTCTGGGCAACCTGCAAGGCCTCGTGTCCGCGCGCGAAGCGCAGGCCGCGATCATTGCCGACAGCGAACCGCTGCGAAAGGGCCTGGAGTCGGTTCAGGAGCGACTCGGAAAGGAAACCGGCTTCACCGGCCTGAACCTCGCGGTCCTGCTGATGTGCGCCGGGTTGATGGCCGCCGCCGGCGGCGGCATCCTGAAGCTGTATGTGCGCGACCAGGCCCAGCGTGCGGCGTTGGCCGAACAGCAGCGGCTCGAAGCGGAACGCCAGGAGCAGGAAGCCAAGCGCGTGAACGACGCCAACCAGGCGGCGATTTTGCGATTGATGAACGAACTGCAGACGGTTGCGGAAGGCGACTTGACGCAGCAGGCGACGGTGACCGAAGACATCACGGGCGCCATCGCCGACTCGGTGAACTACACGGTGGAAGAGCTGCGAACGCTGGTGTCGCAGGTGCAGGGCACTGCCGGCCGCGTGACCGAAACGATGCAGCAGGTGGAAGCGACGTCGACCGAACTGCTGGCCGCGTCGACCGAGCAGCTGCGCGAAATTCGCGATACCGGCGAGTCGGTGCTGCAGATGGCGGGCCGAATCAACGAGGTGTCGGCCCAGGCGCAGGAAACGGCCCAGGTGGCGCGCCAGTCGCTGGACGCCGCCGAGACCGGTCTGCGCGCGGTGCAGAACACGATCGGCGGCATGAACTCGATCCGCGACCAGATCCAGGACACGTCCAAGCGGATCAAGCGGCTGGGCGAATCGTCGCAGGAGATCGGTGAAATCACCGAGCTGATTTCCGACATTACGGAGCAGACGAACGTGCTGGCGCTGAACGCCGCCATTCAAGCGGCCTCCGCCGGTGAAGCCGGCCGAGGCTTCTCGGTCGTTGCCGAGGAAGTGCAGCGGCTGGCCGAACGCTCCGGCGACGCGACGCGGCAGATCGCGGCGCTCGTGAAGACCATTCAGACCGACACCCAGGACGCGGTGGCCGCCATGGAGCGCTCGACGCAAGGGGTGGTGGAAGGAACCCGACTGACCGACGCGGCCGGCACGGCGCTGGGCGACATCGACCGCGTGTCGCGCCAGCTCGCCGACCTGATCGCGCAGATCTCGAACCAGGCGCTGTCCGAAGCGCAGTCCGCCAACGTCGTGGCCGCCAACATCCAGCACATTTTCGCGGTGACCGAGCAGACCGGCGAGGGCACGCGCTCCACCGCCCAGATGGTGCGCGAACTGTCCAAGACCGCCGAAGAACTGAAGCAGTCGGTGGCCCGATTCAAGATCGATTGAACGGCCTCGCGAGCGAGGTGTTCCTGACGGCACAGCGCTCGCGGTCACCGCCGCACCTGAACACCCAAGGGCACCGATGGAAAGCTCCCGCAACACCGAAGCGACCGGCGAGATCAAGGACGACCTGAGCGCCCTCGCATGGGTTCAAGAGGAACTGCGCCGCTCGCTCGATGCCGCGCACAAGGCACTGCGCCGCTTCGTCAAGGAAGCCGAGGCCCAGAGCGGCGCCGACGTCGACGCCGTCGATCCCTCCGTGCTGCGCACCGCGCGGCAACAGATCCACCAGGGTGTCGGCGCGCTCGAGCTCGTCGGCCTGCCGGCGGCGGCCACGATGCTGCGCGCCTGCGAGGCTGCCGTGCAGCGCTATGTCGGGAAGCCGCACAAGCTGACCTCTGCCGTCGTCGACGACCTCGAGCGTGCGTCGTTCGCGCTGCTCGACTACCTGTCGCGCATGCTGGCCGGCAAGGTCATCTCGCCGCTGGCGATGTTCCCTCAGTACCGCGCGGTGCAGGAAGCGGCCGGCGCCGACCGCGTGCACCCGGCCGACCTGTGGGCCGTCGACTGGCGCTGGCATGAGCTGCCGGACGCCGGGGCCGTTGCCCCGCGCCAGCCCGACGCCGCCACCCGCACCGCGATGGAGCAGCAGATGCTCGCGCTGATGCGCGCCCCCGACGGTGCCACCGCGGCGCGCATGAGCGACTTGTGCGAAGGCCTCGGCGCCGGCGCATCGCATGCCCACATCGCCACGCTGTGGAAGCTGGCCGCCGCCGTCTTCGAGGGCCAGGCCCAGGGTCTGCTGCACAGCGACGTGTTCTTGAAGCGGGTCGCCTCGCGGCTGCTCGCGCAGCTGCGCATGATCGAACGCGGCGAGGCCGACGTGTCCGAGCGCCTCGCGCAAGACCTGCTGTTCTTCTGCGCGCAGGCCGCCTCTCCGGGCGATGGTCGCAAGGCGCCGCGACTGGCGGCGGTGCGCAACGCCTATGGGCTGGCGCACCACTTGCCGATCGACTACGGCGTCAGCGCGCTCGGCAAATTCGACCCGGCATGGATCGCTCAGGCGCGCAAACGCGTGTCGGGCGCCAAGGAATCGTGGTCGGCCGTGGCCGGCGGCGAAATGCACCGCATGAACGGCCTGACCGAGCAGTTTGCGCTGGTCGGCGATTCGCTGCGCCGCCTGTTCCCGCAGGGTGAGGCGATGGCCGGCGAACTGCAGCAGGCCGTTGCGATCACGCAGCAAGGCGGCGCCGCGCCGAGCGCACCGCTCGCGATGGAAGTGGCGACCGGCCTGCTGTACGTCGAAGCGTCGCTGGAAGACGGCGAATTCGACAACCCGGAGCAGGGCGAACGTGTGCGCCGACTGGCCGTGCGCATCGCCGCGGTGCGAGGCGGCGCGACGCCCGAGCCGCTCGAAGGCTGGATGGAGGATTTGTACCGCCGCGTCTCCGATCGCCAGACGATGGGCAGCGTGGTGCAGGAGCTGCGCAGCTCGCTGTCCGAAGCCGAGAAGCTTATCGACCAGTTCTTCCGCGACCCCACCGACCGCAACGTGCTGATCCCGGTGCCGAACCAGCTGTCGGCGATGCGCGGCGTGCTGTCGGTGCTGGGCATGGACCAGGCGTCGATGGCGCTCCTGCGCATGCGCGACGAGGTCGACGGCCTGGTGTCCACCGAAGTCGATCCGCAGCGTGTGCACCAGGCCGGCGTGTTCGACCGCCTGGCGGGCAACCTGGGTGCGCTCGGCTTCCTGATCGACATGCTCAGCGTGCAGCCTCAGATGGCGAAATCGCTGTTCCACTACGACCCGGTCGACGGCACGCTGAGCCCGCTGATGGGCCGCAGCACGCAGCGCTCTGCGACCAGCCACACCGCGCCGGCCCCGTTGCCGGTCGAGCCGCGCCTGATCGAACAGGCGCAGATGCTCGCCTTCAGCGCCGTGCGCGGCGACGTGACCGACGAAGACGTGGCGCGCGACCTCGAGCGGCTCACGCACGAGGCCGAGGCCGCCGACCAGCCGGGTCTGGCCGCCGCGACGACACACGCACAGGCGGCGCTTGAACAGGCGCACGGCCACGCCGACGACATCGCCTCGGTGCGCGGCCAGTTGTCCGAGACGCTGGTCGATTTTGTGAACACCGCCTCCAGCGCGGCCACCCTCGAGCCGGCTCCCGCCCCGGCGCCGCGTCCCGTCACCGTGACGGCCCCGGCGCAAGCCACCGTCGATCTCGCCGAAGACGACGAGATGCGCGAGATCTTTCTCGAGGAAGCGCGCGAAGTGGTGCAGGACGCCGAAGCCGCCTGCGCCGACCTGGTGGGCAACCCGTCGGACCTCGGCCAGCTGACAACGGTGCGCCGCGCGTTCCACACGCTGAAGGGCAGCTCGCGCATGGTCGGGCTGAAGGAATTCGGCGATGCCGCGTGGGCCTGCGAACAGCTCTACAACTCGCGGTTGGCCGACCAGTTGCCGGCCGACGATGCGCTGCTCGAATTCACACGCTGGTCGCTCGCGCACCTGGCCTTGTGGATTGAAGACATTGCCACCCGCGCCGACGCCGGCCGCCGCGCGGACCAGGTCGAGGCCGCGGCGCTGGCACTGCGCGAACCCGGCGCCGTCCCGCCCGCCGCGCCCGCGCCGGCCGCGGTGCCCCCGCCCGTCGACGTGGTGCCGGAACTTCCCGAGGTGGCCGAAGCCGCCGAGCCGTTCGAAGCGATGGCGGTACCGGAGGTCGAGGAACTGCTTCCGATCCCCGAGATGATCGAGCCCATCGCGCTGGCGCTGCCGCCCGATCTGCCGAGCGCGCTCGACCTCGAGCTGACGAACCCGCTGGCCGAGGCGCCGGCGCCCGCCGTGGAACACGAGCTGTCGTTCGAGCTCGACCTGTCGAAGTTCGACGCGCCGATCGCCCCGGCTGCCGAGACGCTGGGCGTGGACACCGGCGCGCCGTCGCTGTCTGACCCGTTCGAAGTCGCACCGGCCATTCCCGGCCCTGTCGAGTCGCCCGAGCCGGTGCCGTCGCTGGACCTGATCGACATCGACCTGGACGGCGGAGCCGCCGCGCCGGCCGATGAGGCCGAGCCGGTCGCCGAGGTGCCCGCGGCGCTGCCCGACGACGACCAGGTCAAGGTCGTCGGCCCGCTGCGCATCTCGATCCCGCTGTTCAACATCTTCCTCAACGAGGCCGACGAACTGTCGCGCCGCCTGACGACCGAGGTCGCGGAATGGGCGATGGAGCTGCACCGCCCGGTCGGCGAGACGGCGATCGCGCTGGCGCATTCGCTCGCCGGCAATTCGGCGACCGTCGGCTTCACCGATCTGTCGCAGCTCGCTCGCACGCTCGAGCACGCGCTCGCCCGCACCGAGACCATCGGCCACGGCACCGGGGACGAAGCGCGCTTGTTCGTCGACACGGCCGAGGAAATCCGTCGCCTGCTGCACCAGTTCGCAGCCGGTTTCCTGAAGGAGCCGCCGGCCGAGTTGCTGCAGCGGCTGGCCGATCATGAAGTCAGTTCGGCGCGGCGTCTGGATGCCGTGTCCGCCGAGAGCGGCCAGGCCGAGGCCCCCGCCGCGGTGGAGCTGGACATTGCGCTGGCGCCCGAGCCGTCGCCGCCTGCCGCCGAAGTGCACGCTGCACCCGACGCTCACGCCGGCGCCGAGCCGCACGTGCTGCCCGGCGGCTTCGTCGACAGCGGTTTCGGCGCGCCCGACAGCCGCTTCGGCGCACTCGGCGTCGCCGAGTTCAAGCCGCTGGCCCAATTGCCTGCCGACGCCGTGCGCGTGGCGCCGGGCCGCGAAACGGACGACATCGACGACGACATCGACGCCGTCGACGCAGTCGATGCCGACTTGTTCCCGATCTTCGAGGAAGAAGCGCAGGAGCTGCTGCCCAAGCTCGAATCGCAGCTGCGCGACTGGTCGCGCCAGCCGGGCGAGACCAGCCACGCGTCGGCCTGCATGCGCACGCTGCACACGCTGAAGGGCGGCGCCCGGCTCGCCGGCGCGATGCGCCTGGGCGAAATGGCGCACCGGCTTGAAACGGCGATCGAGCAGTTGCTGTCGCAAGAGTCGCCCGCCGCTACCGACGTCGAGGACTTGCACAACCGCTCGGACGCGCTGTCGCACACCTTCGAAGCGCTGCGTTCGCGCGATGCGGCTGCTTATGCGCAGGCCGTCGCGACGGCCGAATACGCGGTGAGCCAGGCCGGTGAACTCGAGCCGGAGCCGGTCTCGGTGCCGATGGCGACGACGCCGCCGGCACCCGCCGAGGAACCGACAGCAGCCGCCCAGGAACCCGATACCGCCTTGCCCGAACCGCAAGCGCCGGTTGTCGCGAGCGCCGACGCATTGCTGCAAGCGCCGGCGATCGAGGCGCCCGCCGCTGCGTCCACCGGCGAACCGGACGAGGCCGAAGCGCCGGCGGCTGCCGAAGCGCCTGCCGCGCCGCTGGTGCCGCTGACGCTGCCCGAGATCGACTGGTCCCGCTTCACCGGCCACTCGGCCGCGCCGAAGCAGGCCACCATCGAGCGGGCCGGCGCCGCCCAGGCGTCGGTGCGTGTGCGCGCGCCGCTGCTCGACCGCCTCGTCAACCAGGCCGGCGAAGTCTCGATCACACGATCGCGCATCGAGGTCGAGGTGAACCAGATCAAGGGCTCGCTGACCGACCTGACCGACAACCTGGAGCGCTTGCGCCAGCAGCTGCGCGACATCGAACTGCAGGCCGAAACGCAGATGAGCTCCCGGCTGGAGGCCGCGAAAGCCCTGGCCCAGACCTTCGATCCGCTGGAGTTCGACCGCTTCACGCGCTTCCAGGAACTGACGCGGATGATGGCCGAGTCGGTCAACGACGTGGCCACCGTGCAGCGCACCTTGCAGCGCACGCTGGAGAGCACCGAAGACGAACTGGCGGCGCAGGCGCGGCTCACGCGCGATATGCAGGACGACCTGCTGCGCACCCGCATGGTGGAGTTCGAGGGGCTGTCCGACCGCCTGTACCGCGTCGTGCGGCAGGCGGCCAAGGAAACCGGCAAGCAGGTGCGCCTGGACATCGTCGGCGGCTCGATTGAAGTCGACCGCGGCGTGCTGGACCGCATGACCGGCGCCTTCGAGCACCTGCTGCGCAACTGCGTCACGCACGGCATCGAAGCGCCCGACGTGCGCAGCGCCGCCGGCAAGGACCCGGCCGGTTCGATCGTCGTCTCGCTGACCCACGAAGGCAACGAAGTCGGCGTCGAGTTCCGCGACGACGGCGGCGGCCTCGGCCTGGCGCGCATTCGCGAGAAGGGCGTCGCGATGGGGCTGATCGAGCCGAGTCAGCCGTACAGCGATGCGGAGCTCGCGAACCTCATCTTCACCTCTGGCTTTTCCACGGCAGACCGAGTCACCGAACTCGCGGGCCGCGGCATCGGCATGGACGTGGTCCGCTCCGAAGTCAACGCGATGGGCGGCCGCATCGAGACGGCGACCGCCGAAGGCCAGGGCACCAGCTTCAAGCTCGTGCTGCCGCTGACCACCGCGGTCACGCAGGTGGTGATGATGCGCGTGGGCGACGCCACCGTGGCGGCGCCTTCGACACTGGTCGAGATCGTGCTGCGCGCCCGCGCCGACGAGATCGCCGACGCCTACAAGAGCGGCCACTTCGCGGTCGGGGACCGTTCGCTGCAGTTCTTCTGGCTGGGCTCGCTGCTGCAGTTCAGCCCGCGCAGCAACGAGGCCGCCTCGCGCACCCGCCAGGTCGTCATCATCCGCAGCGCCCAGCAGCGCATCGCCGTGCACGTCGACGAAGTGCTGGGCAACCACGAAGTCGTCGTGAAGAACCTCGGGCCGCAGCTCTCGCGCATGCCCGGCCTGGCCGGGATGACGCTGCTCGCCTCAGGTGCGGTCGCGCTGATCTACAACCCGGTGGCGCTGGCCACCTTGTACGGCGCCGAAGCACGCGCGGCCACGGTCGCGTCGCTGCACGCGCCGGCGACCGAGATCGCGCAGCCGATGGTGGCCGAACACGCCAAGCCGGCGGCGCCGCTGGTGTTGGTGGTCGACGATTCGTTGACGGTGCGCCGCGTCACGCAACGCCTGCTGGTGCGCGAAGGCTACCGCGTCGCGCTCGCCAAGGACGGTCTCGACGCGCTGGAGCGGCTCGCCGAAGAAAAGCCGCAGATGGTGCTCAGCGACATCGAGATGCCGCGCATGGACGGATTCGACCTGGTGCGCAACATCCGCGGCGACGCCCGGCTGCGCGATCTGCCGGTCATCATGATCACGTCGCGGATCGCGCAGAAGCACCGCGACTACGCGGCCGAGCTCGGTGTTGACCATTACCTCGGCAAGCCCTACTCGGAGGAAGACTTGCTGGCTCTGATCGGGCGCTACACTGCCAACGCGACCCTCATGTGAGGTCGCGGTCGCACCGAGACGCAGCGAAACATGTCGGAACTGATCGAGCATCTGGCCGAGCTGACGGGTTTTCGCGACCGTGACGTGCTCGACGTCACGCTGGCAGGCGCTTTCCGCGACCTGCTGCGTCCGCGATCGGTGGCGATCTACCGCGTCGTCGGCGACGGTGAGAACCAGCGCTGGCTGACCCGCGCCCGGCTCGCCGAAGGCGATGCGGTGGCGACCGCCGACCCGGTGTGGGCCGACCTCGACCGTCTGCCCACGCTCGACGAACATCCCGCCCGCTGTGAGGCGCTCACCGGGCAGTCGGTGATGACGACGACCGGCGATTCCGGCTTGAGCGTGTTTCCGCTCGCGACCGACCGCGAGGTCGTCGGCGTGCTGGAACTGCTGACCGACGGCAGCCTGGACGCCGAAGCGCAGCGCATGGTCTGCAGCATCCTGCGCATCTACCGCAATTTCCAGGGCCTGCTCGACTATAGCGAGCGCGACACGCTGACCGGCCTGCTGAACCGCAAGACTTTCGACGAGAGCTTCCTGAAGATCTCGTCGGCCATTCCCCACGCCACGTCGAGCAACGACGCGCGCCGCGCTGCCGGCCCGGGCAGCCGCTACTGGCTGGGAATGATCGACATCGACCACTTCAAGTTGGTCAACGACACCTACGGCCACCTGATCGGCGACGAGGTGCTGCTGCTGCTGTCGCGCCTGATGCGCAGCAGCTTCCGCTTCCATGACCGGCTCTATCGCTTCGGCGGCGAGGAGTTCGTCGTGCTGATGCGCTGCGACAACGAAGCCGACGCGCAGCGCGCCTTCGAGCGGCTGCGTCTGAACACCGGCGCCTATCCGTTCCCGCAGGTCGGCCACATCACGGTCAGCGTCGGCTTCTCGGAGCTGAAGGCCGGCGACTCGCCGAGTTCCGCGATCGAGCGCGCCGACAAGGCGGTCTACTACGCCAAAGGCCATGGCCGCAACCAGGTCCGGAGCCATGCCGAGCTGGTCGCGCGCGGGGAGCTGGAGCTGTCCGAAAAGGTCGGGGACGTCGAACTGTTTTAGCTGGGCGCGGACGCCGGGAAGCCGTCCTCCGGACGGCATGACCTACCGCACCGCTCCCCCAGCCCCCTCCGAGGGGGGGCACCAGCAAGTGAGGGGGCAGGGGGGAGCCGTCAATCGAGCTGGAGCCACCCTCTCGGAGGGGGCGGGGGGGAGCGGTGCGGTAGGTCATGCCGTCCGGAGGACGGCTTCCACGGTAGCCATAGATATGCGATCTCGTGACGACCCGACCGCCTTGAACGCCCCAACACCCCATAAAATCCCGTCATGTCGTCCGGCGGTATCAATCTCACCAACCAGTTCCTGATCGCCATGCCCGGCATGGCGGGCGACACCTTTGCCGGGTCCGTGATCTACCTGTGCGAGCACACCGACAAGGGTGCGCTCGGGCTGGTGATCAACAAGCCGATCGACATCAAGCTGAAGAACCTGTTCGAGAAGGTCGAGCTGACGCTGGACCGCGACGACCTCGCCGAGGCGCCGGTGTACTTCGGCGGGCCGGTTCAGACCGAACGCGGATTCGTGCTGCACGAGAAGCTCGACGACGACGGCGGCCACTACAACTCGTCGCTGCAGATCCCCGGCGGCCTCGAAATGACGACCAGCAAGGACGTGCTCGAAGCGCTGTCCAACGGGGCCGGCCCGAAGAAGGTGCTCGTCACGTTGGGCTACAGCGGCTGGGGCGCAGGCCAGCTCGAAGAGGAAATGCGGCGCAACAGCTGGATCAACGTCGGTGCCGCGCCGGAGATCATCTTCGACACGCCGGTGGAACAGCGTTACGACAAAGCCTTGTCGCTGCTGGGCATTGATGCGCGGATGCTGAGCCAGGAGGCGGGGCACGCATGAGCCCGGCGCTCAGTGCTCCGACCATCCACCGTTCGTTTCTTGCTTTTGATTTCGGGACGTTGCGCGTCGGGGTGGCCTCGGGCAACACGGTGACCCGGACCGCTCAGCCGCTGCGAACCGTCGCGGTGACCGGCACCGCCCGTTTCGATGCGATCGCCGGCCTGATCGACGAGTGGAAACCCGACGCGCTGGTGGTCGGCATTCCCTTCCATCCGGACGGCGCGCCGCACGACAATACCGAGCGCGCGAGGCGCTTCGCCCGGCAGCTGCACGGTCGTTTCCGATTGCCGGTGCATGAGGTGGACGAGCGCTACACGACGACGGAGGCTCACTCCATGGGTGCCGCCGACATCGACGCCGCGTCGGCAGCGATCATCCTCGAACAGTTTCTGAGAGAGCCCGCATGAGTACATTGCATCTGGACGCCGAGGCGCTCTATCGCGACTTGGCGGGGGGCGTGCGCAGCCTGCTGCAACCGCAGGCGGCGCTCGTCGGCATCTGGTCGGGTGGCGCCTGGCTGGCCGAACGCCTGCAGCAGGACCTGCAGCTGACCGGCGAGCACGGCGTGATCTCCAGCGCCTTGCACCGCGACGATTTCGGCTCACGCGGCCTCACCGCCGGCGCCGACCACACACGTTTGCCCTTCGACGTCGAAGGCCGGCACATCCTGCTGATCGACGACGTGCTCTACACCGGCCGCACGACACGCGCGGTGATCAACGAGCTGTTCGATTTCGGCCGCCCGGCCAGCGTGACGCTCGCGGTGCTGGTCGACCGCGGCGGCCGTGAACTGCCGATCCAGCCGGCCTACTCGGCCGCACGCGTCACGCTGCCGGCCGAACAGCGGCTCTCGCTTGCACGCGACGAGGCCGGGCGCTTCAGCTTCAACATCAGGGAAGGCGAATGATGCCGTCGCGTCGCAACCCGCAGCTCAACAAGCACGGCGAGCTGATCCACCTGCTGTCGATCGAAGGCTTGCCGCGCGCGGTGATCCACCAGATCCTCGACACCGCCGGCAGCTTTCTGAGCGTCAACGAACGCGAGGTGAAAAAGGTGCCGCTGCTGCGCGGCAAGAGCGTGTTCAACCTGTTCTTCGAGAACAGCACCCGCACGCGCACGACCTTCGAGATCGCGGCCAAGCGGCTGTCGGCCGACGTGATCAACCTCGACATCGCGCGCTCGTCGACCGCCAAGGGCGAGAGCCTGCTCGACACGATCGCCAACCTCTCGGCGATGCACGCCGACATGTTCGTCGTGCGCCACGGCGAGAGCGGAGCGCCCTACCTGATCGCGCAGCACTGCGCGCCGCACGTGCACGTGGTGAACGCGGGCGACGGCCGCCATGCGCACCCGACGCAGGGCCTGCTTGACATGTACACGATCCGCCACTTCAAACAGGACTTCACGAACCTCACTGTCGCGATCGTCGGCGACATCGTGCATTCGCGCGTGGCGCGCTCCGACATCCACGCGCTGACGACGCTGGGTGTGCCCGAGGTGCGCGCGGTCGGCCCGAAGACGCTGGTGCCCGGCGACCTGAAGGAAATGGGCGTGCGCGTGTGCCACGACATGGCCGAAGGCATCCGCGGCGCCGACGTGATCATCATGCTGCGCCTGCAGAACGAGCGCATGAGCGGCGCGATGCTGCCGAGCGCCGGCGAGTTCTTCAAGAACTACGGACTCACCGAGGGCAAGCTCGCTCTCGCCAAGCCCGATGCGATCGTCATGCACCCGGGGCCGATCAACCGCGGCGTCGAGATCGACTCGTCGGTCGCCGACGGCCGGCAAAGCGTGATCCTGCCGCAGGTCACGTTCGGCATCGCGGTACGCATGGCAGTGATGTCGACGATCGCCGGCAACCTCGCTTGAGAACCACGGACATGAAGATCCTCATCAAGAACGGCCGCGTCATCGATCCGGCGTCGGGCCGCGACGAGACGGCCGACATCGCAGTGGCCGCCGGGCGCATCGTCTCCATCGGGCGGGCCAAGCCCGACTTCAATGCCAACCGCACGATCGATGCGGCCGGCCTCGTCGTCGCGCCCGGTCTCGTCGACCTCGCGGTGCGCCTGCGCGAGCCGGGGCACGAACACGAGGGCATGCTCGAAAGCGAAATGGCTGCGGCCGTGGCCGGCGGCGTGACCAGCCTCGTCTGCCTGCCCGACACCGACCCGGTGCTCGACGAGCCGGGCCTCGTCGAGATGCTGAAGTTCCGCGCCCGCAACCTGAACCAGGCGCACGTCTACCCGCTGGGCGCGTTGACGCGCGGCCTAGGCGGCGAGGTGCTGACCGAGATGGCGGAGTTGACCGAGGCCGGCTGCGTCGGTTTCTCGCAGGCCGAGGTGCCGATCAACGACACCCTCGTGCTGCACCGCGCGTTGCAGTACGCGTCGACCTTCGGCTACACGACCTGGCTGCGGCCGCAGGACGGCTTTCTGGGCACCGGCGTCGCCGCCAAGGGCGCGCTCGCGACCCGCATGGGGCTGTCGGGCGTGCCGGTGATCGCGGAGACGATCGCGCTGAACACGATCTTCGAGCTGGTGCGTGACACCGGCGCACGCGTGCACCTGTGCCGGCTGAGCAGCGCGGCCGGCATCGAGCTGGTGCGGCGCGCGAAGGCCGAGGGGCTCCCGATCAGCTGCGACGTCGGCATCAACCACGTGCACCTGACCGACGTCGACATCGGCTACTTCAACGCCGCGATGCGCCTCACGCCGCCGCTGCGCCAGCAACGCGACCGCGATGCCATCCGCACTGCGCTGGCCGACGGCACGATCGACGCGCTGGTCAGCGACCACACGCCGGTCGACGAAGACTTGAAGACGCTGCCGTTCGCCGAAGCCGAACCCGGTGCGACCGCTCTGGAACTGCTGCTGAGTCTGGCGCTGCAATGGGGCGACGAAGCCGGCCTGCCGCTCGCGAAGACGCTCGCCAAGCTGACCAGCGACCCGGTCAACGTGCTGGGCGACTCGCTCGGCTCGCTGGCCTCCAGCGCCGGCAAGCTGGTCGAGGGCGGCATGGCCGACCTGTGCCTGTTCGACCCGGCCGAACGCTGGACGGTGCAGCCCGCTGCGCTGAAGAGCCAGGGCAAGCACACGCCGTTCGCCGGCCACGAGCTGCCGGGCCGCGTGAGGTGCACGCTGGTGGCGGGGCACGTCGCGCATGAAGCCTGATGGGATGAACCACCCCGTACGCGCTTCGCGCGCCGGCTGAGCTTGCGCGGCCTCCTCGCGGTCTGGCGGATTCTGTGCAGCGTCGTGCACCTGCTGCACGGCGTGCTGATCTGTGCGTTCGTCTTTCCGTTCGTCGGACCGCAGCAGCAAGCGCGGCGTGTCGGTTGGTGGTCGGCACGCATGCTGCGGATGCTCGGCGTCTCGCTGCGGGTGGACGGCATGCCGCGCGGCGGCGCGACGCTGGTCGTCGCGAACCACATCTCCTGGCTCGACATCCTCGCGATCAACGCTGCATGCCCGGTGCGTTTCGTCTCCAAAGCAGACGTACGCCATTGGCCGCTGATCGGCTGGCTGGTCGCCGCCGCCGGCACGCTGTTCATTGAACGGGAGCGCAAGCGCGATGCGTTGCGCGTCGTCCACCAAGTGGCGCAGGCGCTGAAGCAGGGCCACACGGTGGCGCTGTTTCCGGAGGGCACGACCACCGAAGGCCATGCGCTGCTGCCGTTTCACGCCAACCTGTTCCAGGCGGCGATCTCCACCGGCACGCCGGTGCAGCCGGTCGTGCTGCGCTTCAGCGATGCCGACGGACCGATCAGCGCGGCGGCCGCCTACGTCGGCGACATGAACCTGCTTGAGTCGCTGTGGGCCATCGTCACGGCCCGGCAACTGAGCGCTCGCGTGACCTGGCTGCTCGCCGAAGGCACTGAGCACGCCGACCGGCGCGCCCTCGCCGAACACATGCGCCGGCAGATCGATGGGGCGCTGAACGTGAAAGAGTGGCGTTCTGCGGCAGGATAGTGTGTGCTCAGTGACGTTCGGGGTTTGCTTGCGGCCACCTCAGACCGATACTGTTTGTATCGGTCTGAACAGGAAGGATGTCCTCCGCAGCGAGTCGCGGGTCATCGATCCGCCTTGCCGGCTGAGCGCGTTATGCAACTGCTCAAGTTGGTCCAGAACCTGGTGAAGCTGGGCGAGCCATTGCCTTGGGGCGTGCGCGATGCACAGGGCAACCTGCTGCTGGCGCAAGGGCACGTCGTCGCCACGTCCTCTCAACTGGTGTCCATCCTCGAGCGCGGCGCCTTCGTCGACGTCGAGGAGGTGAAGGCCGCCGCCAAGCGCACCGCCGACCTGGAGCGCCAGCAACAGCGGCCGGTGAATCTCTTCACGTTGTGGGAGCGCGAGCTGTGGCAGCTCGACCGGCTGCTGCGAAGCACCGAGGAGCCCGGTTTCAGCGAACGCGCCGACGAGCTGGCGCGCCACCTGCTCGCGCTGACCGATCGCGATGCCGACATCGCGATCTACCTGTGCATACGCCAGGATCCCAAGCGCCTGTCGATCTACGGGCTGGCCCATGCGGTCCACTGTGCGCTGATCTGTCTGCTCGTGGCGCGCCGCCTCGGCTGGGACGAGGCGCAGGTGCTGACCCAGATGAAGGCTGCGCTGACGATGAACATCGCGACGCTCGAATTGCAGGGCCGGCTGGCCGTGCAGGGCGTGCCGCCGACGCAGAGCCAGCAGGCCATGTTGGCGGCGCATCCGGCCAGGAGCGCCGAGATGCTGCGCGCCGCCGGCGTGACCGACGAGCTGTGGCTGCAAACGGTCGAGCAGCACCACGAGAAGCCCGACGGCAGCGGCTACCCAGCCCGATTGCAGGAGGTGGTCGAGCCGGCGTGCCTGCTGCGCCATGTCGATGTGTTCATGGCCAAGATCAGCCCGCGGGCGATGCGCGTGCCGTTGACGACACAGACGGCGGCGCGCCAGCTCTTTCAGGAAGACCGCGGCGGTCCGATCGCGGCGGCAATCGTCAAGGAAGTGGGCATCTTCCCGCCCGGCGAGCTGGTGCAGCTGAAGTCGGGCGAACATGCCGTCGTCGTGCGCCGCACCGGCAGTGCGAGCACGCCGATGGTCGCGAGCATCACCGACCGCGGCGGCATGCCGGTCGTCAACACCGTCGTTCGCGACACGTCCAAGCCGGAGTTTGCGATCGCCGCGACGGTGGCGGACAAGGGGCTGGTGCTGAGGATGCCGCCCGAACGGCTGTATGGGTTGCCTGAATAGGCAACCCATACAGCCGCTGCGCGGCCCGGGTTGCTCCCCCGGCCCCCTCCAGGAGGGGTTCCAGCATGAGGGACGAGCCGGCTGGTCAGCCGGCGAAGTCATGCGTAGCCCGGATGCAATCCGGGAGCGGCAGTCGCAGGCGCATGCAGCACCCCGGATTGCATCCGGCCTAGGCCTTCCCCTGGTTCGCCACTGCGGCAGCGGCCTTGGCCGCGGCTTCCGCATCGCCAAGGTAGTAGCTCCTGATCGGCTTCAGGTTCGCATCCAGTTCGTAGACGAGCGGAATCCCGTTCGGGATGTTCAAGCCGACGATGTCCTCATCCGAGATGCCGTCGAGGTACTTCACGAGCGCGCGCATGCTGTTGCCGTGCGCCGAGATCAGCACCCGCTTGCCGCTTCGGATCAACGGCGCCAGTTCGCCGTGCCACAGCGGCATGACCCGAGCGACAGTGTCCTTCAGGCACTCGGTGAGCGGTATTTCGTCCGGCGCCAGGCCCTGGTAGCGGATGTCGGTGCGTTCGCTGCGCGGGTCTTCCGGCGCGAGCGGCGGCGGGGGCACGTCGTAGCTGCGGCGCCAGACCAGCACTTGTTCGTCGCCGAACTTCTTCGCCGTCTCGGCCTTGTTCAGGCCCTGCAACGCGCCGTAGTGGCGCTCGTTGAGGCGCCACGAATTGACGATCGGCAGCCACGTCCGGTCCATCTGATCCAGCGCATGCCACAGCGTCCAGATCGCCCGTTTCAGCACCGACGTGTAGGCGAGGTCGAACTCGTAGCCTTCGGCCTTCAGCAACGCACCGGCCTGGAGCGCCTGATCGACGCCGGTGGCCGTGAGCGGCACGTCGGTCCAGCCGGTGAAGCGGTTCTCGAGATTCCAGGTCGATTCGCCGTGGCGGATGAGGACGAGCTTGTGCATGGCGGAAGAGGGCGGCAGGTTGAAGGCGCGAATTCTATAATCCGCAGCTTTGCCAAAGCGACATCACCACTTCGGGCCGCGCTGTGAAGTTTTTCATCGACAACTGGTTCCTCATTCTTGCCGCCTTCGTGTCCGGCGCTTTGCTGCTGTGGCCGCTGGTGCGCGGCGGCGTCGGCGGGGCGCGTGTCACGGCCAGCCAGGCGGTGATGCTGATCAACCGCGAGAAGGCCGTGCTGATCGACGTCAGCGAGCCGACCGAATACGCGGCCGGCCACGCGGCCGGCGCGAAGAACGTGCCGCTCGGCTCGCTCGAATCCTCCAACGAGCTGCCGAAGAACAAGGCCTTGCCGCTGGTGGTGTTGTGCCCCACCGGCGCACGGTCCGCACGTGCGGCCGGTATCCTGCGCAAACTGGGATACGAAAACAGCCGCGTGCTCGAAGGCGGCCTGAACGCATGGCGAACGGCCAACCTGCCGATCGAGAAGTCCGCTTGAGTGCCGAAACAGGTTCGACGATGACCCACGTGAAGATGTACACCTCGCAGGTGTGCCCCTACTGCATTCGCGCGAAGATGCTGCTGCAGCAGCGCGGCGTGGAGCAGATCGACGAAATCCGCGTCGACCTGAACCCCACCGAGCGGCAGACGATGATGCAGCTCACCGGGCGGCGCACCGTGCCGCAGATCTTCATCGGTGACACGCACGTCGGCGGCTGCGACGACCTGATCCAACTCGATCAGCGAGGCGGCCTGATGCCCTTGCTCGCAGGCGATTGATCCTCTTCGAGGCCCGGCACCCTCGGTGATAATGCCCGATGCAGCCCGCACCATCCGGTTCTGGGCTTTCTTGTTTTGAAGCGAGACTTCCATGGCCGACGACAACCAGAACCCCATTTTCCAGATCCAGCGCGTCTACCTGAAAGACCTGTCGCTGGAGCAGCCGAACTCTCCGCAAATCCTGCTCGAGCAGGCGCAGCCGCAGGTGGACATCAACCTTGCACTGGCCGCCGAGCCGGTCGCCGAGGGCATCTACGAAGTGGCGGTGACCGCCACCGTAACGACCAAGGTCAAGGACAAGGTGCTGTTCCTTGTCGAGGCCAAGCAGGCCGGCATCTTCGAGATCCGCAACATTCCCGAAGACCAGCTGCAGCCGATCATCGGCATCGCGTGTCCCGGCATCGTCTATCCGTACCTGCGCGCCGTCGTCTCCGACGTCTGCACCCGCGCCGGCTTTCCGCCGGTGATCCTGTCGGAAGTCAACTTCCAGGCGATGTTCGAGGCCCAGCGCGCGCAAGCCGCCGCCGCACCGAACGGCTCAGGCATCATCACGAGCGCCTGATGAACCACCCCCTACGGCCTTCGGCCGCCCCCTCAAGGGGGCGTTGCCAGCGGACCGGCAAAGCCGGATCCGCGGCAACTGCTTGACGTGAACCTCACGGTCCTCGGTGCTGGGGCGTGGGGCACGGCACTGGCCATCAGTCTGTGCGAGCGCCATGCCACGCGCTTGTGGGCACGCGATGAGGAGCAGGCGCATCGCATGCGCACCGAGCGGCGCAACGCGCGCTACCTCGACGGCGTGACGCTGCCGGCGAGCCTGCAGATCAGCGTCGACTTCGACAGCTCGATCGAACATGCACGCGGCGGCCTCGTCATCATCGCGACGCCCATGGCCGCACTGGGCGAGATGCTTCGGCGCCTGCCGCTCGACGCGCCCGGCATCCTGTGGCTGTGCAAGGGCTTCCAGGAAGGCACCGGCTGGCTCGGCCACGAGGTGGCGCGCGCGATCTGTCCCGATGCACGGGTCGGCATCGTTTCGGGTCCGAGCTTCGCGATCGAAGTCGCGCGCGGCCAGCCGACCGCGTTGGTCGCCGCGAGCGCCGATGCCGCGCTGTGCGACGAGGCGGTGGCGGCGCTGCACAGCGACAGCCTGCGCATCTACACGTCCGGCGATCCGGTCGGGGTCGAGGTGGGGGGGGCGGTGAAGAACGTGCTGGCGATCGCCACCGGCATCGCCGACGGCATGAAGCTCGGCTTGAACGCACGCGCCGCGCTGATCACCCGCGGCCTGGCCGAAATGACGCGCCTGGGCCTCGCGCTCGGCGCCCAGCCCGAGACCTTCATGGGCTTGAGCGGCCTGGGCGACCTGGTGCTCACCGCCACCGGCGACCTGTCGCGCAACCGAAAGGTCGGTCTGTTGCTGGCAGACGGCGTGCCGCTGGCAAGGATCCTCGAAGACCTGGGCCATGTGGCCGAAGGTGTCTACAGCGCCGCGATGGTGCTGCGGCGCGCGCAGTCGCGCGGCGTCGAGATGCCGATCACCGAGGCGGTCGTCGCCGTGCTCGAAGGACGGGCCACGCCGCAGCAGGCCGTCGAACGGCTGATGGGCCGCGAAGCGCGGCCCGAACACTGAACCAAGAGGTTGTGATGCAACGTCGCCAGATCCTGCACATCGCGGCCGGGAGCGCTGCCGCGCTGGCCGTTCCCGCGGTTGCCCAATCGTGGCCGGCGCGCCCGATCAGGCTGATCGTGCCGTTTCCGGCCGGCACCTCGCCGGACATCATCGCGCGCCAGATCGCCGAGCCGCTGGGCCGCTCGCTGGGCCAGCCCATCGTCATCGACAACAAACCCGGCGCAGGCGGCAACCTCGGCACCGCCGCGGCAGCCCACGCGGCGCCCGACGGCTACACCTTCCTGTTCACGATCCAGGGGCCGCTCGTGACTGCGCCGCTGCTCAGCAAGAGCCTGCCGTACGACCCGGTGAAGGATCTGGCGCCGGTGTCGCTGGTCGCGACCTCGCCCAATGTGCTGGTGGTCGATCCCGGGCTCGGCGCCGACACGCTTGCCGACTTCGTGCGCATCGCGAAAGAGAAGAAGGGCCAACTCAACTACGGCAGCGTCGGCAATGGCAGCGCCGGCCACCTCGCGATGGAGCTGTTCAAGGCACGGGCCGGCATCGACCTCGTGCATGTGCCGTACCAGGGCTTCCCGCAGGTCGTCAACGCGATTCTCGGCGGGCAGATCCAGGCCGGCTTCATGGTGCCCGGCATTGCGATGGGGCAGGTGCGCGCCGGCAAGCTGAAGGCGCTGGGAGTCACGACGCTCGGCCGCTCGGGGTCGCTGCCGGAGATGCCGACCCTCGTCGAGCAGGGCTATCCCGGCTTCGAGGCGATCTCGTGGCAGGCCGTGCTGGCGCCGGCCGGCACGCCGAAGCCCATCGTCGAGCGGGTGTCCGGCGAACTGGTGCGCATCATCAAGAGCGACGAGGTGCGCGGCAAGATGCTGTCGCAGTATTTCAGTGCGGCGGGCACCGCGCCCGAGGCGCTCGCCGGCCTGATGAAGACCGAACGCGAGCGCTGGGGCCAGGTCATCAAGGCCGCCGGTGTGAAGCCCGAATGAGGCCGTAGCCCGGATGCAATCCGGGGTCGTGCGTCTCGATGTAAGGCTGCTCCCCGGATTTCATCCGGGCTACAACTAGTCAGAGCTGGCGTAGCCGTTCTGCCGCCATGCCTCGAACACCGCCACCGCGACGGCATTGCTGAGGTTCAGGCTGCGCTGGCCGGGACGCAGCGGCAGCCGCAGCTGCTGGGTGGCTGGGAATGCGTCTCTCACGGCCTGAGGCAGGCCGGCGGTTTCGGAGCCGAACACCAGCCAGTCGCCGGCTTGCCAGGGCACGTCGCCGAAACGCCGCCGCCCGCGGGTCGTGAACGCGAACAGGCGCTCGGCATTCGGCTGCTCCGTCCGAACGAAGTCGTCCCATGAGGCGTGGCGTCGAACCGGCGTGTACTCGTGGTAGTCGAGTCCGGCGCGCTGCAGCAGCTTGTCCTCCATCGAAAAGCCCAGCGGCTCGATCAGATGCAGCGTGCAGCCGGTGTTCGCCGCCAGGCGGATCACGTTGCCGGTATTGGGCGGGATCTCCGGGTGCACGAGGACGATGTTGAACATCGATCAGCCGCCGCGGAGCCGCCTCAAGGCGGCAGAGCCCCCTTGGGGGGCAGGAGCGGAGCGACGTGGGGGCATCATCAGCCGGCGCCGAGCCGCCTCAAGGCGGCTGAAGCCCCCTTGGGGGGCAGGAGCGAAGCGACGTGGGGGCACCACTATCTCACTCCGGCGCCGGTGTGCGCGCCAGCACCCAAACGTTCACTTGCGCCGCGCCGGCATGGCGCAGCACGCGCGCAATCTCGGCCGCGGTCGCGCCGGTCGTCATCACGTCGTCGAGCACCGTCACGACTTGATCGCGCAGTTCGGCCAGGCGCTTGGGTTCGATCGCGAAGGCGCCTTGCACGTTGGCGGCGCGGCGTTCCGGCGGCAGCGCGAGCTGGTGCGGCGTGTCGTTGACGCGCAGCAGCAGGCGATCGTCGACGGGGCAGTTCAGCCGCCGGCCGAGGCGCCGCGCGATTTCCACGGACTGGTTGTAGCCCCGTTCGCGCAGGCGGCGAGCGCTCAGCGGCACCGGGATCAGCCGGCCGGGGTGGCGCAGCCGGCTCGCCTGCCAGGCGTCGGCGAGGCTCTTCGCCAGCGACTGCGTCAGGTCCAGTGCCGCGTGGAACTTGAAGCGGCCGATGAGGTGGTCCCAAGGATGGGCGTAGTCCACCGCCGCGAGCGTCGTGTCGTAGGGCGGCGGGTCCTTCAGGCAGCCTGCACAGGTCGACACGCCGTCGGGCACGCGCAGCGCACAGCGGCGGCAACGCGGCACCGTCGCGATGAATCGCTCGCGGCACGCGAAGCAAACTCGCTCGCGGCCCCAGTCGTGGCAGACCGCGCATTGCGTCGGCAACTCGAAGGCAGCGAGGCGCTGCAGCAGGCGGGTGAAGAGCAAGGGGTCGCGTCGAGGATCGGAAGGACCGGTCAATATACTGCCGCCCCATGGCCGCCGACGACACCCTCTCCCAGCGGCGGCTCGACGCCGCCGCGGTGGGCAACGTGCTGCGGCGCCTGGCGCGCCAGCCGGGCACGCCGTGGCTGCACGGCGAAGTCGCGCGCCGCATGGTCGAACGCTTGCCGCTGATCCGCCTGCAGCCCGAGCGCATCGTTGACTGGTGGTCGTTTCTCGGCGCCGGCGACGAGCTGCTCGACAAGGCCTATCCGAAAGCGCACCGCCTCGTGCTCGAGCCCCATGCGGCGCTGCTCGAACGCAGCCGCGAGGCGCATCGCACGCCATGGTGGTCGCCGCAGCGCTTTCGCGCCGCGGCCGTCGAGGTGAAGGCCGAGCACGACGCGCAACCGGCCGGCGCGCAGCTCGTGTGGGCCAACATGATGCTGCACGCGGTGAAGGACCCGCCGGCGCTGATATCGCGCTGGCACCAGGCCTTGTCCGTCGACGGCTTCGTGATGTTCTCCTGCTTCGGCCCCGACACGCTGCGCGAACTGCGCGATCTGTATGCGCGGCTCGGATGGCCGGCGCCGACGATCGATTTTGTCGACATGCATGATCTCGGCGACATGCTGGTGCAGGCCGGCTTCACCGACCCGGTGATGGACCAGGAGACGCTGACGCTGCGTTGGGCCACGCCGCAGGCGCTGCTGGCCGAGCTGCGCGGACTCGGTGGCAACGTGTCGCCCGAGCGCGCCGCCGGCTTGCGCACGCCGCGCTGGAAGGCCCGCCTCGAACACGAGCTGCTGTCGCTGGCCGGCGCCGACGGCCGGCTGTCGTTGCGTTTCGAGATCGCGTACGGCCATGCGTTCAAGGCGGCGCCGCGAGTGAAGACCGGCGAGGCGACGACGGTGTCGCTCGACGACATGCGCACGATGGTGCGTTCGCGGCGACAGCGCACGTAGCCGCCCTTCGCCGCTGCGCTAAAATCCTCAGGTTGACGGTGAAGCACCCGGGCGCCCGAGCATGAACAGGGCATTCGGGCGTTTGTCCAGCGGCAGCGCAGCAGTATGTCGGCAACCACCCCACCCGGTGTGCCCCGCGTGATGGGGCGGTCCCCTTCTCCCAGAGCCTTTCGCTTCGGCCACGAGTCAGGCGGCACGGCTGGAGAGTGGGCGGTCGAGTGGACGCTGAAGCGCAATTGCTCGTTGGCGCCCCGTCAGTTGCTCGGGTTCTACTCGGTGCTGTGCGGCTTGTCGCTGGCGGTGGCCACCTTCTTCTGGTGGCAGGGAGCGCGCCTGGTGATGCCGTTCACCTGGGCGGAGCTCGTGGCGGTGGGGGTGGCGATGCTGGTGTATGCGCGCCACGCCGGCGACAACGAACGCATCGCGCTGCGCAGCGGCCGCCTGACGGTCGAGCATGCGTGGGGCGGCCGGCGCGAACAGGTGGAGTTCGCGCCGCAGTGGGTGAGGGTGGAGGCGGAGGCGGGCGACGAGTCGCTGGTCGAGCTGTCGGGCCAGGGGCAGCGGGTGTGGGTGGGCCGCTATCTGCGGCCCGAATTTCGCCGGCAGTTGGCGGATGAATTGCGGATGGCCTTGCGCCATCCGGGGCTGGCGGCCGACGGCCGCGCAGTGAACGGATTTTTGAACTGAAGTGACGACGATGAAGACGATGAAAGCACTTTGGCGGGCGTTGGGGACGAGGCTCGGACAGTGGGGGATCGGGCTGGGCGCCTGGTTCGCCGCCACCGCGGCGCAGGCGGTCAACGACCTGCCCGGCGGCCCGGCGGTCAACCAGCTCGATCTGCACCCGCCGGTGACGGCGATCGCCGCCGAACAGCGCTGGCTGCACTACTTCGTGATGATCCTCTGCCTGGTCATCTTCGTCGGCGTCTTCGGCGTGATGTTCTATTCGATCTTCAAGCACCGCAAGTCCAAGGGCGCGAAGTCGGCCAACTTCCATGAGAGCACCACGGTCGAGATCGTCTGGACCATCGTGCCCTTCGTCATCGTGATCTTCATGGCGCTGCCGGCCACGAAGGCCGTCGTCGCGATGAAGGACACCAGCTCCGCCGACCTGACGATCAAGGCCACCGGCATCCAGTGGAAGTGGGGCTACGACTATCTGCGCGGCGAAGGCGAGGGCATCTCCTTCGTCTCCACGATCGACGCCGCGCAGCGCGAAATGTCCGACGCCGGCACCCCCGCCGGCGACGACTACCTGCTGAAGGTCGACAACCCGCTGGTCGTGCCGGTGGACAAGAAGATCCGCATCATCACCACCGCGACCGACGTGATCCACGCCTGGATGGTGCCGGCTTTCGGCGTCAAGCAGGACGCGATTCCCGGCTTCGTGCGCGACACCTGGTTCCGCAGCGAGAAGACCGGCGACTTCTACGGCCAGTGCGCCGAGTTGTGCGGCAAGGAACACGCCTACATGCCGATCCACGTGAAGGTGCTGTCCGCAGAGGACTACACCGCGTGGGTCGAAGGCGAAAAGAAGAAGCTCGCCGCCGCGGCCGACGACCCGAACAAGGTGTGGCAGCTCCCCGAGCTGGTCGCCCGCGGCGAGAAGGTCTACGCCGCCAACTGCGCGCAGTGCCACCAGGCCAGCGGCAAGGGCGGCGGCCCAATCGCCGCGCTGGACGGCTCGCCCCTGGTGGTCGACGCCGACAAATCGCGCGCCCTGCAGGTCGTGCTCGAAGGCACCGACAAGGGCATGCCGTCGTGGAAACCGATGAGCGACACCGAGATCGCCGCCGTGATCACCTTCACGAAGAACCAGTGGTCCAACGCCACCGGCCAGGTGGTGCAGCCGGCCGAAGTCGCCGCTGCGCGCAAGTAAGAACACCTCGCAAGAACGAAGACTTAGGAACCGAACCGCCATGAGTGCTGTACTCGACCACCACGGTGACCACGGTCACGACCACGACCATCACGCGCCCACCGGCTGGAGGCGCTGGGTCTACGCGACCAACCACAAGGACATCGGCACGCTGTACCTGCTGTTCTCGTTCACGATGTTCATCCTGGGCGGCATCCTCGCCCTGGTGATCCGCCTCGAGCTGTTCGAGCCGGGCCTGCAGTTCGTGAATCCGGAGCTGTTCAATCAGCTCACGACGATGCACGGCCTGATGATGGTGTTCGGCGCGATCATGCCGGCCTTCGTGGGCTTCGCGAACTGGATGATTCCGCTTCAGATCGGCGCGGCCGACATGGCGTTCGCGCGGATGAACAACTTCAGCTTCTGGCTGCTGATTCCGGCGGCCATCATGATCGTGCTGTCGTTCTTCATGCCCGGCGGCGCCCCGGCCGCGGGCTGGACGCTCTACGCACCGCTGACATTGCAGATGGGCCCGTCGATGGACGCCGGCATCTTTGCGCTGCACATCATGGGTGCGAGCTCGATCATGGGCTCGATCAACATCATCGTGACCATCCTCAACATGCGCGCGCCCGGCATGACGCTGATGAAGATGCCGCTGTTCTGCTGGACCTGGCTGATCACCGCCTACCTGCTGATCGCGGTGATGCCGGTGCTCGCCGGCGCGATCACGATGACGCTGACCGACCGCCACTTCGGCACCAGCTTCTTCAACC
The DNA here is from genome assembly GCA_035513255.1 of Piscinibacter sp. Lineage (GTDB taxonomy): Bacteria > Pseudomonadota > Gammaproteobacteria > Burkholderiales > Burkholderiaceae_C > Albitalea. The sequence continues at coordinate 26,569 of DATKCI010000190.1, read as the reverse complement.
CCGCCGGCGGCGGCGACCCGGTGATGTACCAGCACATCTTCTGGTTCTTCGGCCACCCCGAGGTCTACATCATGATCCTGCCGGCGTTCGGCATCGTGAGCGCCGTGATCCCGGCGTTCGCCCGCAAGCGCCTGTTCGGCTATGCCTCGATGGTGTACGCCACTTCCTCGATCGCCATCCTGTCGTTCATCGTCTGGGCGCACCATATGTTCACCACCGGCATGCCGGTGACGGGGCAGCTCTTCTTCATGTACGCCACGATGCTGATCGCGGTGCCCACCGGCGTGAAGATCTTCAACTGGATCGCGACGATGTGGCGCGGCTCGATGACTTTCGAGACGCCGATGCTGTTCGCGGTCGGCTTCATCTTCGTGTTCACGATCGGCGGCTTCACCGGCCTCATCCTCGCGATGGCGCCGATCGACATCCAGCTGCAGGACACCTACTACGTCGTCGCGCACTTCCACTACGTGCTGGTGGCCGGCTCGCTGTTCGCGATGTTCTCGGGCGCCTACTACTGGCTGCCCAAGTGGACCGGCGTCATGTACCAGGAGTCGCGCGGCAAGATCCACTTCTGGGGCTCGGTGATCTTCTTCAACATCACCTTCTTCCCGATGCACTTCCTCGGACTGGCCGGCATGCCGCGCCGTTATGCCGACTACCCGCTGCAGTTCACCGACTTCAACATGCTGGCCTCGGTGGGTGCGCTGGGCTTCGGCCTGATGCAGGTGTACTTCTTCGTCTACGTCGTCCTGCCGGCGATGCGCGGGCAGGGCGAACCGGCGCCGCAGCAGCCGTGGGAAGGCGCCGAGGGCCTGGAATGGGAAGTGCCGTCGCCGGCGCCGTTCCACACCTTCGAGACGCCGCCGAAGCTGAATTCGTCGGCGACCAAGATCGTCGCCTGATCGGTTGCGCAGGAGCCGTGTGATGACACCCGAGAAGAAGAAGCAGAACCTGCGGCTGGCGCTGATCCTGGCGTCGATCGCGGTGGCGCTGTTCGTCGGCTTCATCGCGAAGTTCCAGTTCGGTCTTTGACCCGTCCGCCCCCAAATGTCGCAGTCCCTGCCTCCGTCCGGTCCCGACGCCGCCTTGCGCGGCGACAACCTGCGCATGGTCGGCAAGCTGATCGTCGTGGCGGCGCTGATGTTCGCCTTCGGCTATGCGCTGGTGCCGGTGTACCGCGCGATCTGCACGGCGCTGGGCATCAACGTGCTGTCGGTGTCGGAGCGCGCCGTGCCGGGCAACTCGAAGGCCGACGGCACGAACACGCAGGTCGACCGCTCGCGCACGATCACCGTGGAGTTCGACGCCAACGCGCGCGGCGTGTGGCACTTCAAGCCCATGCTACGCAGCGTCGACGTGCACCCGGGCGAGCTCGCGACGGTGGTCTACGAGTTCACGAACACGCAGAACCGCGCGATGGCCGCGCAGGCGATCCCGAGCTATGCACCCAAGCAGGCCTCGCCGCACTTCAACAAGCTCGAATGCTTCTGCTTCAACGAATACGTGCTGCAGCCGGGCGAGAGCAAGCAGTGGCCGGTGGTGTTCGTCATCGACCCGAAGCTGCCGAAGGACGTGACGACGATCACCTTGTCGTACACGTTCTTCGAGGTCGGCGGCAAGACGCCGCCGGCGCCTCAGGCGGCCGCCGCAGGCACGGAGCCGCAGACATGAGACACCTAGTGTCAACCTGTCTTTCGCGGGCCGAGCGCCGGGCCGCTTTGGGCCACGAAGGGGCCCCTTCGTGGCCCTTGCCGGCCGCTCGCTGGCGTGACTCGTCCACTGGACGAATCACGTCCGCGCTCGCCCCCTCGGGGGATCGTCCGATGTACCCATCGGACGAGGGGCAGACATGAGCGATTTCAACGAAGCGGTTCGGCGCAAGGGCTCGTTCCTGCAGACCATGCGCGCGGTGGCGTGGTCGTTTTTCGGCGTGCGCAAGTCGTCGGACTACGAAAGAGACGTGAGCCAGCTGAACCCGGTGCACGTGGTCATCGCCGGCGTGATCGCCGCGGTGCTGTTCATCGTGGCGCTGATCGTGCTGGTGAATTGGGTGCTGGCCAGCGGTGTGGCCGCGTAGCGAGATTCAAGAAGAGATTCGGTTTCCAGGAGAAAACATGTCGGCAGCGACACAACACGGGCAAACGCCTTATTACTTCGTCCCCGAGCCATCCCGCTTCCCGGTGATGGCGGCCACGGGCTTGTTCTTCGTGATCTTCGGCGCCGGCCAGTGGATCAACGGCGCTGGTTGGGGCAAGTACTCGCTGATGCTGGGCCTCGCGATCTGGGCGTTCACGATGTTCCAGTGGTTCGGCCAGGCGATCCGCGAGAGCGAGAGCGGCCTCTACGGCGACCGCATCGACACCTCGTTCCGCTGGAGCATGAGCTGGTTCATCTTCTCGGAGGTGATGTTCTTCGGTGCCTTCTTCGGCGCGTTGTTCTGGTCGCGCCTGTACACGATCCCTGTGCTGGGCAACCTGCAGAACGCGATCCTGTGGCCCGACTTCAAGGCCGTGTGGCCCAGCGTTGCGGCCGGCGCGACCGCGTCGCCCGCCGGCATCGTCGAGCCGTTCCTGACGATGGGGCCGTGGCCGATCCCGACGATCAACACCGCGCTGCTGTTGACCTCCGGCGTCACGCTGACGATCGCGCACCACGCGCTGATCGCCGGCAAGCGCGCGAAGACGGTCGCCTGGATGTGGATCACCGTCGCGCTCGGCGTGCTGTTCCTCGGGCTGCAGGCCTACGAGTACATGCATGCGTACCAGGACCTGAACCTGCGGCTCGACTCCGGCATCTACGGCTCCACCTTCTTCCTGCTGACAGGCTTCCACGGTTTCCACGTGTTCGTCGGCATGCTGATGCTGCTGTTCATCACGTTGCGGCTGATGAAGGGCCACTTCACGCCCGACCGGCATTTCGGCTTCGAAGGCGCGGCTTGGTACTGGCACTTCGTGGACGTGGTCTGGCTCGGGCTGTACGTGATCATCTACTGGTTCTGACGACGCGGTCGACCCAGGAAAAACGCCGCAGCAGCGGCGTTTTCTTCGTAGCCCGGATGAAATCCGGGGAACGGCATTCGATCGATGCGCCGAACCCCGGATTTCATCCGGGTGACGAACCCATCGGAATGCCGGTCGGCCGGATCCATCCCATTTTGTAGCTGAGCAGGATGACCAGGAACAGCGCCACCGACAGCCCGACTCGCCAGGCGAGGGCGCGCATCATGTTCGGTCGTTTCGACGGATCTGCGCGGCTGCCGCGAACCATCGCGATGCCCGCGAGCGCGAGCGCCGTGAGAATCGCGACGAAGGCAATGACGATGATGGTTTTCATGCCCGAGCATTATCGACGCCCGGGCGGCGCAGGCAGGGCGTGGGCATGACCCCACGCGCACGCGCACTCACCGTGCTGCTGGCCACCCTCGTCAGCGTGGCGGCGACGGCCCGGTTGGGACTGTGGCAACTCGACCGCGCGGCGCAGAAGCAAGCTTTGCAGCACGCACTCGACGAGCGCGGCGCACGCCCGCTGCTTGCTCAAGCGGAACTGGCGGAGACTGCGGACGCCGCGGCGGCTCAGCACTACCGCCGCATTCGGCTGCAGGGCTGGTGGGTGAACGACCGCACCGTCTTCCTCGACAACCGCCAGATGAACGCTCGCCCGGGCTTCTTCGTCGTCACACCGCTGCAGCTCGCCCGCTCCGACCGGGCCGTGCTCGTGCAGCGCGGCTGGGTGCCGCGCGACGCCGCCGACCGGACCCGGCTCCCGCCGGTGCGCACGCCGTCCGGCGAAGTCGAGGTGGTCGGCCACATTGCCCCGCCTCCGGCACGTCTGTACGAATTTGCGGATGCGGCAACGGGTGCGATCCGTCAAAATCTCGACTTGACGGCGTTCGCGCGCGAAACGGGCCTCCGGCTCGCGCCGCTGTCGGTGGTGCAGGATGCGGTGCCCGTGGGCCCCGACGATGGTTTGATGCGCCAATGGCCGCGCCCCGCGGTCGATGTTCACAAGCACTACGGCTATGCCTTCCAGTGGTTTGCCCTCTGTGCGCTGATGGCAGGTTTGTATGTCTGGTTCCAACTCGTCCGCCCCCGGCTCCGCAGCCGCCGGTGATTCGATGTCGCCGCTGAGCTTCACCGTGCATTCCATGCCGGCGCCCGCGCTCGACGACGCGGCGCGCCGCACCGCGAGCGGCCGCCTGAAGATGCTGGGCGTGCTGGCCGTCTGCGTCGCGCCGGTGCTCGCGTCCTACTTCACCTATTTCGTCATCAAGCCGGAAGGCGGCAACAGCTACGGCGAGCTGATCACGCCGCCGCGCGATCTGCCCGACGACCTTCCGATGGCCACGTTGGCAGGCGAGCCGGTGGCACCGGCGAGCCTGCGGGGGCAGTGGCTGCTGGTCGTGGTGTCCGATGCCGCCTGCGGCCCGGCCTGCGAGAAGAACCTCTACCTGCAGCGACAGCTGCGCGAAACGCTGGGCCGCGACAAGGACCGGATCGACAAGGTGTGGATCGTCAGCGACGGCGGCACGCCACGGCCCGAGGTCGTGGCCGCGGTCACGCAAGGGCAGGGCGCCACGGCGCTGCGCGTTCCGCAGCAGGCGCTGGCGGCCTGGCTGGCGCCCGCCCCGGGCCATGAACTGGCCGACCACTTCTATGTCGTCGACCCAATGGGCCGCTGGATGATGCGCGCCCCGGCCGACCCCGAGCCGGCCAAGTTCAAGGGCGACATCGTGAAACTGCTGCGCGCCTCGGCCTCCTGGGACCGCGCCGGCCGCTGACTCCGCCATGGACACTCAGCCCCTCTACGATCTGACACCGGTCATCCGCATGGCCGTGCTCGGCATCGTGCTGGCCATCGGCCCGCTCGCGTGGGTGTGGCTGCGCCACCGCGGGGCGGCACCGGCGCAGCGATTGCGCGCGCTGACGTGGCTGACGCTGTTCCTGACCTTCGACCTCGTGCTGTTCGGCGCATTCACCCGGCTGACCGACTCCGGCCTCGGCTGCCCGGATTGGCCCGGCTGCTACGGCAGCGCCAGCCCCTTCGGCGCGCAGACACAGATCGACGCTGCGCAGAGCGCGATGCCCACCGGCCCCGTGACCCACGGCAAGGCCTGGATCGAGATGGTCCACCGCTACCTCGCCACCGGCGTTGGCGTGCTGATCACCGTGCTCGCAATCGCGGGCTGGGTCGAGGCCCGCAAGCGCCGCGCCGCCATCTCGCCGTGGTGGGCCACCGCGACCTTCGTCTGGGTGTGCCTGCAGGGCGCCTTCGGTGCGTTGACAGTGACGATGAAGCTTTACCCGGCGATCGTCACGCTGCATCTGCTGGGCGGGCTCGGGCTGCTGGCGCTGCTGGCGGCGCAAGGCCAGGCCTACGTGCCGGCGCCGCTGCCGCTGTCGCGTGGGCTGGTTCTCGGCACCGTCGCGGTGTTCGTGGCCAGCGTCGTGCAGGTGGCCCTCGGCGGCTGGGTCAGCACGAACTACGCGGTGCTGGCCTGCTCGGACTTCCCGACCTGCCAGGGTGCGTGGTGGCCGACGATGGATTTCGACCACGGCTTCACGGTGTTGCGTGAACTCGGCGCCGGCCGCGACGGCGAAGCGATCCCGTTCGCGGCGCTGACGGCCATCCATGTCGTGCACCGGTTCGGCGCCATCGTCGTGTTCACCGCGATCGCGCTGCTGTGCTGGCAGCTCGTCGCGAGCGGCGACGCGGCCCAACGCCGCTGGGCGGGGGCACTGGCCGGCGTGGCGGCGTGGCAGCTTGTGAGCGGCCTCAGCAACGTGGTGCTCGACTGGCCGCTGGTCGCCGCGCTGGCGCACACCGGAGGCGCGGCCGCGCTGATCACGCTGCTCACCTTGCTGCTGGTCCGCGCTCGGCAGGCGCAGCCGCGTGAACAAACCACGGCGGCATCGGTCCGACCGGCAACGGCCCCGATTTCCTAGACGCTCCGTAGAATCCGCCCTCCGATGGCTCATACCGCATTCTCCGCCGCCTTGCCGCATGCGTCGCGCGTGCGGCAGTTCTACGCGCTGACCAAGCCGCGCGTCGTGCAGCTCATCGTGTTCTGCGCCGTCATCGGAATGCTGCTGGCCGTCCCGGGCTTGCCGGACCTCAGGACGGCGCTCGCAGCCACGGCCGGCATCTGGCTCGTCGCCGCCGCGGCCGCTGCGTTCAACTGCCTGGTCGAGCAGCGAATCGACGCCAAAATGGCCCGCACCGCGTGGCGGCCCACCGCGAAGGGCGAGCTGACGAACACGCAGACGCTCACGTTCTCGACGCTGCTGTGCGCGGCCGGCAGCGCCATCCTGTACCTGTGGGTCAACCCGCTGACGATGTGGCTGACCTTCGCGACCTTCGTCGGCTATGCGGTCGTCTACACGGTGATCCTGAAGCCGCTGACGCCGCAGAACATCGTCATCGGCGGGGCGTCCGGCGCGATGCCGCCCGTGCTCGGCTGGGCCGCGATCCGCGGCGAGGTCGGGCCCGAGGCGCTGATGCTGTTCCTGATCATCTTCCTGTGGACGCCGCCGCACTTCTGGGCCCTGGCGCTCTACCGCGCCGAAGACTATCGCCGCTCCGGGCTGCCGATGCTGCCGATCACCCACGGCTCCGAATTCACCCGGCTTCACGTGCTGCTGTACACGCTGGTGCTGTTCGCCGGCACGCTGCTGCCGTTCGTCTCGGGCATGAGCGGCGTGTTCTACCTCGCCGCCGCGGTGGTGCTCGGGGCCGTCTTCACCGCCTATGCGTGGAAGCTGTGGCGCGCGTACTCTGACACGTTGGCGCGCAAGACCTTCCGCTTTTCCATCATCTACCTGTCGCTGCTGTTCGCGGCGCTGCTGGTGGACCACTATGTGAGCCCGCTGATATGAACCCCCCGAAGCGCCTTCGGCGCCTCCCCCCAGGGGGCGCCTCCAGCGGACCGGCAAAGCCGGATCCGCGGCGGCCGCTTGGCTGCGCCGAGTTTCATCCGTCGCGGGTGCCGCTTCGGCGCCATGGAGAACTGACATGACACTCCGCCGATTGCTGCTGATCTCGCTGGGCGCCGCGGCGCTGCTTGCCGGCTGCGACAAGCTCTCGCCGCAGGCCGACCGGCAGCAGTTCCATGCGGTGGACATCACCGGGGCCGACTATCGCTATGCGCTGCCCGACCAGCACGGCCAGGTGCGCACGCCGGCCGATTTCAAGGGCAAGGTGACGGTGGTGTTCTTCGGCTTCACCCAGTGTCCCGACGTCTGCCCGGCGACGCTGGCCGAGCTCGCCCAGGTGAAGAAGTCGCTCGGGCCGGACGGCGAGCGGGTGCAGGGGGTGTTCATCACCGTCGATCCGGAGCGCGACACGCCGGAGATCCTGAAGTCCTATGTCGGCAGCTTCGATCCGAGCTTTGTCGCGCTGCGCGGCACGCCGCAGCAGACCACCGAGGTCGTGAAGGCCTTCAAGGGCTTCTACGCCAAGTCGCCGGGCAAGACACCCGGCAGCTACACGGTCGACCACACGGCCGCGTCGTATGTGTTCGACACCGAGGGCAAGGTGCGGCTGTTTCAGCGCTACGGCAGCGGCGCCGAAGCGCTGGCGGCCGATTTGAAGGCGCTGCTCGCGGGTTGAATGCGGTCTTGTCCCCTCTCCCTTTGGGAGAGGGCTAGGGTGAGGGCGCGGCCGTCGAACCGACAAAGCCTACGCACACGCGCCGCAGCCCTCACCCCAACCCTCTCCCAGGGGGAGAGGGAGAAGTCCCTCCGCCGCGGCGCGGGCTGCTCAGTTCAGAATCCGCCCGTTCGTCCCCACCACGCTGATCTCGACATAACTCGATCCCGAATTGCTGCCCGGGGCGAAATTCACCCGGTAGCCGTCGAGATTGAACGGCCCGCTGCGCAGCGCCGCCATCAACCGCTCTCGCGACAGGTTCGGTCCGGCCCGCTCCAGCGCGGCGACGACCAGCCGCGCGTTCAGGTACCCCTCCAGCCCGTAGTACGAGTACGACGCACCCTTGGCGTGCGCCGTCAGCGCCTGCTTGTATTCCCGCACGACTTCCAGCTTGTCGGCCCACGGATACGGAATGACCTGCGACACCTGGATGCCGCGGGTGTTTTCCGGACCGAGCTCGGCGATCAGCTGGTCGGTGCCGACCGGCGACAGCGCGACGAAGAACGGCGCCGAGCCGGCCTTGCGCATCTGCTTGATGAACTCGGCGGTCGGCCGGTAGAGCGTGACCATCACGACCGCCTGCGGGTTGGACTTGGCGATCGCGGCCACCGCCGGCGCCACGTCCACCGAGTTGCGCGGGACCGATGCCGCCGCCACCGGGCTCAGCTTGTGTGCCGCCAGCGCGTCCGTCACGCCCTTCAGCCCGGCCTGCCCGAAACCGTCGTCCTGGTACAGCACGGCCACGCGCTGGATGCCCACCGTGGTCAGGTTCTTCACGATGGCGGCGGTCTCGTCGCCGTAGCTCGCGCGCAGGTGGAACATGTGGCGGTTCACCGGCTTGCGCAGCGCTTCGGCGCCGCTGATCGTGCCGATCAGCGGCACGCCGCTCGCATCCAGCACCGGCAGCACCGCCTCGGTCGGCGAGCTGCCGTAGAAGCCCATCAACGCGACCACCCGTTCCTGCTGGACCAGGCGGTTTGCATTCGCGACGGCCGGCCCGGTTTCATAACCGTCGTCCAGTGCGACCAGCTCGAGGCGGCGTCCGTGCACGCCGCCGGCGGCGTTGACGCGGGCGAAGCCGGCTTCGATGCCTTCCTTCATCTGCCGGCCGTAGGCGCCGGTCGGACCCGACAGCGGCGACGACATGCCGAAGCGGATGGTGGTGTCGGTCACGCCGTCGGCGGCGACGGCGGCGGCGCCCGAAGCGAGCAGGGCAGCCGCCGACATCCAGGTGCCGAGGGTGGAACGCAGCGAGTTCATGGGGAAGGTCTCCAGTCAGTCCGTTGGGCTGGCCGGACTGTTGGTGACAGCGCTTTCACTCGGCTGACACGCAGGAGTGGGCGGCGTGCGAGCGTGACAAAGTCGCGCCCCAAACAAAAACGCGGACCGAAGTCCGCGTTTTCGAAGTCAGCCCGGCGTCAGTCGACGACAGGACTCAAGGCCTTGCGCATCTTCTTCATCGCAGCGACCTCGATCTGCCGGATGCGCTCGGCACTGACGCCGTACTCGCCGGCCAGCTCGTGCAAGGTCATGCCGCCGGAGCTGTCGTCGTTGACCTTCAGCCAGCGCTCCTCGACGATGCGCCGGCTGCGCGCGTCCAGCGCGTCCAGCGCCTGCGAGATGCCGTCACCGGCCAGCCAGTCGCGCCGCTGTGCTTCGATGACGCGGGTGGGCTCGCTGCTGTCGTCGGCCAGGTAGGCGATCGGCGCGTAGCTCTCCTCGCCGTCGTCGGACTGCGGCTCGAGTGCCACGTCGCCGCCGGACAGGCGGGTTTCCATCTCCAGCACGTCTTCGCGCTTGACGTTCAGCTGGCGCGCCATCGTGTCGACCTCGCCCTGGGTCAGCGTGCTGCGGTGCGTGTCGACGTCGGTGGCCTCGTCCTTCAGGTTCTGCTTCATCGAGCGCAGGTTGAAGAACAGCTTGCGCTGCGCTTTCGTCGTGGCCACCTTGACCATGCGCCAATTCTTCAGGATGTACTCGTGGATCTCGGCCTTGATCCAGTGCATCGCGTAGCTGACGAGGCGCACGCCCTGGTCAGGGTCGAAGCGCTTCACGGCCTTCATCAGGCCGACGTTGCCTTCCTGGATCAGGTCGCCGTGCGGCAGGCCGTAGCCGAGGTACTGGCGGGAGATCGAGACCACGAGGCGCAGGTGCGACAGCACGAGCTGCCCGGCGGCCTTCACATCGCCGTGCTCGCGCAAACGGCGCGCCAGCGACACCTCCTCGGCATGCGTCAGCATGGGGAGGCGGTTGGCGGCAGAGATGTAGGCGTCCAGGTTGCCCAACGGGGGCACGAGGGCCCACGGGTCGCGGACGGCCAAGGCGGAGGAGGAAGAAGCGAGGTTCATGGTAGTCATAGACACCGCGGTGCTTTTTCGGTTCCGGGCATATTAGCACTCTCGAACATTGAGTGCTGATTAACCCGTCCAGTGCATGTGTGTAACCACTTACCCTCTGAAACGACGAATCTCCGCGAGCCGTTCTGCCGCGGACGAAAGCGGGAATATCTAACGCAATCTCCGCGCGTCAGTCCGCTTACTCACGGCAACATCCTCGCTTCCTCAACGACCCCCACGGAGAGTCGTGGCGCCTCTATGAAAAACCAATCCACTGCCGCCTGGCAGTTTCTGGCGGCACTCGCACTGGCGGTATTGGCAGGATGTTCGAGCACCCCAGTGCACGTGGCGTCCCCCGAGGCCACGGTGTCCAACAACACGGGCAAGGCGCTCGGCTCGGTCCACTACCAGCGTTGCGGCGGCGCGGACAGCTGGTCGCCCGTGCCGAGATCGGCCTTGGTGCCCGGCGCCTCGGTCACCTTCACGCTGCCTGAAGCCTGCGTCAACTTGAACGCCTACTACGCCGACGGCAAGCTTGCCGGGCAGCAGCGCGGCATCAAGCGCGAGTTCCCCTTCAACTGGGTTTTGTACTGACCCGCCCCCGAGTTACTGGAGTCCCATGAGATCGATCCTCGCAATCCTCACAGTCGCCGCCCTGAGCGGCTGTTCGTCGACCAGCTATTTCCTGGTGTCGTCGCAGTTCGTGGCCAGCACCCAGGCGCAGCAGCCGGCGGAGATCATTGCCACCGATGCCTATCGCGGCGACGGCAGCAAGACGAAGACGGTGGCACTGCGCGCGCCCGACAGCTGCGCAAACGCCACAGCCGCCCAGGCGACCGGCGACGCTGCCTCGCGCGGTACCATCCTGATGACCAATTGCGGCGTCGAAATGGCCGAGATCGAGAAGGCTCTGGCGCGCAACAACTACCGCGTCATCTCCTGGAACGTGCTGGCGCGCGAGTTGCGCGGCACGAAGTCGGCCAATGAAGTGGCAGAGTCCCTCGGCGCCGACGTGCTGTTCCAGATCAACTCGCTGGAGAAGTCGCAGAAGACGCTGGGCAAGGACGCCCGTTGGGAGCGCAAGTACTTCACGTCGAACCACATGGCACAGCAAGTCGCCCCGCTTCCGCTGGCCGACGGCGACCGGGCGCTCATCCGCCAGCGCTACCTCAACGACGTCGATGCCAAGTACAACGACAAGTCCCGCACCTATGCCGTGACGCTCGACGCGACCGCCGTCTGGGTGAAGAGTGGTCAGTCGATCTGGTACTACCGCTGGACACGCGGGGCCGAGTCGGATCCCACCGGAACGCGCTACTCGGTGCTGTTGGCTTGCGAAGACGGCTACCTCCCGCTGTGCCAGAGGACCTTTCCGACCCAAAACGCCGCCGTACGCTCCACGCTCATGACGGCCGGCGAGAGCACCGCCGTCAGTGTCTCGGAGAAGGCCGAGGATCGCGAGAAGGCGCTCTATGCGGAGTTGCTTCGCGAGGTGATCGACAACTTCGTCGGCAGCTATGCGGAGAGTCGCCGCAGTGCGGGCGTCGCCGCTGCGCCGACGGCCCTGCCGACGAGCGCCGCACCAGCCTCGGAAGCGACAAGCAGCCCCGTGACATCCCCGACCAACGTGCCAGTGGATTTGCCCCAGGGCCAGAAGAGCTGAACGGCTCGGCTGTGGCGAGATGCCGTCGGGATCGTGACAAGGCGCGGTTCGGTCTTACCCGAACCGCGTCTCCACCTGATCCAGCACCTCGTCCAGCACCCCCAGCAACTCCGCCACGCTGACTGGCTTGGTCAGATAGCGCATCGCCCCGGCCTCCCGCGCCGCCTCGATCTGCGCTTCCAGCGCATCGGCTGACACCACGACCACCGGGATGCCCGCGGTCGAGGGGTCGGCTTTCAGATGCCGCAGCAGCTCCATCCCGCTGATGTCCGGCAGGTGCATGTCCAGCAGGATCACATCCGGCCGGTGCGCCCGGATCGCGGCCAGGCCGTCCAGCCCGGTCACCGACACGTCCATCGCCACCTGCGGCCGCTGCGCCAGGACGCCTCGCATCACCTCGACGTTGGTTTCGTTGTCCTCGACGTAGTGCACGATGCGGCGGTGGTAGTCCACCGCGCCGGTCGTCGGCTCGCCGTCGTCGCGCCGCACCGCCGACGGATCGCTCACGGCCGGCAGCGTCAGGATGAACGACGAGCCTTCGTCAGCCACGCTGCGCGCGCGCAGGCTGCCGCCCATCAGCTCGGCCAGGCGCTGGCTGATCACGAGGCCGATGCCGGTGCCTTCCTGCTGCGAGCGCTCGCGGCCCAGCCGGTTGAAGGGCTGGAACAGCTCGCCGAGTTGTTCGGCGGTCATGCCCAGGCCGGTGTCGGTGACGACGATCTCCACCATGTCGCCTGTTAGCCGGCTCGCGACGTGCACGCGCCCCTGTTCGACGTTGTACTTGACGGCGTTGCTCAGCAGGTTGATCAGGATCTGCTTGACCCGCGTGGCATCGCCCAGCACGAGCGTCGCGTCGGGCGCCAGTTCGTCGGTGACGATGATGCCGCGCTTGTGGGCCTCGCCTTCGAGCATCGTCACGGCCGAGGCGAGCACCGGCGCGAGGTCCAGCGGCTCCATGCTGAGGCGCAAGTTGCCCGACTCGATGCGCGACAGGTCCAGCACGTCGTTGATCATCTCCAGCAAATGCCAGCCGGCCTGCTGGATCTGCGTGACCCAGGGCCGCTGCGCGTCGTCGAGCGGGCGGCGCTGGTCGAGATCGAGCAGCTGCGCAAAGCCGAGCATCGCGTTCAGCGGCGTGCGCAGCTCGTGGCTCATGCGCGACAGGAACTCGCTCTTGGCCCGGTTCGACACCTCCGCCGCTTCGCGCGCACGTTCGGCCTCGGCGAGGCGCAGGTGCTCGGTGATGTCCTCCACGGCGCCGACGATGCGCCACGGCTCGCCTGCCTCGTTGCGCAGCAGCGAGACGGTGGTCTGCGCCCACACGATGCGGCCGGTCTTCGCGACGAAGCGCTTGTGGCGCCGGTACAGCGGGAAGTCGCCGTTGACGAGCTGCGCGGCGAACTCGCGGTCCTGCGCCACGTCGTCGGGATGCGTGAAGTCGGCGGCGGTCATGCGCATCAGCTCGTCGGCGCTGTAGCCCACCAGCTCGCAGAAGCGCGGGTTGGTCTGCTTCACGTTGCCGCGCAGGTCGGTGTAGCACACGCCGATCGGCACGTTGTTGAAGATGTTCCGAAAGCGCTGTTCACTCGCGCGCATCGCCGCCTCGGCCTGCTCGCGTTCGTGGATCTGCTGCGTCAGCGCGGCGGTGCGTTCGCGCACCGCGAGCTCGATGCGGTGCGCGCGACCGGTGACGGTCAGCAGCAGCGCGCCGAGCACGGCGGCGGCCATCAAGCCGACCACCGAGAACGGCCAGGCGTTGCTGTCGCGTGCGTTGGGCAGCTCCAGCGTGCGAGCGTAGACGCGAACATCCCACTGCCGCCCGGCGAACGCGATCGGCCGCACATGCAGCAGGCTTGCCGCCTGCGCCTCGCAGCCCGCCGGGCCGGACAGGCGCCGCCGCGTCGCGAGCGGATCGGTGTCGACCACACACACCGTCAGGTAGCGCGGAATCTGATCGAGCAGCGTGCGCAGCGTGTCATCCAGGCGCAGCGTCACGAACACCACGCCGCGTGCCGAGACGATGCGCTCCTGCGCGGTGGCCGGCTCGCCGTCGTAGATCGCGTGGTAGACGACGACGCCGGTCTGCTCGATGCCGGTCGGGTCCTGGGTCAGCTTGAAGCCGGGGGTGGCGGCCGGCCGGTCGGTTCTGACGGCCGTGTCGATGGCGGTTCGCGCGGCCGGGATGGACAGCGCGTTGACGCCCAGCGCGGGCCGGTTGCGATCGAACGGCTCGATGTAGCGCATCGCGAAGACCTCCTCCGCAGGCGCTGCGCCACTCACGCCGTTCACCCCGTCGCGCCGATCGAAGACGTGGAAGTCCGGCAGGCCCTCGGCGCGGACCGCGGCTTCGAAGGCCGGCACGTCGGCGCGCCGCACGCGTTCGTTGAATCCCATGGCCTGCAGATGCCCCGGGCCTTCCAGCCAGGCCTTGGTCGCGCGGCGCAGTTCGTCGCGGTCGACGCCGTCCGAACCGACGTAGATGCCACGCAGCGCCTCCAGCGCGTGAAGCGGCGCCTGCAGCTGGAAGGCGAGCGTCGACGACGCGCTCACGGCCTCGCGCTCGAAGCTGTTGCGGATGCGCTCTTCGTCCCAGCGCGCGACCAGCACGATCATGGCCGCCATCAGCACGGTCACCATCGCCAGCGTGAGGCCGACGTTGAGGCGCCGCGGCGCCCAGTCGGCTCGGGGCCGTCCGATCAAGGTCAGCGCGATCGGCGCGCCGATCAGTGTGCCCAGCGTGTCGCCGATCCACCACGTCAGCCAGTTGAACGCCAGGCTCGCCGGGGCGACGAGGTCGGCGGCGCCCAGGGTCGTCGTCGCGATGCTCGCGCTGATCAGGCAGGCGACCGCCGCGCCCAGCCCGAAGAAGACCGCGATGTCGTGCGGCTCCGACAAGGTGAGCGGCTGCCGCACGAAGCGCCTGACGAGCCAGGCGCCGGCCAGCGCCTGCAGCATCGCGCCGCCGGCGATGATCAGCGGCACGCCCACGCGGGTCCAGCTGACTGCGTCGTTTGCGTTGAGCAGCCAGTTGACGCCGAACGCGCCGAGCGCCACGCCGATCGCCGCGCGCGGGCCGTAGACGAGCACGCAGACCAGCGCGATGCCGGCGGAGGGGTAGAGCGGCGAGGCGTAGCCGGTCGGGATGGCCAGCCGCAGCGCCAAGTTGCCGACGACGCCATAGACGAGCGCGGTGCCCAGCACCTGGAGCGCCCAGCGCAGACGTGTTCGCAGGTCGGTTCGCTTGTTCAAGATCGAGTGGGACCGGCTCAGGCGACCCCACGGCCGATGGCGGCTTGCCAGATCATCGTCCAGTCCTGCCGGTCGGATCGATCATTCCGCTCAGACGTTGAACAGAAAGTTCATCACGTCCCCGTCCTTCACGACGTATTCCTTGCCTTCCGCGCGCATCTTCCCCGCATCCTTCGCCCCTTGTTCGCCCTTGTACGCGACGAAATCGTCATAGGCAATCGTCTGGGCCCGGATGAAGCCCCGCTCGAAATCGGTGTGGATCACGCCGGCTGCCTGCGGCGCGGTGTCGCCGACGTGGATGGTCCAGGCGCGCACCTCCTTCACGCCGGCGGTGAAGTAGGTCTGCAGGCCCAGCAGCTTGAGGGCGGCACGGATCAGGCGGTTCAGGCCGGGTTCGGTCTGGCCCATCTCTTCGAGGAACAGCATGCGGTCGTCGTCGCCCATGTCGGCGAGTTCGGCCTCGGTCTTCGCGCAGATCGCGACCACCGGCGCCTTCTGCCCGTCGGCGTAGACGCGCAGCTTGTCGAGGTACGGGTTGTTCTCGAAGCCGTTCTCGGCCACGTTGCCGACGAACATCGCCGGCTTGGCGGTGATCAGGCACAGCGGCTTCAGCACCGCCAGCTCTTCCTTGCTGAACGCGATGCCGCGCACCGGCTTCGCTTCGTTGAGCACCGGCAGGCACTTGTTCAGCACATCGACGAGGCGCTGCGCTTCCTTGTCGCCGGCCTTGGCGGGTTTGACATAACGCTGCAGCGCCTTCTCGGTGGTCGCGAGGTCGGCCAGGCACAGCTCGGTCTGGATCACCTCGATGTCCGAGATCGGATCGACCTTGCCCGCGACGTGCACGACGTTCTCGTCGTCGAAGCAGCGCACCACGTTGATGATCGCATCGGTCTCGCGGATGTGCGCGAGGAACTGGTTGCCCAGGCCCTCGCCCTTGGAGGCACCGGCGACGAGGCCGGCGATGTCGACGAACTCCACGATGGCCGGCACGATGCGCTCGGGCTTCACGATCTGCGCCAGCGCGTCGAGCCGCGGGTCCGGCAGCTCGACGATGCCCACGTTGGGCTCGATCGTGCAGAACGGATAGTTCTCGGCCGCGATGCCGGCTTTCGTCAGGGCGTTGAAGAGGGTGGACTTGCCGACGTTGGGCAGGCCCACGATGCCGCACTTGAGGCTCATGGAGGGGCTTTCAGCATTCGGGAGAAGAGCCGGCGATTTTAGGCGCCAGGGGCTTGCGCACCGGGAGCCGCAGCATCAGCACGTTGCCGGCGACCGCCATGGCCGCGCCGATGGCGGTCAGCACGTCGGGCCGGTAGTTCTCGAACATCATCGACACGACGAGCGCCAGCAGCGGCGTCATCACGCCGACCGCGCCGGACGGGCCCGGGCCCAGGCGGTCCTGCAGCGTGAGGTAACAGGCGAAGGTCAGCACCGAACCGGCGAGCGCGAGGTACAGCAGCGCAATCCACCAGGACGCCACCAGCGGCAGTGCGAAGCTGTGGCCTTGCACGAGCGCCATGACGGCGCTCGCCGCGGCGCCGTACAGCATGCCGAACGCCAGCGCCGGCCAGAACGGCAGGCCGCGCGAGCGGTTGCGGCTGGCGGCGAGCGCACCGACGGCCGACAGCAGCACCGCCGCGACGGTGAACAGCGCGCCCAACCCCACCGAGGCGCCCGACGAGGCCTTGCCGAACTCGGGCCAGAAGATCAGCGCCACCCCGGCCACACCGAGCACGCCGCCCCAGACGAATCGGCGGCTGACCTGCACGCCGAACAGCATCTGGGCCCCCAGCCCGGTCAGCAGCGGCGATGCCGAGTAGCCGACCGCGACCAGGCCCGACGGCAGGAAGCGCTCCGCTTCGTAGACGCAGACGTAGGCCACGCCGTACATGAACACCCCTTGCAGCGCGAACAGCCCGTGGTCGCGCAGCGAGAACCGAAGCGGCAGGCCGCGCCAGCGGCACAGCACCAGCGCCGCCAGGCCCGCGACCGCAAAGCGCAGCGCCACGCCGACGTCAGGCGGGGTGTGGCCGATCTGGTAGAGGATGGCATGCCAGGTGGTGCCCCAGACGAGCGCGCAAATGGCGAAGAGCTGCCAGCTGGGGAGGCGGGTCATTGGTTCCAATGAACCTCGGGGGATCGTGCGGGCACTTCGACAAGCTCAGTGCGAACGGAATTCTGGGGGATGCGAACCACAAAACCCCGTTCGGGCTGAGCTTGTCGAAGCCCCCGCGGGCCCTGAGCCTGTCGAAGCCCTGCGCCAACGCGGTGGTCGCGTCGCCACGCTCAGTCGAACCGATACGTCGCCGCACCGGCCATTCCCACCCGCAGCACACGCTCGACGCCCTCGGCGATGACCGCGTTCATCCCGAAGGTGATCGCCCCGTCGAGCCGCGCGTCGGCACGGTAAGCCGCCAGCGCATCGCTCACCGCGTGGCCGGTTTCGGCGGTCAGCGGGTTCACGTCGGGGATCGGGCAGCGCGAGCACGGCTTCACGAGCCTCAGCCGCACCGCCCCCTGCGGCGTGTCGAATGCCACTTCGTCGAGGTGGTCCTCGCCGTTCGCCTCCAGGCCGTCGAGCACCAGATTGGGCCGAAAGCGTTCCATCGTCACCGCCTCATGCCCGGCCTCCACCAGCCGCCGGTTCAACTCGTCCAGCCCCGCCGTCGACACCACGAGGATCGGGTATCCGTCGGAGAACGCGTTCTCCGCTTCGACATCGCCGGTCCACTTGCGGTTCGACAACCGCCGCTGCTCCGGATCGAAGCGCGCGAGCCGCACCGGCTGGCCGAGGAAATCGCTGAACCACTGCGCCGCCAGGTCGCCCATGTCGTAGGCGGCGACTTCGTCTTTCCACACCCGCACCCGGCACGGCTTCTCGACCGCATCGAAAGCGAGGTGCAGCGCCAGCATGCCCGGCGCGCGCAGCATCACGTCGCCGGCCTTCAACGTGGGCCGGATCAGCGCCATGCGCGGCAGCTCGCGCTGCGTGACGAAGCGGCCTCGCGCGTCGACGACCATCCAGAGGCGGTCGAACTCCAGCCCGGTCTCGACCAGCAGCGATTCGGCCAGCGCCACGCCGGCGCAGCTCTTCACCGGATAGACGTGCAGGCCGGCGATGCGTACGTCAACGTCGCTCACTTGAAGAGTCCCTTCAGCTTGTTCTTCAACGCGTCCTGCGGCGAGGGCGCCGAGGCGGACTTCGCCGGCGGCTTCAGGCCGAGCTTCTCGCCGAGCTTGTCCTTCAGCTCGCGCGTCACCGCGTCACGCGCGACGGCCGACCACTCGATCTTCCAATCCACCGAATCCAACGGCCCGCTCACCCGCACCGGCACGGTCAGGCCCTTCAACGCGGCCAGCTCGGCGCCGTCCTGTCCCTTGGACGTGGCCGCCACCGTCGCGCGGGCGAGGTAGTCGATGCGGCCGCGACCGACGTCGATCGCGCCTTCGCCGCTGAGCCGCAGGAACGGGCTCTTCATGTCGAGGTCCTTGCTGCGCGCGACGCCGTCGGCGATCTGGAAGCTGGCCGACAGCTCGCTGAAGTCGGTCTTCTCGCTGGCGCTGGCCTGCTGCACCGCGTCTTGTTGCCGGCCGAGCGCCGCCTTCGCCTGGCGCAGCGTTTTCGCGAGGTTGATGCCTTTGATCGCGCCATCGCGCACCTGCAGGGCGGCTTGGCCGTCGAGCTGCGACTTCATCTGGTTCACGGTGCGGCCACTGCTGCTCAAGTCGAAGCTCACGCGGCCGGTGCCTTCGAGAAAATCCTTCGCCGCCACGTCCTTCAGCAGCGCGTTGACGTTGACGCCGTTCGCCTCGCCCTTCATCGCGACGCGGTTCGTGCGCGCATCGGCGAGCCCGGTGGCGCCGAGCTGGCCGCCCCACGCCTGGCCCTGGAGCTGCGTGAGCCGCAGCAGGCCGTTCTCCAGCGTAGCGGCGATGCGCGCGTTGTCGACGCGGTACTGCTTGACGATGAATCGGCCCGCCTGCAGCGCGAACTGCCCGTTCACGCTGCGCAGCGCACCCATGTCGATCGGCGCGTCGACGCCGGGCGCGGCGGGCCCTTGGGGCTGCGCCTCGCCGGCCGGCATCAGCTTGTTCAGGTCCAGCGAGTCAAAACGGGCCTGCGCGACGACGTGCGGCGTCGCCCCGGCAAGGTTGGCTTTGCCCTCGGAACTGAAGCGGTTCTCGTTGAGCTGCCCGGCAACGTTCCAGTTCGACTGCTGCGCCGACGCGACGGCCTTGCCGCGCACGGCCAGCGCCAGCGCCGGCGACTTCGGCTCCTCGACCTTCGCCTTCAGATCGAGCTGGTCCAGCGCCAGCGACGCCTCGCGCACTTTCAGCGTCAGGTCGCCGCGCAGCGTGCCGTCGAGCTTGCGTTGTGGCGTGTTGCTCGTCAGCTGCGCTTCGAAGCCGGGCAGGCGGACCACGTCGAAGTTGCCGTTCGGCGCCGTGCTCTTGAAGCGCAGGTCCACCGGCACCGCGCCGCCGCGCGAGAGCCGGCCGCTGAAGGCGCTGCCGCCGATTCGGTCGCCGCTGACGGACAGCTCGGGCCAGTCCACGTCCAGCACGACGGGCTGGCCCGCTCGATCGAGCCCAAGGTGCGCATGCAGTTGCCGCAGCGCGAACGACGAGCTGCCGGTGTCCAGCCACAGGCGTGTGTCGCCGCTCAATTCGCCTTTCAGCGCCGGCTTTTTCAGGTCGAACTGCGCCGCCAGCTCCACGGGGGCTTCGACGCGATCGGCCAGCCGGCCCGACTTGAAGTGCTTCAGCAGCAGCTCGCCGTCGATGCCGGCCACGTCGTCCTTCACGCGGGCGCGCACGTCGGCAAGGTCGACCGCGCTGACGTCGAAACGAACCGGCTTGCCTTGCGGCGCGCCGGGTTTCGGCTTGTCGGGCGACGGCTTCAGCAGGTCGTCGATGTTGCTGCGGCCCTTCGCGTCGCGCAGATAGGTCACCTGCACGCCCTGGGCTTTCACGCGCCCGATCACCACGTCGCCACGCAGCAGCGGCAACAGGTCGACCGCGAGGCCGGCTTCGTCGATAGCCGCGAAGACGTCCGGCTTGCCGGCTTCGCTGAGGCTCGCCTTCGACAGCTCGACCGCGAGCCGCGGGAACACCGACAGCTCGACCGGCCCGGCGATGACCAGCGTGCGGTCGTGGTTCGTCTTCATCCACTCGACGGCCACCCCTTTGTAGCGGTTCGCGTCGAAGGTCAGCACGAACCACGCCGCAACGACCACCAGCAACAGCACCAGGCCGGCCAGGGCCAGCCCCCCACGACGAATCCAGACAGACATGGCACTTCCCTTCGAAGACGAAATTGTGCCCTTGCTGGCGCGTCCGGGTCTTTGGCCCGTCTCTACAATGAAAGCCGATGAAACGATACGACGTGTTGGTTCGCGGCTCCGGCATCGTGGGGCACAGCCTCGCGCTCGCGCTGGCACGCCTGGGTCTGCAGGTCGCGTTGCAGGCCGATCCGAAGCGGCCCGAAGGCCATCCCGACGTGCGCGCCTATGCGCTGAACGCCACATCGGTCTCGTTGCTGCAAAGCCTGAAGGTGTGGGACGCGTTGCCGGCCCATGCCGCCACGCCGGTGCACGACATGCACATCGAAGGCGATTCCAGCGGCGGCAGTATCGACTTTTCCGCCTGGGAGCAAAAGGTTGGTGAACTCGCCTGGATCGTCGACGCGGCCGTGCTGGAGCGTGAACTCGCCTCGGCGCTGCGCTTCGCGCCGCATGTCAGCGTGGTGGTCGGCGACGTGCAGGCGCCGCTGATCGCGCTGTGCGAAGGCAAGTCTTCAGCGGCCCGAGATGCGCTGGGCATCCGGTTCGAGCGCCACAACTACGGCCACCGCGCGATCGCCGCCCGCCTGACCGCGAGCCGCGACCACCGCAACATCGCCCGCCAGTGGTTTCGCTCCCCCGACGTGCTGGCGCTGTTGCCTTTCGACACGCCTTCGCCGCAGGCGTCCTACGCGCTGGTCTGGTCGCTGCCGGACGATCGTGCCCGGGCGCTGCTGGCGCTGGACGATCCGGCGTTCGAACAAGCGTTGATGGGCGCGACCGCCGGCGCCGCCGGCGAACTCGCGCTCGCGTCGCCGCGTGCCGATTGGCCGCTGATGCAGGCCCGCGCCAGCGCCGTCAGCGGTCCGGGCTGGGTGCTGCTCGGCGATGCCGCGCACGTCGTGCATCCGCTCGCCGGCCAGGGTTTGAACCTGGGCCTCGCCGACGTGGTGACGCTGGCCAGGGTCATTGCCGAGCGCGAACCCTGGCGCGAACCCGGCGATGAGAAGCTGCTGCGCCGCTATGCGCGCGAGCGCCTGGCGCCCACCTGGGCGATGGGCCAGCTGACCGACGGCCTTCTGCAGCTTTTCGCACACCCGGCGCCCGCCGTGCGGGAACTTCGCAACCGCGGGCTGACTCTCGTGAACCACCTGCCTCTGGTCAAGCGCTGGCTGACCGCCCGGGCGCTCGACTCCTGAAAGACTCCATGGCCATCCCGCTCGCCTCCCTTCGCCGCTCGCTGCTCGCCGCGCTCTGTGCGGCCGTTCTGATCCCCGCGGCCACGGCCGACGACGCGGCGATCCGCAAAAACATCGGCGAGCGCCTGCCGCAGTTCCCGAAGATCGACGAAATCCGCAAGACGCCGATCGCCGGGCTGTACGAAGTGCGTGTCGGCACCGAGCTGTTCTACAGCGACGAGCAGGGCAACCACCTGATCGAAGGGCAGATGATCGACACGAAGACCCGCGCCAACCTCACCGAGGAACGTATCGCCAAGCTCACCGCGATCGATTTCGCGAGCCTGCCGCTGAAGGACGCCCTGGTCTGGAAACAGGGCACCGGCGAGCGCAAACTGGTCGTTTTCGCGGACCCGAACTGCGGCTATTGCAAGAAATTCGAGCGCGACCTGCAGCAGGTGAAGGACGTCACCGTCTACACCTTCCTGTACCCGATCCTCGGCCCCGACTCCACCGAGAAGTCGCGCGACATCTGGTGCGCCAAGGACAACATGCAAGCCTGGCGCGGCTGGATGATCGAGGGCACGCCGCCGCAGCGCGCGATCGGCCAGTGCGACACGTCGGCGCTCACGCGCAACGTCGGCCTCGGCCGCAAGCACCGCGTGACCGGCACGCCGGCGCTGGTGTTCGAAGACGGCAAGCGCGTCCCCGGCGCCCTGCCGGCGGAGCAGTTGGAGAAGCAGCTGGCGGCGAGCCGCAAGGCGGGCTGACGCACCGCGCCCCCCCAGTCGTCATCCCGGCCCTTCGACAGGCTCAGGACAAGCCGGGCTTCGCCCGCGCCGGGATCCACTGGGGGGATCGGCTCAGCGCAACGGGTGGATCCCGGCGTTCGCCGGGATGACAAGCAGCAGCGACAATCGGGCGGCCTCGAGCCCAGCCGCCCCGCATGATCTCCTACCGAATCGACATTGCCGACGCCCACGCCCATCTGTTCCGCGTGACGCTGACGGTCCCCGCGCCCAGCACCCAGCAGCGGCTCAGCCTGCCGGTCTGGATCCCCGGCAGCTACCTGGTCCGCGAATTCGCCCGCCACCTCTCGGCGATCGAGGCGAAGCAGGGCACGCATGCCGTGCCGCTCACGCAGATCGACAAGAGCACCTGGCAGGCCGAGACCAGCGGCCGCTCGCCGCTGGTCGTCAGCTACCTCGTCTACGCGTTCGACACCTCCGTGCGCACGGCCTTCCTCGACGCGCGTCGCGCCTTCTTCAACGGCACCAGTCTGTGCCTGCAGGTCGAAGGCCGCGAGGATGAGCCGCACCGCATGGAGCTGAAGACGCTGCCGCGCGGCTGGCAGGTGGCCACCGCGATGCCCGCGGTGAAGGTCGACGCGGCCGGCAAGGGCGTCTACGAGGCGGCGAGCTACGACGAGTTCGTCGATCACCCGGTGGAGATCGGCACGTTCTGGCGCGGCCGCTTCAAGGCGCAGGGCGTGCCGCACGAGTTCGTCATTGCCGGCGTGCTGCCCGACTTCGACGGCGAGCGGCTGATCGCCGACGCGCAGCGCATCTGCGAGGCCGCCATCTCGTTCTGGCACGAGAAGGACAAGCCGCCGTTCGAGCGCTACGTGTTCATGCTCAACGCGGCGGACGACGGCTACGGCGGACTCGAGCACCGCGCGAGCACCGCGTTGATCGCCGCGCGCCGCGACCTGCCGCAAAAAGGCAAGAGCGAGACCAGCGACGCCTACGTGACGCTGCTTGGGCTGATCAGCCACGAGTACTTTCATACCTGGAACGTCAAGCGCCTGAAGCCGCGCGAGTTCGAGCCCTACGACTACACGCGCGAGAACTACACCCAGCTGCTGTGGTTCTTCGAGGGCTTTACCTCCTACTACGACGACTTGCTGCTCCTGCGCGCCAAGCTGATCGACGAGGCGCGCTACCTGAAGCTGGTCTCGAAGACCATCAGCGGCGTGCTCGGGCTGCCGGGCCGCAAGGTGCAAAGCGTGGCGCAGGCGAGCTTCGACGCGTGGGTGAAGTACTACCGCACCGACGAGAACACGCCGAACGCGACGATCAGCTACTACACCAAGGGCGCGCTCGTCGCGCTGGCGCTGGACCTGACGCTGCGCTCGGGCAAGGGCTCGCTCGACGACGTGATGCGCAACCTGTGGGCGAGAAGCGGCGGTGGGCCGATCATCGAAGCGGACATCCGCGCCGCGCTGCGCGAGGTGGGCGGCCGCTCGCTCGACGACAAGCTCACCGCGTGGGTGCATGGCACCGACGACCTGCCGCTCGTGCCGCTGCTCGAGCGCTTCGGCGTGCAGTGGCAGGCGCAGGCGCCGACGATGGCGCAGCGGCTGGGCGTGCGCGTCAGCGAAAGCCCGCTGACCGGCGTGAAGGTCAGCCACGTGCTGCGCGGCGGCGCGGCGGAGCGTGCCGGCGTGTCGACCGGCGACGAACTGCTGGCGGTCGACGGCTGGCGCATCCGCCGGCTCGACGACGCCCAGCGCCTGATGAAACCCGGCACGCCGGCCGCGCTGCTGCTGGCGCGCGACCAGCGCGTGCTGACGCTGCCGCTGACGTGGCCGAAGGACGGCGCCGAGCGCGGCACGGTGGCGCTGGCGCCGAACGCCAAGCCGCTGCAGGCCGCAGCGGCCTTGCGCAAGGCATGGTTCAGCGGCTGAGTCCGCGGCGACGAGCGGCAGCGCTGTCGCTGGCGATCGCGGTGATCGCCATTCATGCCTGCGTGGTCGAACATTTGGCGGATCGCATGACCGAGTTCGACGCGCATGTGGCGATGCCGGCGCGCATCGAAGTGGTGTACGTGCGCGAGATGGACATCAGCGAGCCACCGAAGGCCGTGCCGCGGGCACCGCCCCCTGCGCCGCCGAAGAAGCGCAGGGTGGCGCCGCCTGCCGCACCGCGGCCGGCGGCTTCGGCGGTGCAGTCGGCAGTGGATGCGCTCGAACCGAGCCCGCCGTTGCCGCCCGCCGAACCGCCGCCCCCCGAGTTGCCCGCCGTGGTCGCGGATATCCCGGCCGAACCGCCCGCCGAGACCGCCAGCGCCCCGGCATTCGCCTGGCCTGCCTCCACCCGCGTGAGCTATGTGCTGACCGGCAATTACCGCGGCGAGATCCACGGCAGCGCGCAGGTCGAATGGGTGCGCGTGGGCACGCGCTACCAGGTGCATCTGGACGTGACGGTCGGCCTGCCGTTCGCGCCGCTGCTGACGCGCCGCATGAGCAGCGACGGCCGGCTGACCGAGGAAGGCCTCGCCCCGGAACGCTACGACGAAGACAGCAAGCTGGCGTTTCACGACCGGCGCCGCGTGACGCTGCGGTTCGAGCCGGATGCGGTCGTGCTGCCCGACGGCCGCCGCCGCGCGACGCGGCCAGGGGTGCAGGACGCGGCGAGCCAGTTCGCCCAGCTGACTTACCGGTTCACGGCGCAGCCGGAATTGCTCACGCCCGGCGCGACCGTGGAGGTGCCACTCGCCCTGCCACGCAACGTCAGCCGCTGGGTGTACGACGTGATGCCGCCGGAGATGGTCTACACGCCGTTCGGCGCCGTCCAGGCCTTCCCGTTGAAGCCGCGGCGTGTGGCGCGCCCGGGTGGCGACATGACGGCCGAGATCTGGTTCGCGCCGACGCTGGCCTACCTGCCGGTGCGCATCCGTATCCACCAGGATCCGCAGACCTTCATCGATCTCGTGATCGAGCGCAAGCCGCAAGTCGGCGGCTGACAGGGCGCCCGCGTCAGGTACCGGGTGGCAGGAACTTGTCGCCGAAATCCTTCGCGACCGCGGCGCCGCGGGTGTTGCGCAGAATCTCCTGGCCGATCGCCAGCGAGTGGCGCAGCTCTTCCCAGTTGTGCGCCTTCTCCATCTTGATCGCCACGGCTTCGCCCATCGGCCCGACCAACTCGGTCAGCATGCGCACGGCCTTTCTGCGCACGTCGTCCAGCGCGCGCTGGCCGGCGGCGGCGGCCTGGGCGGCTTCGGCGGCGGCGGTGGGTGGGGGCGGCGGCGGCGGCGGCGGCTTCGCCGGCGTGACCGAGATGACCTCCACATAGCCTTCGTCGAGCAGCGATTGCAGGGCGGCGTCCGCGTCGTTCTGGATCAGCTTGCGCAGATCCTCGTCGTTGCGTTTCCCGTCGACCATGATCAGCGCCGTGCGCAGCCGCGGCACGAGGCGGTTGGCCCGGGTCTCGATCTCGAGTTGTCCCTTTTCGGTCTTGCGATAGACAGATGACATGGCGTGCGCAGTGAGGTGCTTTCGGCTGACGCGGAGCTTACCGCGTGCGGGCCCGCTGCGGAGTGCGTGTCCACCCTCTCGGGGCGGGGTGCGGACGTATAGTTGCCAACTATTTCACCGGAGGGGCGTATGGCTCACGAATTCATCCTCGTCGACGTGCGCGGCAGCGGCGAACGCAAGACCGGCGTGATCACCTTGAACCGGCCGAAGCAGCTCAACGCGCTCAATGACGGCTTGATGGACGAGCTGGGCGATGCGTTGAAAGCCTTCGACGCCGACGACGGCATCGGCTGCATCGTGATCACCGGCAGCGACAAGGCCTTTGCCGCCGGCGCCGACATCGGCGCGATGGCGAGCTGGACCTACATGGACGTCTACAAGAGCGACTACATCACGCGCAACTGGGAGACGATCCGCACGATCCGCAAGCCGGTCGTCGCCGCGGTGGCCGGCTTCGCGCTCGGCGGCGGCTGCGAGGTCGCGATGATGTGCGACGTCATCATCGCCGCCGACAGTGCGCGCTTCGGCCAGCCCGAGATCAGGCTCGGGATCATCCCCGGCGCCGGTGGCACGCAGCGCCTGCCGCGTGCGGTGGGCAAGGCCAAGGCGATGGACCTCGTGCTGACCGGCCGCATGATGGACGCGGCCGAGGCCGAGCGCGCCGGACTGGTGTCACGCGTGGTGCCGGCCGCGGAGCTGATGGACGTGGTGCTGGCCGCCGCGCAGAGCATCTGCGAATTCAGCGGCCCAAGCGTGATGATGGCCAAGGAAGCACTCAACCGCGCCTACGAGAGCCCGCTCGCCGAGGGCATCCAGTTCGAACGCCGCATGTTCCATTCGCTGTTCGCGACGGACGATCAGAAGGAAGGGATGGACGCGTTCGTGAACAAGAGGAAGCCGGCGTTCAAGCAGCGGTGAGCGCCGCGGCGCTGCGCCGTTTTACCCCCTCTCCCTCT